>JAKJFE010000062.1 GCA_022705045.1 Pseudomonadota bacterium | reverse complement strand
GCAGCTTGCGGAACATCTCGATGCCCGTCACCGTCGTCTTCGTCGTCGGACGAATACCGACAATCTCGATTTCCTCGCCCACCTTGATGACGCCGCGCTCGATGCGACCCGTCACCACCGTGCCGCGGCCCGAGATCGAGAACACGTCTTCCACCGGCAGCAGGAACGGCTTGTCGACGTCGCGCTTCGGTTCCGGAATGTAGCTGTCCAGCGCTTCCACCAGCTTCAGGATCGCCGGCACGCCGATCGGCGACTGGTCGCCTTCCAGCGCCAGACGCGCCGAACCCGCGATGATCGGGGTGTCGTCGCCCGGGAAGTCATACTTCGTCAGCAGTTCGCGGATTTCCATCTCGACCAGCTCGAGCAGTTCCGCGTCATCCACCATGTCCGCCTTGTTCAGGAAGACCACGATGTACGGCACGCCGACCTGACGCGACAGCAGGATGTGTTCGCGCGTCTGCGGCATCGGGCCGTCCGCGGCCGAGCACACCAAGATCGCGCCGTCCATCTGCGCCGCACCCGTGATCATGTTCTTCACGTAGTCCGCATGGCCCGGGCAGTCGACGTGTGCGTAGTGACGCGTCGGCGATTCATATTCCACGTGCGCCGTCGAGATCGTGATGCCGCGCGCCTTCTCTTCCGGCGCCGCGTCGATCTGGTCGTACGCCTTGAACTCGCCACCAAAACGCTCCGCGCCGATCTTCGTCAGCGCCGCCGTCAGCGTCGTCTTCCCGTGATCCACGTGACCAATCGTCCCCACGTTCACGTGCGGCTTGGTGCGTTCGAATTTACCCTTTGCCATTTCGGACTCCGGTCAATCAGTTTTGGTGGTTGAAAGATGGTGCTCACGAAAGGAATCGAACCTTCGACCTCTTCCTTACCAAGGAAGTGCTCTACCGACTGAGCTACGTGAGCGAAGCAAATTGTGGTGTTGCGGGTAGCCGCCAATGGAGCGGGAGACGGGAATCGAACCCGCACTAGTAGCTTGGAAGGCTACAGTTCTACCATTGAACTACTCCCGCTTCGGTGCGGCGTTGCCGCCGCTCCAATCGCACCGCCGGTAACGGCTCGACTGGTGGAGGAAGGTGGATTCGAACCACCGAAGGCATGAGCCAACTGATTTACAGTCAGTCCCCTTTGGCCGCTTGGGTATTCCTCCAGCGAACGAGCCCGATATTCTGACGACGCGACGGGTCGTCGTCAACGGGGCGTGGCGACTATTTTTCAGGCCGCCGAGCAACCCGTTCAGACATTGAAGCGGAAGTGCAGCACATCGCCTTCCTTGACGATGTAGTCCTTGCCTTCCAGACGCAGCTTGCCGACCTGCTTGGCGCCGGCCTCGCCCTTGTATTCGACGTAGTCGGCGTAGGCGATGGTTTCGGCTCGGATGAAGCCCTTTTCGAAATCGGTGTGGATGACGCCCGCGGCCTGCGGCGCGGTGAATCCGGCCTTGATCGTCCACGCGCGTACTTCCTTTTCGCCCGCGGTGAAATAGGTCTGCAGGCCAAGCAGCTTGTAACCGGCGCGGATGACGCGATTCAGACCCGGCTCGTCCAGACCCATGTCGGCCAGGAAGGCCTGCTTGTCGGCTTCGTCGAGCTGCGACAACTCCTCTTCGATCGCCGCGCAGACGGGCACCACTTCGGCGCCCTCGGTGGCAGCACGGGCACGAACCGCATCGAGGAACAGGTTGTTCGTGAAGCCATCTTCCTTGACGTTGGCCACGTACATGACCGGCTTCAGCGTCAGCAGGAATAGATCACGGACAGCCGCCTTGTCCTCCGGCGACAGGCCAGCACTCCGCGCCGACTTGCCGGTATTCAGGTGATCACGCAGGCGCGTCAACACTTCTTTCTTGACGATCGCGTCCTTATCGTTGGCTTTCGCCATTTTTTCGGCGCGGTTCAATGCTTTTTCGACGGAATCGAGATCGGCCAGCGCAAGCTCGGTATCGATCGTGTCGATGTCGTCCAGCGGGTCGATCTTGCCGGCCACGTGCACGATGTCGGTGTGTTCGAAGCAGCGCACGACATGCGCGATGGCATCGACCTCGCGGATGTGCGACAGGAACTTGTTGCCGAGCCCTTCACCGGAGGCGGCGCCCTTGACCAGACCGGCGATGTCGACGAACTCGATCAGGGTCGGGATGATCTTGAGCGGTTTGGCGATGCTCGAGAGCACATTCAGGCGCTCGTCCGGCACCGGCACGACACCGACGTTCGGGTCGATGGTGCAGAACGGGAAGTTCGCCGCGGGGATGCCGGCCTTGGTCAAGGCATTGAACAGCGTCGATTTTCCGACGTTCGGCAAACCCACGATGCCGCACTTGATACCCATGTTGATTCCTTGTCGATTCGAATTCGTTATTGCGCCGGCCGCGTGCCGGTCGATGGCCGCGCAGCACCCGCGGGCGTGTGCAGCAGCTTCATGGCGCCATTCAAGTCGCCGGATACGGCCTGCGGCAGCACCTGCAGACTGCGCGCGACGGCGTCGCGGATGGCTGATTCATCGTCGCGACCAGGCCGACCCAGCACCCAGTTCGTGACTTCATGTTTGTCTCCGGGATGGCCAATCCCCAGTCGCAAGCGGTGAAACTTGCCGTGCCCGAGCGCAGCGATGATGTCGCGCAGCCCGTTCTGGCCGCCGTGGCCGCCGTCGAACTTGAGCCGCGCCGCGCCTGTCGGCAGGTCCAGCTCGTCGTGCGCGACCAGGCATTCGCCAGGCTCGATCTTGTAGTACCGGAGGGCCGAAGACACTGACTGGCCACTACGGTTCATGAAGGTGGTCGGCTTGAGCAGCCAGACCGGTTGGCCGCCGATGTCCGCCTTGGCGGTTTCCGCCAGCAGCTTGCCATCCACGCCAAAACGCGCGCCCAGCGATTCCGCCAGGGCGTCCAAAAACCAGAACCCGGCGTTGTGCCGGGTTCGGGAATAGTCGGTCCCGGGGTTGCCGAGACCGACGATCAGGCGCAATGCAGCCATCGGCCCATTCCCTCGCAGGCACGGGCAGGCATGCAGCCCACCCGGCCCGCTGAAGGATTACTTCTTCTTCGCCGGAGCCGCCTTGGCCGGAGCTGCGCCCTTGGCCGCAGCTGCACCCTTCGCGGGTGCGGCACCCTTGGCCGGAGCAGCACCCTTGGCAGGCGCCGCAACCTTGGTCGCCGGGACATCGGCCGGAGTTTCGCCAGCGATCTCGACTTCTTCCTTCATTTCCTTGGCGATGACGATCGCCAGGTCGTGTTCCTTGCCGAGCTTCAACGCCGGCACTTCGACTTCCTTCGCCAGCTTCAGGTCGGAGATGTGCAGGATGTCGCCCACTTCCAAGTTCGACAGATCGACTTCGATGAACTCCGGAATGTGCTTCGGCAGGCAGTACACCTCGATCTCGTTGAGCTCGTGGGTGATGACCACGCCCTGCTTCTTGCCCGCCGGCGACTTTTCCTGGTTCAGGAAGTGCAGCGGCACCGCCAGACGCAGCTTCTCGGTTTCCGAGACGCGCTGGAAGTCGAGGTGCATGATGATGGTCTTGAACGGATGGCGCTGGATGTCGCGCAGCAGGACCTTCTGCACCTTGCCGTCCAGGTTCATCGCCAGGATCGACGAGTAGAACCACTCGTGCTGGGCGTGCAGCTGCGTGCTCAGCTGTTCGAGCTGGATGTTCTGCGGAGCTTCCTTGGCACCGTAAAGCACCGCAGGGATCTTGCCGGCGTGACGCAGGCGGCGGCTCGCACCCTTGCCCTCGACACCACGCGATTCGGCCTTGATTTCGGATTTGTTTGCCATGTCATTGACTCTGTAGGAAAAACCCACCTCGCGGTGGAAAGTGCTCCGCCGCGACCAGCGGAGCGAAACGTCAGTCTGCCGACATCAATCGATGTACAGCGAGCTGACCGACTCACCGAAACTGATGCGACGCATCGTCTCGGCCAGCAGTTCTGCGACGGACAGCTGGCGGATGCGCCCGCAGCCCTTCGCGGCCTCGGAGAGCGGGATCGTGTCGGTCACGACCAGCTCGTCCATGGCGGAATTCTGAATGTTCGCGATCGCCGGACCCGACAGCACCGGGTGCGTGCAGTATGCGACCACCTTGGCAGCACCGCGCTGCTTCAGGGCAGCGGCCGCGGCGCAGAGCGTGCCGGCGGTGTCGACAATGTCGTCCACCAGCACGCAGGTCTTGCCTTCGACATCGCCGATGATGTTCATCACCGTCGCTTCGTTCGGGCGCGGGCGGCGCTTGTCGATGATGGCGAGGTCGGCATCGTCGAGGCGCTTCGCGATCGCACGCGCACGCACCACGCCGCCGACATCCGGCGACACCACGATGATGTTCTTCGTGCCGTGGTGGCGCCACACGTCGGCCAGCAGCACCGGCGACGAATAGACGTTGTCCAGCGGAATATCGAAGAAACCCTGGATCTGATCCGCGTGCACGTCCACCGTCAGAACGCGATCGCAGCCCACAGCCTGGATCATCTTCGCAGCCACCTTGGCCGTGATCGGCACGCGCGCAGAGCGCGGGCGTCGATCCTGGCGGGCGTAGCCGAAATACGGCACGACCGCCGTCACCGAGGCCACCGACGCGCGTTTCAGCGCATCGACCAGCACCAACAACTCCATGAAATTCTCGGCCGTCGGCGCGCACGTCGGTTGAATGACGAACACTTCCTGGCGGCGCACGTTCTCTTCGATCTCGACCTGCACTTCACCGTCGGAGAACTTGCCGACCAGCGCCTTGCCGAGCGGCACGCCCAACTGCTTGCAGACCGACTGCGCCAGCGCGCGGTGGGCATTGCCGGCAAACACGAGGATGCCATCGGTCTTCATCGTTCACCGCGCTGGATACAGAAAGGAGCGAAATGGCTGGGACGGAAGGACTCGAACCTTCGAATGCGGGAATCAAAATCCCGTGCCTTACCGACTTGGCGACGTCCCAACGCGAAACCGAACACTCAACTGACGCGGCGCGCCCGGTAGGCCAGCAAGGCATCCCGAAGCGGCGACTGCGCCAAACCGCGCACCACGAAGGCACGCCACGCTTCCGGGCAAGCTGCAGCGACGGCTTGTGCCTGCGCCTCGTCGGCGCACGCCGCGAACACGCAGGATCCACTGCCGCTCATCCGTGCCGGCGCATGGTTCGACAACCAGCGCAGCGCAGCATCCACCTCGCGGTGGCGCGCACGCACGACCGGTTCAAGATCGTTGTGCGAGGACTCGCCCGAAAGAAAGCGCGCGATTGTGGTGAGCGGCGTGTCCCGTGTCAATTCGGGCGCGGAAAAAATTTGCGGCGTCGCAACATGCGTAGCGGGATACACCAAGACAAACACTTGGCCATTCAATTCAACGGGTTGCAGGATTTCACCGACCCCCTCTGCCCAAGCGTTGCGCATGCGTACGAAAACTGGCACGTCAGCGCCAAGTTGCAAGCCAATCGCAGCAAGATCGTCGCAATTCAGCCCTGTTTTCCAGATTTCATTGAGTGCAACGAGCACGGTTGCGGCATCGGAACTCCCGCCCCCCAATCCGCCGCCGATCGGGATGCGCTTGACCAAGCCGATATCGGCACCCAGCGCTGACCCGGTGGCACGCTGGAGCGCCCGCGCCGCGCGCACGCAGAGGTCATCGTCGACCGCGACCCCGGGCAGCGGGTCGACGCGGTGAATGTCGCCATCGATGCGCGGAGTCAGGGTCACGGTGTCGGCCAGGTCGATGATCTGGAATACGGTCTGCAGCAGGTGGTAACCGTCGGCACGACGCCCAACCACGTGCAGGAACAGATTCAGCTTGGCCGGCGCCGGCCAGGTGGTCGGCGTCGTGTCGATCACGGCAGCGCGACCCAGGACTTGATCGCCAATCGCACCTGATAAGGTGGCTTGCGTGCGCTGATACGGGTCGGTCGACCGTCGCGGAAGTCGCGGAAGGTGATGGTCCAGCCCTGCTCCTCGAATCCGGTCACCCGACCTTCCGCATCGTGTTCGATGGCGGTGTCTGCATCCATCGGCCGCCCCTGCAGCCAATCACGCAGCGGTGCCACCGGCAGGTGCCAGCCGAGCTCGCGTTCCAGCAATTGCTCGGGCGAATCGGCGGTCAGCGGATACGGACGCAGGCCTTCCAGCGTGCACAGCTCGGCGTCGCCTGACAGCCGCCAGCTCTGGCCGCTGACCGGTGCACGCAACTGGATCGTGTAATACGCGCCATCCTGTTCCCAGGTGACGCTGCCGCTGCCGCTGTCGCGACCATCGGACACCGCGAGCCGCCCTTCGAGACGCCAGCGCCCGTCGGTTTCGACCGCGTCGATGGTGCCGCCGCGATGCCCGCAGGCAGCGAGCGTCACGAGCAGCAGCATCGATGCGATGCGCATCGACAACCGATTCATGGCTGCAACCGCCGCATCGTTTCAACCACGGTGCGATGGCCGGGCTCGCGCTTCAGCGCCTCGGCCCAGATGCGCTGCGCTTCATCGCGCTCACCCTTCTGCCACAACACCTCGCCAAGGTGCGCGGCGACTTCCGGATCGTCGAGCTTGGCATGTGCGGCACGCAGTTTTTCCAGCGCACCCTCGAGATCGCCGCGCCGGTAGGCGAGCCAGCCGAGGCTGTCGAGCAAGGCCGCACTGTCCGGCGTGATCTTTTCGGCACGCGCCAGCAGTGCGGCCGCCTCGTCGAGATCGCGGTTGTGGTCGACCAGGGTGTAGCCGAGCGCGTTGAGCGCGTCACCGTCGCTGGGATCGAGTTCGATCATGCGTCGCAGCTCGCGTTCCATGTCCTCGTCGCGACCGGCCTCGGCGTACATCAGGGCCCGGGCATACATCAGTTCGCCGTCGTCAGGCAGCATGCGCAGCCCGGCTTCGAAGACTTGCAGGGCCGCTGCGGCGCTCTCGGCCTTCTGGCGGACTTCGCCTTCGAGCAGGTAACTGCGCACCAGATCGTCGCGTTCAAGCAGGCCGGTAGCGCGCAGTGCGGTCACGGTCGTGATCGTGGCGGCGGCATCACCCCGCGAAAACTGCAGCGTCGCCAATCGCAATTGTGCCGCAGCGTATTGCGAGCCCTTGGGCACGCCGGCATACCAGCGCTCGGCGGCGGCCGATTGCCCGACCAGTTCGGCAACGTGACCGAGCAACATCAAGCGTTGCGGCGAGCGCGGCTCAGGCAGATCCTGCAGATGACGGTAGGCAAGCGCGAGAGCGGCTGCATCGTCCGCGCGCGCGGCATAGGCGATTTCAGCCGACACCGAAGCGTCGCTCGCTGGCGTGATATCGGCAACGACGGCCGCCGCCTTCGCCGAATCCCCAGCGGCGTCGTAGGCGTGGGCGAGCGACAGGCGGATGGTCGCGGACGTCGGGTCGATGGCCAGCGCTCGCTCCAGATCGCCGACGGCTGCGGCCGGATCGCGCTCGCGCACGAGGGCCGCGCGCAGGCTGTAGCCGCGGGCGTCGTCGGGGAAGCGCGATATGGCCAGGTCGGCCAAGCGCATCGCCACTTCCGGTGCGCGACGGTCGCGAGCGAACGCCGACCAGTGGATCCAATCCTCGATGTCGGTGCTGTTCGCGACGCGCAACTCGACGAAGGGCAACACGCGCTCGGCCGACTTGATCCAGCGCAGGGCTTCGGCCAGCCGACGACGCGGCACATCGCCCTGCCCCAGCGCATCCGCCGCGGACTGCGCGGCTGCGGAATCGCCACTGGCAAGGGCGATCGCGGCGGCGTAGGCATTCAGGGCCGGCGCATCCGGCGCGAGGCCACGCCAGCGCGCGAACAACACCTGTGCGCCGCTGCGATTGCCGGCATACAGGGCGGCGCGCAGGGCGCTGAGGCTCTGGTCGGGGCCTTCGCTGAGCATGGCCGCCTTGGCGAGGCGCTCGGCTGCCGCCTCACGGTCGCCGCCCTGCAGCGCGTATTCGGCCTGCATGCGCTCGACCAGTGCCAGATCGTCGGCTGCCAGCGCCGGTGCGGGCTCGTGATCCGGCCTTGGAGCAGGCGCAGTGGCACACGCCACAAGCACGGCGGAGATGACGCCGATCAAACCTGTCCGCAGCCACGCACGATAGGCTTGCATTCGTTCGTTCTTGCCCCTGACGGGCCTGACATCGACAATTCGCATCCGCCGATCTTCGCACGACATGACGCTTCTCGCCCTCGGACTCAACCATCAGACCGCCCCGCTCGCCCTGCGCGAGCAAGTGGCGTTGGCGCCCGAGCGCACCGGTGATGCGCTGCGCGAACTGCGTGCGCTGCCCGGTGTCCAGGAAGCCGCGGTGATCTCGACCTGCAACCGTACCGAGCTGTATTGCCGGGTCGCCGCAGGCGCCGAAGCGGTGCCGGTCGATTGGCTGCATCGTCATTTCGAACTGGCGCCGGGCAAGCTCGACGGCTTCCTGTACCAGCACGAGGGCGAAGCCGCAGTGCGGCACCTGTTCCGCGTCGCCACCGGGCTGGATTCAATGGTGCTCGGCGAACCACAGATCCTCGGCCAGGTGAAGACCTCGTATCACCTCGCGCGCGACGCCGGCACGCTCGACTCGGCGATGGAGCGGCTGTTCCAGCAGAGTTTCAGCGTCGCCAAGCGCGCCCGCACCGAAACCCGCATCGGCGCCAGCCCGGTGTCGGTGGCGTTCGCGGCAGTGCGCCTGGCGCAACAGATCTTCGCCGACTTCGCGACCGCCGGCGTGTTGCTGATCGGTGCTGGCGACACCATCGAACTGTGTGCGCGCCATCTTGTCGAAGCCGGCGCCAAACGGCTGGTGGTCGCGAACCGCACGCTGGCGAACGCGCGCGGCCTGGCCGAACGCTTCCACGGCCAGGCGATCGCGCTGACGGATCTGCCGGACGCACTGGCGCAGGCCGACATCGTCATCGCCTCGACCGCCGCGCGCGATCCGGTCATCACCCAGGCGATGGCGAAGAAAGCACTGAAGGCACGCCGCCATCGCCCGCAGTTCATGCTCGACCTCGCGGTACCGCGCGACATCGCCGCCGATGTCGCCGAACTCGAGGACATCTACCTGTACACGGTCGACGACATCGGCCGCTCGATCGACGAGGCCATGCGCTCGCGTCGCGAAGCCGCGAACGAGGCCGAGGAAATCGTCACGCTGGCGGCCGAGCACTTCATGGGCTGGCTGCGAGCCATCGACGGCCAAGGGCCGATCCAGAAGATCCGCGCCGATGCCGAACGCAATCGCGACGAGGTGCTGGAGAAAGCACGTGTGATGCTTGCCAACGGCCGCGATCCGGCCGAGGCACTGAACTTCCTCGCCCACACACTGACCAACAAGCTGCTGCACGCGCCGTCGAGCAACCTGCGCGCCGCGGCGCTGCGTGGCGACGCCGACCTGATGCGCACGGCCGAGCAATTGTTCGCCGCGGACGAACGTCGTCGATGAGTCCGTCGATCCGGCGCAAGCTCGAAGCTCTGGCGGAGCGCAAGGTGGAAGTGGAACGCCTGCTCGCCGAACCCGAGGTGCTGTCGAACCAGAAGCGCTTCCGCGAACTGTCGCGCGAATACGCCCAGCTCGAACCGATTGCCGATGGCCTCGCCGCGCTCGAAGCCAACACACGCGCCATCGACGCGGCGAAACAGATGCAGTCCGAGGACGATGCCGAGCTGCGCGCGATGGCCACCGAGGAACTGCAGACACTCGCGGCGGCGCACGAACAGCTGGATGCATCGCTCGGCTTGCTGCTGGTGCCGCGCGATCCGCGCGATGACGCACCGGTCTTCCTGGAGATCCGCGCCGGCGCCGGCGGCGACGAAGCCGCAATCTTCGCCGGCGACCTGTACCGCATGTACACGCGTTACGCCGAATCGAAACGCTGGCGCGTGGAACTGATCTCGGCCAATCCGGGCGAACACGGCGGCTTCAAGGAAGTGGTGGCGCGTGTCGAAGGCGAAGGCGTGTACGCGCGCCTGAAGTTCGAATCCGGCACGCACCGCGTGCAGCGTGTGCCGGAAACCGAGGCTCAGGGCCGCATCCACACTTCGGCGGCGACCGTCGCCGTGCTGCCGGAAATGGACGAGATCGACGACATCGAACTGAATCCTGCCGACCTCAAGATCGACACCTTCCGCGCCTCGGGCGCCGGCGGACAACACGTCAACAAGACCGATTCGGCGATTCGCGTGACGCACCTGCCGAGCGGCATCGTCGTCGAGTGCCAGGACGAACGTTCACAGCACAAGAACCGGGCACGCGCGCTGTCGCTGCTCAAGGCACGCCTGCTCGACGAGCAGCAGTCAAAGCAGCACGCAGCGCAAGCCGAACTGCGGCGTGTGCAGGTCGGTTCCGGCGATCGCTCGCAACGCATCCGCACCTACAACTTCCCGCAGGGTCGGCTGACCGATCACCGCATCGGCCTGACGCTGTATTCGCTCGACGCCATCATCGAGGGCGACCTCGATGCCGTGGTCGAACCGCTGGCGCGCGAACACCAGGCCGACGAACTCAAACTGATCACCGAGGCTGCATGAGCGCACTCGACCACTTCGTGCCCCTGAACATCGCCGTGCTCACCGTGTCGGACACGCGCACGCGCGACAACGACAGCTCCGGCGACTATCTTGATGGCGCCTTGCGCAGCGCCGGACACCGCGTCGCCGCACGCGAGGTCGTGCGCGACAGCATTTACGCGATGCGCGCCATCGTCTCGCAATGGATCGCCGACGACACCGTCGATGGCGTGCTGATCACCGGCGGCACCGGTTTCACCGGCCGCGACTCGACCCCGGAAGCGATCCGCCTGCTGCTCGACAAGGAGATGCCCGGCTTCGGCGAACTGTTCCGGCAGATCTCGGTGCAGGACATCGGCACCGCCAGCCTGCAGTCGCGTGCGTTCGCCGGGCTCGCGAACGGCACCTTCGTGTTCGCGCTGCCGGGCTCGACCTCGGCCTGCCGCACCGCATGGGAACAGATCCTGCAATTGCAGCTCGACGCACGCACCAAACCCTGCAACCTGGTCGGACTGAAGCCACGCCTGCACGAACGCTGAGGAGCACGCCATGGGCCATCTGAAGAAGAAGGAATACGCCGAACTGCTGCAGCCGCTGCAGGTGCATCTGTGCGAGATGCAACGCTGGGTGCAGGCGACCGGCCAACGCGTGGTCGTGGTGTTCGAGGGCCGCGACACCGCCGGCAAGGGGGGCGCCATTGGCGCGATGGCCGAAGTGCTGAATCCGCGCGGATGCCGCGTCGTCGCGCTGCCGAAACCGGGCGAACGCGAACGCACCCAGTGGTACTTCCAGCGCTATGTCGAACACCTGCCCGCAGCCGGCGAAATCGTCCTGTTCGACCGCAGCTGGTACAACCGCGGCGGCGTCGAACGGGTCATGGGATTCTGCAACGAAGCCGAGTACAAGCGCTGGCTCGTACAGACGCCACAGTTCGAGAAGATGCTGATCGACGACGGCATCCTGCTGTTCAAGTACTGGTTCTCGGTCGACCAGGCGCAGCAGGAGGAGCGCTTCGCGGAACGTCTCGAAGACCCGCTGAAACGCTGGAAGATCTCGCCGATCGACATCGCTGCGCGCGAAAAATATGACGACTACACCGCCGCGCGCGACGCTTTCTTCAAGATCACGCACACGAAACATGCGCCGTGGTTCGTGGTCGATGCCAACGACCAGAAACGCGCGCGCCTGAACATGCTCGCGCACCTCCTCGACCGGTTGCCGGACCAGAAGATCGCGCCGGAACCGCTGAAACTGCCGCCGCTGAAACGCAAGCGCCTCGGCAAAGACAGACTCGGTGTGAAAGCCAGCCTGGTACCGGAACGCTACTGATCGCTCAGTGGCAACGCGCCTCGGTGACGCGTTGCAGGCCGGTTTCGTCGCGCAAGAAGCTGCGACTGGCGTCTTCCGTCAGTTCGAAGGCTGCGCGCAGTTCCGGTTGTGCGCACCAGCCGCTCGCGCGCAGGCGCAACTCGCCCAGCGGACGCGCCGACAGCGTCGGCTGGCTGCAACCGATGCAGGACTGCAGGTAGTCGTGCATGGCCAGCACCGCACCGCCTTCGCCGGCACGCGCTGCGCCCATCGCCCAACGCGGCCAACCTTCGGCATCGTGGTAGTAGAGCATCGCCGACGTCAGTCGCGTTTCAGCCTGACCGGAAGCCACGATCGTCAGACCCCAACCGGAATCGTTGGCGCCGCCGTACCAGGTGCCATTCACGTCGGCATCGGGCACGCCCGCCGGCAATGACACCGGCTCGATGCACCAGCTCAACGTGCCGCGTGCGTCCGACACCGTGAGCAGCGCCAGCTGCGTCGCCTGCGCCTTGCGCCCTGAGCAGGCGGGGTGGCGCGCATCGATCGAAAAATCGACGGCGATACGGGCGGCATTGCGCGGGTCCGGCTTCGGCGCCGACAGCGCCGGGTCGCGCCGCATCAATTGCAGGCCGTCCTTGCTGGCGACGAAGCGGCCTTGCGTGATGCGACCGCTCGCGAGCAACCAGCGCGACTGACCGACCTCGTCGAAGGTCGCGAAGACGAGACTGTGGCCGCCCTGGATCGGCTGTACATCGAGCGCATGTCCAGGATGACTCGGGTCCCACCACAGCCCGCGACGCGGGTCGCCCGACTGCAGCTTGATGCGCAACAGCCGACTGCCACGCGCATCGGCCGCATCCATCAGCGCCCACCACACCCGACCGTGGTCGCTGGCGCTATCCGATGCCATCAACGCGCGGATGCCGCGCGTATCGTGCAGGTCGAACCAGGCGTAACTGCCATCGGCATGTCGCAACATCAACAGGCTGCGTGCACCTTCGTTGGTCGCAATCGTCGTCGGCAGTACCTGGACCTGGGCGCCGGTTTCCGGATGCAGCAGGGTTTGCGCAGCCGCAGGGCCGATACGCAAGGCGATGTCGTCGTCGCCAAAGACCGCAGCGAGCGCGCCGCGCGCATCGAACTCGGGCACGATCGCACCCGCCGAGCTGCGCAGAATGCGACCCTGCGCATCCAGCATCAGCGTCACCGGTTGTCCGGTCTCCGCATCCGCAACCTGCGCGAGCACGGGGTCCTCGCCGTCTCTCGGCGCGATCTTGGTCAATGCGCTCACCAACGCATCGTGACGGTCACCGCGATACGCATCAACCAGGGCGTCTTCAAAGCGACGGGCCCGTTTCACTTCGAGCGCGGCCAGCCACCCGGCGACCGCTGCAGCATCGTCGTTCGTTGCCGGCTGCACCCAGACCTGGGCGCCCACGGCGCGTGCCTGTTGCGCCAATGCGAAGACCGATGTCCGTGCCTGCGGTTGCGCCGCTGCATACGTCAGCAACATCGACGGCCAGCGGTTCACTGACGCGAGCGACGCCGGCCAGCGCGTGTCTTCGTCGACGCGCAGCACCAGGCCATGCAGATTGAGCGATTGCGGTGACGCTGTGGCGATCAGATTCATCGCATCGGCAACCTGCTTGCCGGACGCGACGAGCGCGATGCGCGACCCATCCAGTGCATCGCCGGACCGCAACAGTTCGGACCATGCTTCGACGGTGAATCGATCGGCGCGCCAGTTCGCATAGGCAAAACCGCGCGACCGCAACGCATCCGAATAACGCGGCGCGACGCCATCATCCGCCGACAGTTGCACGACGGCCGGCGCGGCGCCCGGCTGCTCCGGACGAAACCATGTCACCGGCGCGGCCGAGACCGCGACACTCGCGACCAGCCACCCCAGCGCATGGATCAGTCGCGCGCGCATGCCTCAGCCCGTCACGAAATCACGCACGCCGTTCGGCGCGACCGCCAGCTCTTCACGGCAGACGTCGGCAACCTTGGCGCTCGGTGGCCCCTGCCACAGCCAGCGTTCGAGTTCGCTGATCGCATTGCCGGTACCCACCGCCACCACCTCGACGGAACCGTCGTCGAGATTGCGTGCGCTGCCCATCACGCCGAGCGCGATGGCATGGTCGCGTGTCGAGGCGCGGTAATACACGCCTTGCACCTTGCCGCTCACGATGAAGCGCGCGGCGGCCATCATTTCTTGTCCTGATCGATCCGGCGCGCCAGATCGGCGCTGGTGATCGGACCGAGATATTTTTCGGCGACGCTGCCGTCCGGCGCGATCAGCCAACTGGTCGGCAGGCCGCGCGGCACGTCGAAATCCTTCGGCGGATCAAACACGTCGACACGCGCGATCGGATACCCGGCCGGATGCTCCTTCAGGAAGGCGCGCAGATCCGCCTCCTCGATTTCCTCGAAAGCCAGGCCAATCACCGAGACATCCTCGCGCTGCTTGTCGAAGGCGGAAAAGTCCGGGATTTCCTTCAGGCAGGGCGAGCACCAGGTCGCCCAGAAATTCACCAACACCCACTGTCCACGGTGTTTGGCGAGGTCGAATTCGCCGTGATCCAGAGTTGTCACGACCAGGCTCGGGGTCTTCGCCGCAGTAGCTGGCTCGGCTGCGCCGACCGTCGTCGCGAACAGGGACAAGAGCAACAGCAACCAGGACTTCATGGGCACTCCCTGCGCAAACCGTTACGATGCGTCGAAATTTACCGACAGCGGCATGAACGGAATGTTCCGCTCCCGCAAGTCGCGTTGTTTTCGCGCAACAGGCCATGACCGACATCCTCGTTCTCTACTACTCGCGCCACGGCGCGACTGCCGAGCTCGCGCGCCAGATCGCCCGCGGCGTCGGTGAAGTCGCGGGCGCCAACGCGCGTCTGCGCACCGTGCCACCGGTGCGGCCAGACTTCGAACCCGCGCAAGGCAGCCATGAACCCGCCAGCGGTGCGCCCTATTGCAGCCGCGACGACCTGACCGAATGCGCCGGCCTGATCCTCGGCAGCCCGACACGCTTCGGCCAGATGGCCGCGCCGCTGAAGTATTTCCTCGATGGCACATCGAGCGAATGGCTGTCGGGCACGCTGGCCGGCAAGCCGGCAGCGGCCTTCACCTCGACCTCGACGATGCATGGCGGCCAGGAATCGACCTTGCTGTCGATGCTGCTGCCGCTGTTGCATCACGGCATGCTGATCGTCGGCCTGCCCTTCACCGAACCCGGCGTATCCGGCACCCAAAGTGGTGGCACGCCGTATGGCGCGTCGCATCTGGCGGGCACACGCGGCGAACGCGGCATCGACGAGGACGAACGCGCGCTGGCACGCGCACTCGGTCGGCGCGTGGCCGATGTCGCGACGAGGCTGGCGCGATGAGCCCGCGTGATGCCCTGCCCGCTGCGGCTCTCGTCGCGCAGGGCCTGCTGCAACTGCTCTGGCACGGATTGCTGCATCCGCCGACCGCGCTGCCGATGGCGCTGGTGCTGGGTCTCGCACTCCTGCCGCTGGCTGCATTGATCCCGGCCGCGGCACACAGCCGGCGGCGCGTGCTGCTGGTCGGCGGCATCGTCTCGCTGCTGTATTTCAGTCACGGCGTCATGGAAGCCTGGTCGAATCCGGTGGTGCGCGGGCTGGCTGTGCTCGAAGTCCTGTTCGCACTCGGTGCCATCTTCGGCCTGCGCAAGACAGCCAAGCCGACCTGATCCGCGAACCACATCGCTTGTCCACATCGTGCGCTCCGGCTAAGTTCGCCGCGCTGGCCGGGACGCTGCAACGCCGGATCGTCGGGGAGAATCATGGGTTTCATACAGACTGCGCCGGTGCTGGCGAACACCTATCTGGACGACCGCGTGCTGCGCTCCTGGCTGCGCCGCGTGTTACCGGCGCAGGTGCTGGCCGATCACGAAGGGCGGCTCGGCGAATTCGGCGAACTGGCCGCGAACGAGTGGTATCCGCAACAACTTGCGCAACGCCATCTCGAGCCGCGCCACGTGCCGTTCGACGCCTTCGGGCAACGCATCGACCACGTCGAACTCAGCCCGTTCTGGCGCGAGGCGCCGGCCATCGCCGCGAAATGGGGACTGATCGCGCTCGGGCAGGACGACTGGCTGGCGCAACACGGCCGACCGCTGCAGTTCGCGTTCAATTACCTGTTCCATCCGTCCAGCGAACTGTTCTCGTGTCCGCTGGCGATGACCGACGGTGCCCTCAAGGTACTGCAGGACAGCGACAACAAGGCGCTGATCGACCGCGCCGTGCCGCGCTTGCTCAGCCGCGATCCGAAGCAGTTCTGGATCAGCGGCCAGTGGATGACCGAAACCAGCGGCGGATCGGACGTCAGCGGCAGCGAGACGATCGCGCGCCAGGATGAACGCGGACGCTGGCGGCTATCCGGCCGCAAATGGTTCGCATCGGCCATCACCAGCGACATCGCCCTGCTGCTCGCGCGTCCGGAGAAGAATCCGGCCGGTGCCGATGGCCTGGCGCTGTTCTACCTCGAGCCGCGCAAGTCGGATGGGCGCCTGCGCAACATCACGATCGATCGCCTCAAGGACAAGCTCGGCACACGCAAGCTGCCGACCGCGGAAATCCACCTCGACAACACCCCGGCGGAACTGGTCGGCGACAGCAAGCACGGTGTGCGCGCGATCGCGCCGATGCTCAACGTCACGCGTCTCTGGAATGCGGTCTGCGCGGTCTCGGCGATGCGCCGAGGGTTGACGCTGGCGCGCGACTACGCGACCCGTCGCGTCGTTTTCGCGCAGCCGCTCATCGACCAGCCGCTGCATCAGGAAACCCTGGCCGACCTGCAGGCCGAATTCGAAGGCATGTTCCACCTGACCTTCTACGCGGTCGAATTGATGGGCCGCATCGAGAACGGCCAGCACGACGATGCCAGCGTGCATCTGCTGCGATTGATCACGCCAATCGTGAAACTCACGACTGCGAAGTCGGCGACGCATGCACTCAGCGAGGTGATCGAATCCTTCGGCGGTGCCGGCTATTGCGAAGACACCGGCTTGCCCGGTCTGCTGCGCGACACCCAGGTGCTGCCGATCTGGGAGGGCACGACCAATGTGCTCGCACTCGACGTGATCAAGGCGCTGAAGCAGATCGGCGGCCTGCAGCACTGGCTGACCGCGATCCGCACGCTGACTTCGCCAATCACGCTGCCGGAACTCGAAGGCGTCGTGAAGCAGGTCCGCGAATCGGCCACGGCTGTTGCGGAGTGGATCCAGAAACGTTCGCGCAGTCGCGACGAATTGCCGGCGGGTGCCCGCGGCCTGGCGATGACGATGGGGCGCACGCTCGCGCTCGCCTTGCTCGCGCAGCACGCCGAATGGAGCTTCCGCACCGAACACGATCCGCGCACGCTGCACGCAGCGCGCCGTTTCGCGCGACTTGGCTGCAACCGACTCACCGACACCGTCGCGATCGAAGCGCGCACGCTGTCGAGCGACATCTACGCCTGAAGGGCAGCCCCATGGACT
Source organism: Pseudomonadota bacterium (assembly GCA_022705045.1). Classification (GTDB taxonomy): domain Bacteria; phylum Pseudomonadota; class Gammaproteobacteria; order Xanthomonadales; family Ahniellaceae; genus JADKHK01. The sequence continues at coordinate 1,742 of JAKJFE010000062.1, read as the reverse complement.
ACCTGACCATCGTCACCACCGGCGGCACGATCGACAAGATCTACTTCGACGACAAGTCCGACTTCCAGATCGGCGCGCCGCAGATCGGTGACATCCTGACCGCACTCGGCGTCGGCTTCCGCTTCCTCGTGATCCCGCTGCTGCGCAAGGACAGCCTGCACATCAGCGACGACGACCGCGATCTGGTCGCACGCACCATCGAGGCACAACCGGGCCGGCACGTGCTCGTCACGCACGGCACCGACACCATGGTCGAGACCGCACGTGTGCTCACGCGCATCAAGGACAAAGTCATCGTCATGACCGGCGCACTCAATCCGGCGCGTTTCCAGGGTTCGGATGCCGTGTTCAACATCGGCTGCGCCGTCGGCGCCGTGCAGACCCTCGACAACGGCGTCTACGTGGCCATGAACGGCCGCATCTGGGACCCGCTCAAAGTCCGCAAGAACCGCGACGCGAACCGCTTCGAGTCCGCGTGATTTGCGGCAGCGCCACACCGACAAGTGATCGGAGCACGCATTGTCGGTGCCCTGCATTCGAGGGGTCTTCGACTAGAACACTGAATGTTTGAGTAACGACTCAAGCTGCGGTGCAACATCTTCGGGATGCCCCCCACGGAGACGCCCCGATGACTCGAATGAAGTCGGTTCCACTGCTTTGTACGTTGTTTGGCCTGCCCGGCCTTGCACTGGCCGCACCGCCCACCCTCAACAGCGGCGACACCGCCTGGATGATCGTGGCCACGGCGCTCGTATTGCTGATGACCATTCCCGGCCTCGCCCTGTTCTATGCCGGCATGGTGCGCGCCAAGAACGTGCTCAGCGTGCTGATGCAGTGTTTCGCCATCACCGGACTGATCAGCGTGCTCTGGGTGCTCTACGGCTACAGCCTGGTGTTCGACACCACCGGCATGGAGAAGGGCGTCGTCAACCTCGCCAGCTTCATCGGCGGCTTCGACAAGGCCTTCCTGGCCGGACTGAAGGCCGACAGCCTGAGCTACGCGATTCCGGAATCGGTCTTCGTCACCTTCCAGATGACCTTCGCCATCATCACTCCGGCGCTGATCGTCGGCGCCTTCGCCGAACGCATGAAGTTCTCGGCCCTGCTGGTGTTCATGGCGCTGTGGTTCACGTTCTCCTACGCACCGATCGCACACATGGTCTGGAGCGGCGACGGCGGCCTGATGTGGGACTGGGGCGTGCTCGATTTCGCCGGCGGCACCGTCGTGCACATCAATGCCGGCGTGGCCGGTCTGGTCGCAGCCCTCGTGCTCGGCAAGCGCAACGGCTATCCGACCACACCGATGGCACCGCACAACCTCGGCTACACCCTGATCGGCGCCAGCCTGCTCTGGGTCGGCTGGTTCGGCTTCAACGCCGGCAGCGCGGTGGCGGCCAACGGCACCGCCGGCATGGCCATGCTGGTCACCCAGATCGCCACCGCTGCGGCCGCCCTCGGCTGGATGTCGGTGGAATGGCTGCTGCACAAGAAGCCGAGCGTGCTCGGCATCGCCTCGGGTGCGGTCGCCGGCCTGGTCGCGATCACGCCCGCCTCCGGCACCTGCGGCCCGGGCGGCGCGCTGGTCATCGGCCTGGTGGCCGGCGTGATCTGCTACTTCGCGGCTACCCGCCTGAAGCGCGCGCTCGGGTACGATGACTCGCTGGATGTGTTCGGTGTGCACGCGGTTGGCGGCATCATCGGCGCCATCCTGACCGGCGTGTTCGCCGACGCCAGCCTGGGCG
>JAKJFE010000203.1 GCA_022705045.1 Pseudomonadota bacterium | reverse complement strand
CTGCCCGAGCGATAGCCGCGTACCGGGTAGTAGGGGCCATTGCCGGGCGAACTGCTGTCGTTGCCGAAATACCATTCGACGACACCCTCGAAATCGGAGGTGTTCACATTGAGATAGTAGGCCCAGTACAGGGCCGGACTGCTGCCCGAGGCGATGGCGTCGGTCACGATCGCGACATGCTCGTCACGCGTGGCGTCGTAGTAGCCGGCGGCATCATGGTAGTTCAAGGCGTTGTTGGTGCAGCGACCGATCAGCGAGGTGTCGGCGCGGCAGCCTTCGAACAGGTCCGGGTTGGCCGTGCGATTGATCAGGTCGAAGATCAGGACGTCGCCGTAGTAGGGGTAAAAGGCATAGTCGCCGCCACGTGCGTACGCATCCACCACGACCGACCACTCGCCAACCATGCGTTCAGTCTCGCGATCCGCGCCCCAGCCGATGTAGTAGTCGAGCTTCTCGATCGGCAGCGTGCGACCACCCCAGGTCAAGGTGGCCTTGGTTTCGTCGTTCGGATTGAACACGATCTGCACCGGGCCGCCCGCATTGGTGAGGATCTGCGGGAAGAAATACGGACCGCCGATGACCTGGCCGTTGGCGAAGCCGTTGAGCGAGCCGTTGAACACGTTGTAGTAGGTGGCGCCGTTGGCGCTGCTCGTCGTCAGGTTGCCCGAGCTGGTGAACCAGGTCGAACGGCCCTGCGCGTCGAACACGTAGGCGGCCATGAACAGGGTCTTGTCCTCGATCTCGATGGCGATGCCGGTGCCGGATTCGTTCGGGTTCCACCAGAAGCCGGAAGCCGGCGTATAGGCCTCGACCGAGCAGGCAGCGGAGAGGACGAGAGCAAGGGCGGCAACGCGTTTCATCGAAGGCTCCTGTAGGTGCGGCGCACGATGCGGCGTTCGCACTGAATCCGTGGTTAACCGCGCCACTATACTCGCGCGCCCATTCAGCACTTGCAGGCCATGGACTACATCGATATCGGCGCCAACCTGACGCACGAGAGTTTCGCGCACGACCTGCCGGCGGTGCTGGAACGCGCCCGCGCGGCCTCGATCGATCGCATCATCGTGACCGGCGCGTCGCGCAGCGGCAGCGTCGAGGCGCAACAACTCGCCGCGACGTATCCGGGCTTCCTGTACGCCACTGCCGGCCTGCATCCGCACCACGCGCACGACTACGACGGCGACATGGACGATCTGTTCCGCGCCCTGCTCGCGCATCCGGAAGTGGTCGCCGTCGGCGAGACGGGCCTCGACTACAACCGCGACTTCTCGCCGCGTGACGCCCAGCGTTTCGCCTTCGAACAGCAATTGAACATCGCCATCGCGGTGCAGAAGCCGCTGTTCCTGCACAGTCGCGACGCTCATGCCGACTTCGTCGCCATCCTCGACGCCGTGCGCGATCGTCTGCCACCCGCGGTCGTGCATTGCTTCACCGGCGAACGCGATGAACTGGTCGACCTGCTCGACCGCGGTTTCTTCATCGGCATCACTGGCTGGATCTGCGACGAGCGCCGCGGCCAGCATCTGCGTGAGCTGGCGAAATTGATACCTGCCGATCGCCTGATGATCGAAACCGACGCGCCCTACCTGCTGCCGCGCACGCTGAAACCAAAACCCAGCCACCGCCGCAACGAACCGGCCTTCCTGCCGCACATCTGCGAGGAGATCGCGCGCGACCGCGGCGAAGACGTGGCCGCGACCGCGCGCAATGCGACGGCCACGGCACGCGATTTTTTTCGATTGCCCTGACGGTCGCGCCGATCAGGCCGCGCCGTCGGACTTCTTGCCGCCGAACACGCGCTTCAGCAGTGCCGCGGCACCCACCAGCAGGAAGACCGCGAACTTCTTCAGGCTCAGCAGCAGCATGCCAAGTTTCGCGAACAGGCCCATCTTGCTGGCCGCAGCGCCGCCGACCAGTGCCGCCAGACCGTAGCCGGCCACCTTGTCGGTATCGCCGTCGAAGTCGGCATAACGATGGCCGGCATCGAACTCGATCATGTTCAGCACGCGCCCCATGCCCTGCTGGATGTTGGCGAGATCGCCCATCGCGCCGACCGCGTTGAGACTGAGATAGCCGCCGCGTCCCAGGGCGCGGATGTCGTAGTTGACAGTGTGCTGCGCGGCGCCATTGAACGCGAGCTCCTTGGCCCAGTGCAGTTTCTTCTGGTCGGCGTCGTAACGCGGCGGACTGGCCCAGCCGACCAGATCGACGCGACCGTAGCCGGCCTTCTCGCGCTCGCCGTTCGCGGCCGCAGTCTCTTCCTGCATGGTCTTGAGCAGATCGTCATAGTCGATCTTGGCGGCTTCCTCGTCGGACACGAAGCCGTCGTCGGAATAGGTCAGCACCACCGCCCAGCTGTTGTCATCGGTCACTTCCAGGCCATTCGGGACCAGCATGCCGAGCACGCTGTCATCCGGCGGATTGCCCCACAACTCCTCGAGTACTCGGCGCGTGTCGGCCGGCGCGAGATAACGGAACCCGCTGTCGAGATGCAGGGTCGCATGGGCCTCGGCCACCGGCACGTCGCCGGTCTGGTAGTTCAGCGACGCATTGAACTGCTGCAGTTGCGCAGCAGGATCGGCCGCTTGGGCGACCACGGCGGACGACATCGACAACACGGCGGACAAGGCCGCACAACGCAGCATATTGATCATGGATTCCCCAGACGAAGTTGGCTCGAACGCGCCGGCTGCCTCCCCGCAGGCCCGACGCGGCGACAGTATCGTCGCTGCGTGTCTAGGCGCGCAAACCGCGTCCCTTCACGAGCAGATGCATCGAGAAGGCACCGAGCGCGAGGGTGAAGCCGATCATCACCGCGAATGCCATGCCGAGCGGTACGTCGCTGACGCCGAGCAGGCCGTATCGAAACGCGTTGACCATGTACAGGATCGGGTTCATGTGCGACACCTTCTCCCAGAACGGCGGCAGCAGCGACACGCTGTAGAACACGCCGCCGAGGTAGGTCAGTGGGGTCAGGATGAAGGTCGGCACGATCGAGATATCGTCGAACTTCTTCGCGTACATCGCGTTGATGAAGCCCGCGAAGCCGAACATCACCGAGGTCAGCAACAGAGTCGCCAGCGTCACCAGCGGGTGATGCAACTGGATGCGCGTGAAGCACATGCCGACGATCAGCACGATGGCGCCGACCATCAAGCCGCGCGCGACTGCACCTGCGATGTAGCCGGTCAGGATCACCCAGTTCGGTGTCGGGCTGACCAGCAGTTCCTCGATGAAACGCTGGAATTTCGAGCCGAAGAAACTCGAAACGATGTTGCCGTAGCTGTTCTGGATCACCGACATCATGATCAGGCCCGGCACGATGAAGTCGATGTAACGCATGCCATGCATGTCGCCGATGCGTGCGCCGATGAGATTGCCGAAGATCACGAAATACAGCGTCATCGTGATCGCCGGCGGCACCAGGGTCTGGCCCCAGATACGCAGGATGCGGTGGATCTCGCGGAAAACGATGGTCTTCAGCGCTTCCCAGTTGCCGGCCGCGTTCATGCCGCACCTCCGGTGCCGCGATCGACCAGACTGAGGAACAGTTCCTCCAGCCGGTTCGCCTTGTTGCGCAGCGAGCGCACGCGGATGCCGGTGCGCGCGAGCGCGTCGAACAGCTCGTTCAAGGTGGTGCCTTTGGGTACGTCGGCTTCGAGCGTGGTCGCGTCGATGCGTTTCAGATGCACGACGCCGATGTCCGGACAGGTGTCGATCGGGTCGGTCAGGTCGAGGATGAAGGACTCGCGATCGAGTTTCGCCAACAGCGCCTTCATCGAGGTGTGCTCGACAATCGTGCCTTTGTCGATGATGGCGATGTTGCGGCACAGGCTCTCGGCCTCTTCGAGATAGTGCGTGGTCAGGATGACCGTGGTGCCGGCGGCATTGATGCCCTGCACGAACTGCCACATCGACCGGCGGATCTCGATGTCCACGCCCGCGGTGGGTTCGTCGAGGATCAGCAGTCGCGGCTCGTGCACCATGGCGCGCGCGATCATCAATCGTCGTTTCATGCCGCCGGACATCGTGCGTGCCGCGACTTCGGCCTTGTCCCACAACGACAGCAGCTTCAGGTATTTCTCGGCGCGTTCGCGCGCCAGCTTGCGCGGCAGGCCATAGAAACCGCCCTGGTTGGCGACGATGTCGATGGGTTTCTCGAACTGGTTGAAGTTCATTTCCTGCGGCACCACGCCGACGCAGGACAGCGCCGCTTCGCGCTGTGTGGCGAGATCGTGGCCGAAGATTTTCACGCTGCCGGCAGTGGGACGCACCAGCGAGGTGATGATGCCGATG
>JAKJFE010000061.1 GCA_022705045.1 Pseudomonadota bacterium | reverse complement strand
CGATGATCTGCGGAGACGTCATTGCGTCCACCGGCGACAGGCCCGCTTGCTGCTGGGCATCGACCAGCTTGACGCGATTGATCTCCATCGCCGCCTCGAAGGTGCGTACCTTGTCGACGCTGCTGTAGTAGGACTGGATCGCGCGCAGGAGCGCGTCGTCGCGGATGACGCCGATGCCGCCGGTGTTGATCATCGTTTCGTAGGCGAGGCGGTTTCCATCGAGCGTGGTCAGGATGAACATCGCGACGCCGATCGTGTTCGGATCGTCGGCCGCATACGCTGGTGTCGGCTCGATCTCGATGCGCCCGCGCGCCGAGTCGAATCCCGAAGGCAGCGGTGCACCGGTCGCCTGCGTCAGCAAGTAGCCCATCGCGGACATGCGCAAGGTCGACACCCGCTTGATCTCGTCGATCTCGTCGATATCACTGCGAAGGTCCTGCACCAGGCTGGCGAGATACACGGCTTCGCGCGAGCGGTCGCCGCGTGCCTCGTTCCAGTTCGCGGCCTGGATACCGAGAAACACGCCGAGCACCAGCAACACGAACTCGATCGTGATCGAGGTCCAGTTCTGTTCGCGCAGGGACTGAGTCAGGCGGCGCAGCATGGGGTGATTCCCGCAATCCGGTCGATCATTTCGTTTGTCCTTCGCCTGGGGCTCCGACCGTGAAGACGACGTCCCGATAGTCGCGCCAATCCCCGAGCGGCAGCTGCTGCTTCCTGCAATCGGGTACCGCGCCGGAGAAGTTGCTGCCCGAGGGCTGCTTGCCGTCGGCATTGAGGAAGAGTTCGACCGCCGCTTCAGAGGGCGCCATGCCGGCGTCGGCGATCAGGCGCATCCGCTGCCGGGCGTACAGTCGTTCGTTGCCCCACAAGGAGCGCAGGCGATTGATGTTGGTCAGCAGGTCGGCGCGCACCACCGGGTCGAGTGCGATCGGATCGCGCATCACCAGCAGGGCGCCATCCAGACCACGGGATTCCGCCTCGTAGGCACGCGCCTGCACCATGTCATGGCTGATGCGTCCCAGGATCGCCTGCCGCTGCGGCGGAAAATGGCTCGCGGTGCCATCGGCAAGCAGCGCCTCCCAGGTCGGGAATCGGTAGGGACGCGTGGGCATGCGCACCACCCATTGGCGATCCAGCGCGGTGCCGACCGGCAAGGGCTGCAGGGTGTCCCCGCTGTCCAGCACGTTGCGACTCATCGCCGACAGTTGCGCGTCCACGCAGGGTTGAGTGACCGATTTCTCTGCAGACCACAGGAACACCCAGGCGATGTCGCCCTGCAAGCGCGCCTCGGCGTCTTTCACCTTGTTGCGCCAGTTCCAGTCTTCCACCGCTTCGTTTGCAGCGAGCGCGATCACCACGCCGAGCACCACGATCAGGATTTCGCTCCAGAACGCCGGCCAGCCCATCGATGGCGAGAAGCGCTGCCAGCGCGAGCGGCGCGCGGGTTGCGGTTCCGCTGCTGGCGCCGTGACCGCGGATATCTGCTCGGCCTCGTTCATGGCGTCTCCTTTGCGATGCCGACGAAGCCTTCGAATACATCGCGATTGTTGCTGGTCAGGTCGGCCAAGCGCGTTTCGAGATCGGCAACGCGGAGGCGCAGGTAGCGCAGCGTCTGCGGATCGGCACGCAGTGCTTCGGCAGCGGCGTCGACCTCGGCTTCGGGCAGGCCGGATTCGCAGGCATAGTCGATGACGTGGTCGAAGTCGGTGTAGTCGCCGGGCAGGATGTAGCGATCGCCGCAATGCTTTGCCAACGCGCGTTGGGTGTCGTTCGGAACGATCATCCGGAACAGGGCGCGGTAGGGCGACTCGACGCCTTCTTTCACGGTGGCATCGATGGTGACGACGCTGTAGGCGCGGACCGCGAGATTCAGCAGCTTGCGATCCTCGATCAGGCCGACGTTGCCGGTGGAAATCAGCTCGTCGTAGGTGGCGCGTCGACTCGCGCCCTGCTTGTACTGGGTAGCGCGATAGGCGTGGACGAGAAAGGGCTCGTTCGACAGCGGCGTCTTGCCGCTGAGCGCATCGGCAGCGGCTTCGGTGGCGTCACGGACATCGCGGTAGTACTCGAGCAGGAATTGATAGCGCCAGGCTTCCGCCTTCAAGTCCTCCTTGAGTCGCGCCGTGAATACCTCGGCCTTGGCGCGCGTCAGTCGATCCTCGTTCCAGTTCGCGACCTGGATGCCGAAGAACACGCCGAACACGACGATGACAAAATCGATGCCGATGGCGGTCCATTCCTGGCTGCGGAAGTGCTCGACGACGCGACGCAGAATCATTCAGCCTCCCCAGGCTGGACGGACCCTGCCGACATTGCCCGCAATGCGCGGGGAAAGCCACTACCGGTGCGTGATTTGGGCGGGGTTGGCGCGACCGTCGCGAGGCCATTGCATTCGCCGCCCGGACGATTAGGATCGCGGTCGCGGCGGGCGATGGTCGCCGGCTGCAGCACCCAGCGGAGAGCGCACGATGGCCAAGGGCATGGAACAGAAGAAGGAAGCCAAGAAGGCACCGCAGAAGACCGCCAAGGAAAAGAAGGCTGCGAAAGCGGCCAAGAAAGCGGGCAAGTAAGCGGACCGCTACAATGACAACGCCCGGGCCGACCGGGCGTTTCTTTTTGTCGCAATGAAGACTGTTTCCCCCTGGCGACTCTGCGTCGCGCCGATGATGGAATGGACGACGAGTTCCTGTCGCATCTTCCATCGCCTGCTGTCGCCGCATGCGCGCCTGTACACCGAGATGGTGCATGCGAACGCGGCCATCCACGGTGACCGTACGCGTCTGCTCGGCTTCGAGGCGATGGAACACCAGGTCGCGCTGCAACTCGGCGGCTCGGAGCCGGAACTGCTGGCGCAGGCCGCTCGCATCGGCGAGGACTTCGGCTACGACGAGATCAACCTCAACTGCGGTTGCCCGAGCGAGCGCGTGCAGTCCGGTGCATTCGGCGCCTGTCTGATGCGCGAACCGAATCTGGTCGGCGACTGCGTCGCGGCGATGCGCGCTGCGGTGTCGATCCCGGTCACCGTCAAATGCCGCATCGGCGTCGACGAGCAGGACGACGACGCCGACCTGTTCCGCTTCGTCGACACTGTGCATCGCGCCGGCTGCGACGTCTTCATCGTGCACGCGCGCAAGGCCTGGCTGAAAGGCCTGAGCCCGAAGGAAAACCGCGAGATCCCGCCGCTGAATTACGACCGCGTGCGCCGCCTGCGCAACGAATTCCCGCAACTCACACTGGTGTTGAACGGCGGCCTGGTCTCGCGCGCCGACGTCGCTTCGGTCATCGACGACTTCGACGGCGTGATGCTCGGTCGCGCCGCGTATCACGAGCCGTACTTGCTCGCCGAACTCGAACGCGACCTGTTCGACCCGACTTACGCCCTGCCCGACCGCGCCGACGTGTTGCGCGGCCTGCGCCCGTACATCGACGCCCGCCTCGCCCGCGGCGAATCAATCGCGCATTTCACCCGCCACCTGCTCGGCCTCTACCAGGGCCTGCCCGGCGCCCGCCGCTTCCGTCGCGTGCTCAGCGAACACGCGCACCGCCCCGGTGCCAGCTTCGACCTGCTCGAACGCGCCATCGCCGAAGTCTCCGGGATTCAGGCTGCGGCCTGACGCCCCTGGCAGCCGGCTTGTGGCAAGCTATGAGCACATCCCCGTGATGGCTGCCGCCATGCCAACGTCGCTCGAAACCCTGCAAGCCCAAGTCCTCGGACTGTCAAAGGCCGATCGCGCGCGCCTGCTGGACCGACTCGTCGAAAGCCTCGACGCGGAGACGGATGTCGATCGCGAGTGGGACAGGATTGCCGAGGCACGCGACGCTGAACTCGCAACGGGGAGTGTGGAACCCGTCTTGCTCGACGACGCGATGAAGCGCCTCAAATCGCAGTTCCCCGGATGAGGATCGAGTTACACCCGGCAGCAGAGACGGATGTCGCTTCCGCCGCGGCTTTCTATTCGCGCGAGGGGTCGCCCGCACTTGCAGCCCGGTTCGTCGGAGAATTCGAGCGCGTGACGCGCCTGTTGGCGTCGAGACCGGAACTTGGGACAGCGCGTCCAAAGGGTCGAAAGTCTTTTCCGACCAATGGCTTTCCCTACTCGATCGTGTATTGCTCGATACCAGACGGAATACGCGTTCTGGTGGTGCGACATGATCGACGGCGACCGGAGTTCGGACAGTCTCGCCGATAGCCGCCCGACTTGGCGTCTCGCCAGACTTTCCATAGGATCGGGCGTAGGTCGCTTCCCTCCCCGCGGCCGGGTTGAATCCATGTCTGCCTCCACGCCCGATCAGGCCGCGACCCGCGGTCTGTATGCCGATCCTGTCGCCTTCGCGGCGGCGTTGCAGCGGCTCGCGCCGGCGCTGGACCAACCCGCCACGGCGCGCGGCGCCTTCTTCGTGCGCCCGGATCACTTCGCATTGGCCGAGGAATCGGCCACCGACAATCGCTACATGGCGAGCGGCGGCGTCGATCGCGAACGGGCGCTGCGCGAACATGCGGCCCTGGTCGAGGCCATCGGCCGCGTCATTCCGACCCAAGTCTTCCCGGGACTGCCCGAGGCGCCCGACGCGGTGTTCCCGAACAACGTGTTCGCGACCGTGCCCGGCAAGCTGATGATCGGCGCGATGCGCCATGCCGTACGCCAGCGCGAAGCGGTGCGCGACGACCTCCCGGACTGGTTCCGGACCCAACACGGCTATGCAGTCGAATCGCTGATCGCACCCGGCGTCGTCGCCGAACTGACCGGCGCTCTGGTGCCGGACCGCGCCGCCGGCATCGGCTGGTTCGGCCTGACCGAACGGCTGAATCGCGCCGGCGTCGAAGCCATGCATCGCGTTTTCGGTTTCCGCATCAGCCTGATGTTCGATCTCGCACCGGGCGAATACCACACCAATGTCGTTATGAGCGTTCTCGCCGGCCGTGCCGTCGTGCTGCACGCGGGATCGTTCGCCGACCCGCGCGTGCCCGAGATTATCGCCGCACGGTATGCGCCGAACGTCGTCTGGCTGAGCGACGAGGAAAAGGCGAACTTCGCCGGCAACTGCATCGCGCTCGCACCCGACACCGTGTTCATGAGCGCGCGCGCCGACGCCGCGTTGAGCGCATCCAACCGCCAGATCCTGCGCAACGCCGGTTTCACGGTGCGCAGCGTCGACCTGACCGAAATCGAACAAGCCGGCGGCAGCTTGCGCTGCTGCGTCGCGGAGATCTTCTGATGAACCACTCGAATGCTTTCGTCGCCCACAAGTTCGGCGGCTCCTCGATGCGCGATGCCGAACGCATCGCCCAGGTCGCCGCCATCCTCGCCACCCGCGACGGCGAGTCACAAGTCGTCGTCGTCTCGGCGATGCAAGGCGTCACCGACGCATTGATCGCACTCGCGAACAGCGCCGCCGCACGCAGCGAGGTGTGGCGCGATGCACTCGCCACGCTGCGCGAACGCCACCTCACGGCAGCGCTCGCCCTGCTCGGCGCACAGGCCGAACCCACCGTCGAATGGCTGGAACGCGAATTCGCCGACCTCGCCGACGTGCTGCATGCCCTGGCCCTGCTCGGCACGCCCTCGCGCGAAGCGCTCGACCTCGTCCAAGGTCTGGGCGAAGTCTGGTCGTCGCGCCTGCTGGCCGAACACTTCAAGGTGCGCGGCGACGCGGCCGTCTGGTGCGATGCGCGCGAGGTGCTGCGCGTGCGCGCCGAAGAACTCGGCGTCATGGTTGACTGGTCGTCGTCGCAGGCGCATTTCGATACCTTCCGCGACCGCCATCCGTGCACACGCTACGTCGTCACCGGCTTCGTCGCCCGCGATGGCGAAGGCCGCGCCACCACGCTCGGTCGCAATGGTTCGGACTATTCCGGCGCGATCTTCGGCGCACTCGCCGATGCCGCCGAAGTGCACATCTGGACCGACGTCGATGGTGTCTACAGCGCCGACCCGCGCGCCGTGCCGGAAGCGGTGCTGATCCCGGAACTGAGTTACCACGAGGCCTGCGAACTCGCCTACTTCGGCGCCAAGGTCATCCATCCGCAGACGATGGCGCCGGCGATCGAACGCCAGATCCCGATCTACATCCGCAACACCTTCAACCCCGAACACCGCGGCTCGCGCATCAGCGCCGAACACTCGCTGGAACCGCCGGTGAAAGGCGTCAGCGCGTTCGGCGGCCTCGCCATCCTCAACGTCGAAGGCGCCGGCATGATCGGCGTGCCCGGCACCGCCGAGCGCGTGTTCGGTGCGCTCCGCCACGGCGGCATCTCGGTGGTGATGATTTCGCAAGGCTCGAGCGAACACTCGATCTGCTGCGTCGTGCGCGAAGCCGAGGTCGAACGCGCGGAACGCCTGCTCGACGATGCCTTCCGGCGCGAACTCGATCGCGGCCTGATCGAACGCATCGCGGTGACGCGCGGCATCAGCGTGCTCGCCGTGGTCGGCGACGGCATGGCCGGTCATCCCGGTACGGCTGCACGGCTGTTCGACCAGCTCGGCCGTGGCCGCATCAACGTGCGTGCGATCGCTCAGGGCGCGAGCGAACGCAACATCTCGGTCGCCATCGATTCCGTCGATGCGGCACGTGCATTGCGCGCTGTGCATGCCGGCTTCTACCTGTCGGCGCAGACGATTTCGGTCGGCGTGATCGGCCCAGGCAATGTCGGCGCGGTCCTGATCGAACAATTGCGCGAAGCAGCACCGCGCCTGCGCGAACAGTTCGGCATCGACCTGCGTGTGCGCGCCATCGCCGGCAGCCGCAAGATCGCCGTATCCGAATCCGGCATCGACCTCGCGCACTGGCGCGATGCCTACGCGCAGGCCGCCGACGGTGATCTCGATGCCTTTGCGAAGCAGGTCCATGCCTCGCATCTGCCGCATGCACTGATCGCCGATTGTTCGGCCTCGCCACTGGTGGCGACGCAATATCCGAAGTGGCTGGCGCAGGGCATGCACATCGTCACGCCGAACAAGCAGGCCGGCAGCGGACCCATCGCGCGTTATCGCGAGATCCAGGCGAACGCACGCGAATCCGGCGCACGCTTCCGTTACGAGGCCACGGTCGGCGCCGGCCTGCCGATCATCTCCACCCTGCGCGACCTGATCGATACCGGCGATCGCATCGAACGCATCGAAGGCATGTTCTCGGGCACGCTGGCCTTCCTGTTCAATCGTTTCGACGGCAGCCAGCCGTTCTCGGCCCTGGTGCGCGAAGCCAAGCAACTGGGCTATACCGAACCGGATCCGCGCGACGACCTCGACGGCAAGGACGTGGCGCGCAAACTCGTCATCCTCGCGCGCGAACTCGGCCTCGCCACCGAACTGGCCGATGTCGAGGTCGACAGCCTGGTGCCCGCCGAACTCGCGGCCGGTTCCATCGACGACTTCATGACCCGCCTGCCCGAACTCGACGCCGCGATGCAGGCGCGGCTCGATGCCGCGCGCGCGAACGGCGAAGTGCTGCGTTTCGTTGCCTCGCTCGATGCGACCGGCAAGGCCCGTGTCGGCCTGCGCGCACTGCCGCTCGCACATGCTTTCGCGAACGGCAGACTCACCGACAACTTCGTGCAGTTCACGACCGCACGCTACAACCGCAACCCGCTGGTCGTGCAAGGTCCGGGCGCCGGACCGGAAGTGACCGCGGCCGGCGTGTTCGCCGATCTGCTGCGTGTCGCCGCCTACCTCGGAGCACGCGTATGAGTCGCGACCGCGCCGTCGCCTTCGCGCCGGCCAGCGTCGGCAATTGCGCCGTCGGCTTCGATCTCATTGGTCATGCGCTCGAGGGTCCGGGCGATCGTGTCGTCGCGACGCGCACGAGCGAACACGGCGTGCGCGTCGATGCCATCCGCGGCCTGCCGATCGAATTGCCGCGCGAGGTCGAGAAGAACACGGCGGCGCGTGCGGTTGCGTCGCTGCTGCGATCAGTCGATGCGCAGTTCGGCATCACACTCGAGATCGAGAAAGGCATTGCGCTCGGTTCCGGCATGGGCGGCTCGGCGGCGTCCGCGGTTGCGGCCCTGGTCGCGGCGAATGCCTTGCTCGACACGCCGCTGCCCCTCGACGCGCTGTATCCGCACGCGCTCGAAGGCGAATTCGCGGCAAGTGGCGGGCGTCACGGCGACAACGTCGCGCCGAGCCTGCTCGGCGGACTCGTACTCGCCGCACATGATCGACTCGTGCGCCTGCCGGTGCCGGAGGGATTGCACACGTTGCTGGTGCATCCTGACCTCGTCGTCGAAACCCGTGTCGCCCGCGAACGCCTGCGTGCACCCTACGCGATCGGCGATTTCGTGCCGCAGTCGGAAGCCTTGGCCTTGTTCCTCGCCGGCTTGTACACGAACGATCACGCGCTGATCCGTGCCGGACTGATGGACGTGCTGGTCGAGCCCCGTCGCGCCGACCTGATCCCGGGTTTCGCAGCCGTCAAACAGGCGATGCTCGACCACGATGCCTACGGCGCCAGCATTTCCGGTGCTGGGCCGAGCGTTTTCGGCTGGTTCGCCTCGCGCGCCGCCGCCGAAGCGGCGCAACTGGATGCGCTCGACGCGTTCGCCAATGCGGGGCTCGACGCCCGCGCCTATGTCTCTCCCGTCGCCGCTGCCGGCGCAAGGATCGAAACATGCACGTGATTTCCACCCGCGGCGGCGACCGTTGCAGCGTCGTCGAAGCCCTGAGCCGCGGCCTCGCCCGCGACGGCGGCCTCTATGTCCCCGAGCACTGGCTGCGTTTCACGATCGACGATTTCGCCGGCCGCGACACGCTGGCCGACGTCGCCGCGGTCCTGCTGCGCCCATTCCTGGCCGACTCGCCGCTGGCCGACCAGGTCGATGCGATCTGCACCGAAGCGCTGGATTTCGACACGCCATTGGTCGCGCTGAACGATGGTCGGACCCACCTGCTCGAACTCTTCCACGGCCCCACCGGCGCCTTCAAGGATGTCGGCGCACGCGTGCTGGCGGCTTGCCTGTCGCGATTGCGCGCACCGGATGCGCCCGATCTGACCGTGCTGGTCGCGACCAGCGGCGACACCGGATCGGCCGTGGCCGGGGCCTTCCATCGCCGCAAAGGCTTCAAGGTCGCCGTGTTGTTCCCGGATCAGGGCGTGTCGCCGCGCCAGAAGCATCTGCTGTCCTGCTTCGGCGACAACGTGCGCAGCTTCGCTGTCGACGGCACGTTCGACGACTGCCAGGCCATGGTCAAGGCGGCGTTCGCGAATACCGCGCTCATGGCCGCGGTACCGCTGACCAGCGCGAACAGCATCAGCATCGGCCGCCTGCTGCCGCAGATGGCCTACTACGCGCAGGCGGCGTTGCGACACGCCCGCAGTGGCGGCAGGCCGATGAATTTCGCCATTCCGAGCGGCAACCTCGGCAATGCGCTGGCGGCGATCTGGGTGCGCGCCCTGGGCCTGCCGATCGGCGAGATCGCCATCGTCAGCAATGCCAATCGCGTATTGCCGGACTTCTTCGCGACCGGCGAATACCAGCCGCGGCCCTCGGTCGCGACCATCGCCAACGCGATGGACGTGGGCGCACCGAGCAATCTCGAACGCCTGCGCGCCGGCTTCGCCGAGACCGGTGGCCTGCACACCCTGTCGGTCGACGACGACACCATTCGTCGTCGTGTGCCGGCCTTCCTCGCCGAGTTCGACACCGTCATCTGTCCGCACACGGCCTGCGCCGCCGAGTTCGTCGCGCGCCGCCGGGCCGGTGGTGATGATCGCGACTGGGCCATCGCTGCGACCGCACATCCGGCCAAGTTCGAGAGCGTGGTCGAGCCGCTGATCGGGCGGACGATCACCGTCCCGGCCACCCTCGCACGCTGGCTCGACCAGCCGGCCCAAGCGGAGCCGCTGGCGGCCGAGGCTGAAGCCCTCGCAACCGCGCTGCGCCGCGGCTGAGCCGCTTCAGCCGTGATTCAAAGCCGGTCCCCCATCGTGGCCGCGTTTCCCGGCGCGATGGCCGGGGCTATGATCCGACCATGACCCTTACCCGATTGCTCCTGCCCGCCTGTCTGGCCGCGTTCGCGGCTGCGATCGTGCGTGCGGAATCCGAGCAGTCGCCGCGGTTCAAGGACAACGCGTCGCCGGATTCGCCGTCGCTGGTGAGCCCGAATGCCCCGGCATTGCCGGGTCGTTACAGCCGCGAGGCGTATTCGCCGTCGTCCAGCGACAATGCCCGCAACCCGTCGCAGCGCCGCTACGACGCGCGCGAGCAACGCATCGAGTCGCTGCGCAATCGCTACCCGATGCCGCGCGAGATCAGCCAGGACATGCACGCCGCGATCGAACAGGCGCAACGCGCGCATGGCGGCAAGGTGCTGTCGGCCGATCGCATGCACAACGACGGTCGCGACGTCTACCGCGTGAAGCTGCTGACGCCGAGCGGACGCATTCGCGTCGTGCAGTTGCAGAAACCAGAGTCATCGACCGCGCCCGAGCCGCGCGAACAACAAGGAGAACAGTGAATGCGGATCCTGCTGGTTGAAGATGAAGCGCCGCTGCGCGAGACCCTGGCCGCGCGCCTGAAGCGCGAAGGTTATGCGGTCGACACCGCCAGCGACGGCGAAGAGGCGATGTTCCTCGGCAAGGAAGTGCCGTTCGACGTCGCCATCATCGACCTCGGCCTGCCGAAAATGAGCGGCCTGGAGCTGATCCAGAAGCTGCGCGGCCTCGGCCAGAAGTATCCGATCCTGATCCTGACCGCGCGTTCGAGCTGGCAGGACAAGGTCGAAGGCCTGAAGACCGGCGCCGACGACTACCTGGTCAAGCCCTTCCATGTCGAGGAACTGCTGGCCCGCATCAATGCCCTGATGCGCCGCGCCACTGGCTGGAGCAAGCCGCAGCTTGAATGTGGACCGGTGGTGCTCGACACCACGGCGCAGACGGTGACCGTGGCCGGCACCAGCGTCGAGCTGACCACCTACGAGTACAAGGTGCTCGAATACCTGATGCTGCATGCCGGCGAACTGGTTTCGAAGGCCGACCTGACCGAGCACATCTACCAGCAGGACTTCGACCGCGATTCGAACGTGCTGGAAGTGTTCATCGGCCGCCTGCGCCGCAAGCTCGATCCCGACAACAGCCTGAAGCCGATCGAGACCGTGCGCGGCCGCGGCTACCGCTTCGCGATCCCGCGTTCGAACTGACGTCCAGCCGATGCGTCGCGCCCTGTCGTTGCAGACGCGACTGCTGTGGGCGGCGAGTTTCGCACTCGCCGCCTTCCTTGGCGTGACCGGCTACGCGCTCGAAAAAGCCTTCACGCAGAGCGCCTTGCAGGCGACCCGCGAACGTCTGCGCAGCTACGTGCTGTCCTACATCGCCGGATCCGACATCACCGTGCGTGGCGCCCTGATCCTGCCGGAAGTGCCGCCGGACCCGAACTTCGAACGACCGCAGTCGGGCCTCTATGCCGCGGTGACCGGCCCGGATTTCGAATGGCGCTCGCAGTCCGCGCTGGGCCGGCAGATTCCCTTCGACCTGAGCCTGGAACCGTCGCGCACGCAGTTCGACGGGCCTCTGCCGACCAATGTCGGCGGCGTCTATCGGTATGCCGAAGGCGTGGCCTGGGAACTCGGCAACGGCAAGGAGGTGAAGATGACCTTCTACGTCGCCGAACACGAATCGTCGTTGAAGCGCCAGATCAACATCTTCCGCCGCACGCTGTTCCTGCATCTCGGCGGTGCGGCCGGTGTGCTGTTGCTGGTGCAGTTGCTGATGCTGCGCTGGAGCCTGCGCCCCTTGCGTCAAGTCGCGAACGACCTCGCCCGCGTCGAACGCGGCGAACGTAATGAATTGCCGGACCGCTATCCGCGCGAACTGTCGCCGCTCACGTCCAGCATCAACGATGTCATCGCCAACGAACGCGAGCAGCGCACGCGTTACCGCAACACGCTCGGCGATCTCGCGCACAGCCTGAAGACGCCACTGGCGGTGATCCGCGGCCAGATCGATCACGTCGCCGCCGACGACGACACGCGCAAGACCATCGCCGAACAGGTGCAGCGCATGGACGACCTCGTCGCCTACCAGCTCGCACGCGCGGCGGCCTCGGGACATGCCACCTTCTCGGCGCCGATCGAGATCGAGAAACATGCCGAGGCCATCGTCACCGGCCTCGAAAAGGTCTATGCCGCGCGCGGCGTGTTGTGCGAGTTCGAGATCGATCCGCAGGCGCGTTTCTACGGCGAAACCGGCGACCTGCTGGAACTGCTGGGCAACCTGATCGAAAATGCGTTCAAGTGGGCCAAGGGCCGGGTCGTGCTGCAGGTCGTGCGCCTGAATCCGCCCGGCACGCGCCGCCCCGGACTCGACATCTGCGTCGACGACGACGGCCCGGGCATCCCCGAAGACAAACGCGACCTGCTGCTGCAACGCGGCGTGCGCGGCGACGAACGCGTGCAGGGCCACGGCATCGGGCTCTCGATCGTGCAGGACATCGTCAAGAGTTATCGCGGCACGCTGGCCGTCGAGCACAGCCCGGAACTCGGCGGCGCCCGCTTCCACGTCCGCTTCGAAGCCACGCGCTAGGCCCGCTCGACCCGGCACGAGTAACACCCCGGACGGGCGTTGTGCAGATGGATGTCGCGCACCGCCGGATTCGCGAAGCTCTGCGCGATGCGCGCAGCAACGTCGTCCCCGGCAACCACATCGGCGTCGATCATCATGCCCGCCGCGTCATAACCGCGGAGCGAGATCAGTCGACGGCGCACGTAGTCCGGTACTTCATCCACGGCCACGGTCCTCGACACGGCGCCGCGCCGCACGTAGATCGGGCCCGAGGCACGGTATGGTGAATCCACCGCCATGTGTTCGAACGGCAGCAGCAGGCACTCCTCACCCACGGCCGCATCCTCGATGCTGACGCGACAGGGATAACCGGGATTGCCGGTCGCGATCACCCGGCGTGCACCGCGTGCGGCCAATGCCGCGTCGTCGAGTTGGAACAATGCTGCGAACGGTTCGGCCGGCAGGCCGACGATGCGGAAGGACATGACGATTCCAGTGACGAAGCAGTGCGCATCGTCGCGCAGATCGAGCGGCGCGACTCGCCGTTTCCGGACACGTCAGCCGCTGCTGATCAGCGTCGCATCGGCTGCAGGCGCCCATACGTCGCACTGCGCCACACCCACTCCATCGGGCCGTACCGGAAGCGCGCGAGCCACCAGGCCGACAAGCCCAGTTGCATGGCATACAGCGCCAGCGCCAGCAACGCCTGTTGCGCGCGTGGCACTTCGCCCCACCAGCCGAAGCCGTAGCCGTAGAACAAGGTCGACAGCACCGCGGCATGCATCAGGTAGTTGGTGAGCGCCATGCGTCCCGCCGGCGCGAAGATCGACACCCAGCGCCGTGTCGATGGCGCCAGCCACAGCATCACCAGCGCACCGATGTAGCCGAGACACAAGGCGAGATTCGCGACGAACATCAGCAGCGACCCGCCGAAACCACGCCAGCCGCCGGTGAATGGATTGCCGTCGCCCATCAGGTATGACGCGAGCAGCGCAAGCGGGATGCCGACGCCGAGACCGACGTGCATCAAGTGACGGAACAGCCCGGCATGCTGGCGAGGATCATTGATCGTTCCCGAGCGCACGAACCACGCACCCAGCAGGAACATCGACAACACGCTCGGGAAGAAGAACGGCAGGAAGGCCAGCGAATGCAGAATTTCCTGCGTGCGCACACGCGTGACTTCGCGATAGCTGCCTGTTGCATAGACCGTCGCATAGTCCTCGGCCTGCCGCCGCATTTCCACTTCGGGCGCATCGGTCTTGGCGTGGGCGAGAATGTCGGCCCGGGTGGCTTCGTCGAGTTTGCCCATGGCCGCAGGATCGGCCGCCATCTGTCGCGTCGCGGTGTCGATACTCAGGCCAACCTGCATCAGGCACATCATCGCCAGCAGCAGGCCGAAAAACACCGCCGCCCATTGCAGCAAGCGCTTTGGCGGACTGTTCCGGAACAGCAACAGGCCGAATCCGATGACCGCGTAGGCATTCAGGATGTCGCCGGCCCACAGCAGGGTGCCATGCGCCACGCCGATCGCCAGCAGCACCAGCAGGCGTCGCGCGAACAGCCGATTCGCCGCGCGCCCGACGCGTTCCGCGCGTGTCAGGAAGACCACGAAGCCCATGCCGAACAGCAGCGAGAACATCGTGTAGAACTTGCCCTGCACGAAGGTGAAGATGAACCAGCCGACGGCGCGATCGATGCCCTGCTGCGAAGGATCCATGCCGAAGGCCAGAGAAGCGATCGGTCGCTGGAACCATTCGATGTTCATCAGCAGGATGCCGAGCAACGCGAAGCCGCGGATCACGTCGAGCACGTCGATGCGCTCGGCACTCGAAATCGGCGCCGCGGCGTCCGTCGGCAAATGCGGCGGCGCGTTGTCGGTCGTCATGGCAGGCTTTTCAAACTCAGGCCGCGCGACGCAAGGGCTGCCATTTCAGGTAGGTCGCGGAACGCCACAGCCATTCCATCGGGCCGTAGTTGAAGTTCGCCAGCCAGATGCGCGAGAAGACCGCCTGGGACAGGATCATCGCCGCCACAAAACCCATCTGCTGGAAACGCGGCACCTGACCGAACAAGCCGGCACCGTAGCCGTAGAACAGCGTCGAAAACACCAGCGAATGGGTCAGGTAGTTGGTCAATGCCATGCGCCCGAGCGGCGCCAGCCAGCCCAGTGCGCGACGCCAGAACTGCTTGCGCAGCAAGAGCACGAACGTCCCCAGATAGGCCGCGCACAGCAGCAACTGGCCGCACCACATCGTGATGTGCCGGATGTCGCCGGGCCCGGGGGCGAACTGCCAAACCGCCATGTAGGTGAGACGCACGCCGACCACGGCGAAGGCAAAGCCGAAGACCCAGCCGATCAGGGTGATGTGACGGAAGAACGACAGATGCGCTTCGGCGCGACGCACCACGCCCGACTCGATCAGCCACCAGCCGAACAGGAAGACATGCAGCAGCCCGAGCGCGAACATCGGTGCACCCCAGACGGAATCCATGCTTTCGCGCCAACGCCAGCGGGTCGCGGTCAGGTAGTTCGAATCGGTCATGGCCCGGGTTTCCCAGGCCATCAAGACCGCACGATCTTCACGCCCCTGGTAGAAGCGCTCGGCGGCGGTCGTCTCATCCTTCTTCGCTTTGTCGCCTTCGGCCTTGTCCTTGCCGTTGGACGAGGCCGCGGAATCGGCGGGCTTTTTCTTGTCGGCGTCCGCCGTCTTGTCCGCGTCCGCCTTCGATGCCGACTTGGCCTCTTCTTCGGCTTTTTCCTGCTCCGCCCGACGCTCGCTCGGCAAGACGCCGATGTCGCCCGGCGCCACCAGCACGGCTTCCGCGAGCAAGGCTTTCTCTCGCGCCGGCCACGCGGCTTCGAGTTCGTGCCGTTTCGCTTCGCTCTTGTCGAAGCGGGCGCGCGCCTCGACGGGATCGTCGCTCAGCGATTGCCACGCAACGCCGAGCGACGGCAGCACAATCGGCGGCAACGCGAGGATGATCGCCAACTTCAGGATGCCGCGCGGATCGCGCAATCCTGCGAACTTGTCCTTGCGCCGCAGATGGATCATCAGCATGCCGACGACGCCCGCCACCGCACCACCGATCACGCCGCCCGGGTTCCAGAACCAGGCCGACGCCGCTGCACCGAATGCCGTGGGCACGAAGAAGGCCCAGAAGAAACTGCCGCCCGGGCCGCCGCGCCGAAGCCAGACGACGCCGAGCAACATCATCGCCGCGAAGGCGTAGTCGTGCAGGATGTCGCCGGTCCACATCAGGATGGAATGGGCCATGCCGAAGGCGAACAACGCGACGGCGCGGCGCGTGAACCAGCCGTAGAACGGTCGCTGCAGACTCTCGGCCCGCAGCAACATGACGGCGAAACCCATGCCGAACAGCAGCGAGAAGAGCTTGTAGAACTTCCCTTCGACGAACAGTTTCGTGAAGGCGCCCGAGGCATGGTCGAGACCGGCCAACGCGTAATCCGGCATCGTGAGCACCGCGATCGGCTTGTTGAACCACTCGATATTCATCATCAGGATGCCGATCAGCGCGAAACCGCGCAGCACGTCGAGCACGTCGATGCGCTGGGACTCGGCGACTGGCGCAAGCTCCGGCGCGGCCGCGATCGCTTCAGGCTGCACGGATTCGCCCGCGACGGTCGCGGTCGGGTTCATTTCCTGTGTCATGGTCCAAGTCCCCGGGGGAAATCACCGTCTGCGCGGCGTGAACGAAGCGTAGTGGCGGCCAAGGCAAAAACGCCGTGCCATGCGTCATGGCAACCCCTGACAGCTGTCAGGCATCGTCGCTGACGAGTTCGAAGCGGGCATGACCGGAACTGCGGTATTTGCGCTCGAACAGGGTCAGCACATCGGCATCGGGCGCCAGAACCTGCCGATCCGCCGCACGGCCGAGCCAATGCGCCGCCTGCGCGAACTCGTCGGCATACGTGCCCCAGTTCGTGCGGAGAAGGATGCGGCGCGCGTTCGCGAGCAGCAGCGGAAACACCGGATGCCCATGCCAGCGCCGCATCAAGTGTTCGGGTTTCGGCCACGGATTCGGGTACAGCAGGTACAACACGTCGATGCGCAGGCCATGCGCTGCGAGCAGGCGCAGCACGGTCGCCGCCTCGGCGCGCATGAGGGCGGCGCGACCGTGGACCGCGAAGCCGTCCGGTGCGAGACGGGCGAGTCGATGCGCGGACTGGTCGACGCCCAGCAGCCGCGCGTCGGCATGGCGCTCTGCGAGGCCGAGCGTCGAGTCCCCGTGGCCACAGCCCAGATCAACGACCAGTGGCGCGAAACGATCATGTCCGGCCTGCCAGCGCGCGAACTGGGCGACCGTCGGTGCATGCAATGGCGCGCGCCAGGCGTGATCGCGATGGCGCTGCACGACCTCGTCGAGGCGCGCATGCGGCCCGGTCTGCGGACTGACGATTTCGGGTGAATTGCCTTCCATCGCGCCATCTTGCCCGCATTGAGCGGCGATGTGCGCAGCGGCTAAGCTCGACCACCCTTTGCCGCCCGATGCCGCATGACCGCCACCCGCCACGTCGACCTGCCCTCGCCCTATGTGCTTCGCCGCGGCGGCCAACTCTTCGGCGCGCGACTGGCCTACGAAACCTGGGGAGAACTGTCGGCCGCGCGCGACAACGCCGTGCTGATCCTGACCGGCCTGTCACCGGGCGCGCATGCCGCCTCGTGCGCGCAGGATCCGACGCCCGGCTGGTGGGAAGCCATGGTCGGCCCAGGCCGAGCCATCGACACACGCCGCCACTTCGTCATCTGCGTGAACTCGCTGGGCAGTTGCAAGGGATCCACCGGTGCAGCCTCGATTGATCCGGCGACCGGCCAGCCCTATCGCCTGAGCTTCCCCGAACTGACGCTGGAAGACGTGGCCGCGTCGTCGAAACACGTGCTCGATGCACTCGGCATCACGCACCTGCGCGCATTGATCGGCCCGTCGATGGGCGGCATGACCACACTCGCCTTCGCGGTGCTGTTTCCGGGCTTCGCGGCGAATCTGGTGCTGATCTCGACCGCGCCGCATTCGCTGCCGTTCGCGACTGCCATCCGCTCGGTGCAGCGCGAGGCCATCCGCCGCGACCCGGCCTGGAAGAACGGCGACTACAGCGCCGATGCCTGGCCGGAAAACGGCTTCCGCATCGCGCGCAAGCTCGGCATGGTCACCTATCGCTCGCCGCAGGAATGGCGCAGCCGCTTCGGCCGCAAACGCGTGAACACGCCCGACCCGCGCCCGTTCGAACGCGAGTTCGAGGTCGAGGCCTATCTCGACGCGCATGCCGATCGCTTCGTCGGCAGCTTCGATCCGAACAGTTATCTCTACCTGTCGCGCGCGATGGACTGGTTCGACCTCGCCGACCATGGCGGTGCCGTCGACATCGCGCTCGCCAAGACGCAGGCCAAGCGCGCGCTCGTCATCGGTGTCACCACCGACATCCTGTTCCCGATCGAACAGCAGCGCGAAATCGCCGAAGGCCTGCGCCATGCCGGCGCCATCGTCGAATACCACGCGCTGCCGAGCATCCAGGGCCACGATTCCTTCCTCGTCGACTTCGAGCGCTTCGCCCCACCGGTCGGCGACTTCCTGAACTCGCTCTAGCCGCGCCGACTTCCGCCGCCGCGCCTCGCCCGCTATGATGCGCGCCCCTGCACGGCCGGTGTGGCGGAATTGGTAGACGCGGCGGACTCAAAATCCGTTTGTGGTGACACAGTGTGGGTTCGAGTCCCTCCACCGGCACCAGGTTCACAGAGACCCGCGCAAGCGGGTTTTTTGTTGGCCGCCAGCGTAGAATCCCACGCATGAGCGAAATCGTTTTCCTGATCGAAGACGCGCCCGAGGGTGGATTCACCGCCCGCGCGCTGGGCCATTCCATCTTCACCGACGGCGATACGCTTGAGGCTTTGCGCACCCACGTGCGCGACGCCGTGCGTTGCCATTTCGACTCGGACGAGCGACCGAGCATCATCCGGCTTCACTATGTGCGGGATGAAGTGCTGGCCGCATGAAGCTGCCACGCAATCTCGATGCCGACGCCTTGATCAAGGCACATTCTCGCATCGGCTACGTCGTCGTAAGACAGACGGGAAGCCACATTCGTCTGCACTGCAGCGAGCCGGCGCATGCCATCACGGTACCGAACCATCGGCCAATCAGGATCGGCACCTTGGCTGCGATTCTGCAGGATGTCGAAATCGCGCACCAAATGGAACGCGCGACCTTGATCGCAATCTTGTTCGATTGACGCGGAGACACAATGACGCACCACGCCGAAGGCCCGTTCGAAGTGAAGATGAATCCGTTGCCGGCCGATGGCGGCAGCGAGGCCGTGGCGCTTGGGCGCATGGCGCTGGACAAGCGCTATCGCGGCGACCTCGAAGCAACGAGCGTCGGGCAGATGCTGGCCTTGCACGGCGATGAAAAAGGCTCAGCGGGTTATGTCGCGATCGAACGCATCAGCGGCAGCTTGCAGGGACGCAGCGGCAGTTTCGCGGCCCAGCATTTCGGACTGATGGACCGCGGCGGCAAGACCCTGCGCATCGACATCATTCCCGATTCCGGTCGCGGCGAAC
>JAKJFE010000202.1 GCA_022705045.1 Pseudomonadota bacterium | reverse complement strand
GCTGATTGAACGCGGCACGATCGAACTCGGGTTCTACCCCGATTTCTCGGACACCCCTAGCAAGGCTCATACTGAGCCGAAGGAGTGTTCATGTCGACCGGGCGAACGTGCGGGTCAAGGCAATTGCCGCACCCGCTCGCCTGTCGCAGATCATCACACCCCGCGATCACGGGGTGACGGCGGCGGGCCCCGTCGCCCACAATCGAGGGCATCTTCGGGGGAATTCGCGATGTTGAAGTCGGTGCGCCGGTTCGTGGCGGGTGTGTTGTGTGTGGGGGCGATGGCGGCTTCGGCTGAGCAGTCCGCGGAGAAGATCCGCCTGGCACCGCCGCAGGCGATGTTTCGGGACAGCATCACGTTGAACCAGTTCGTCAGCGGCACCTTGCGCTTCGTGTTGTTGCACGAGATCGGGCATGGCTTCGTCGATCTGTACGACATTCCGGTGCTCGGTCGCGAAGAGGACGCGGCGGATCGGTTTGCGACCTGGTGGATGGCGCCCGATGGCGAAGGCCAGGACGGCACCGACGCGATCGCGGCGATGGAGTGGTGGCTGGCGTCGGCCAAGACCAGCGGCCTGAGTCGCGAACAACTGGCGTGGTGGGACGAACACGGCATCGACGAACAGCGCGGCTTCCAGATCGCCTGCCTGCTCTACGGCAGCGACCCCGAAACCATGGGCCCGCTCGCCGGCCGCCTCGGCCTGCCCGCCGAGCGTCGCGAATCCTGCGTGCCGGAAGCGCAGGAGAACGCCGCCTCGTGGGCCGCCTTCCTGCGCGGTCAGGCCTCGACGCTGACGCACAACCTCGACGGCTTCATCGTGCCGAAGAACTATGTCGACGCCGAATCGCCCGACACCGTCGACGCCGCCAAACTCGTGCGCGACATGAAGTTGCTGGAGGAGCTCGCGGCGATGCTCGGGCAGTTCAAGTTTCCCGAAGGCAGCGTGATGGTGCGGATGTATGCGCAGGATTGCGGCATGGCGAACGCCTACTGGGATCCGAACGAGAAGAACATCGTGCTCTGCTACGAACTCGTCAACCACATCGCCAACGTCGGTTACGCCGCCGGATTCCGCTGAGCCGCGAGTTCGCGCAGGGCCGCGTGCAGGCCCGCGGCATCGAGCGGCTTGCGCAGGAACAGGTCGAAGCCGGCGGCGCGTGTATCGGCTTCGGTGTTCGCCTCGCTGCGTGCGCTGATGGCCAGCGCCGGCACGCGCCGACCGATGCGCTGCCGCAACAAGGGCAGCAACTGCAGGCCATTCATGCCGGGCAGATCGAGATCGCTGATCACGGCGTCGACGGCTGCATCGGCGTGATGCAACGCCAGCATGCCCTGGTCGGCCGTTCGTACGTCGAGACCTTCGGCACGCAACCAGGTCGCGATTACTTCACGCGTCACCGCATCGTCCTCGACCAGCAGCACGGTGCGCAGCGGCGCTTCCGCTGACGCCGCCGCGACCGGCCTCGACGCCACGATGCCGGATTCGGGCGACGCGATCGCCATCAACGGCAGGTGCACCGCGAACACGCTGCCGACGCCGGGCTCGGAGCGCAATTGCACGTCGCCACCCATCAGTTGCGCGAGCTGGTGCACGATCGACAGACCGAGCCCGCTGCCGCCGAGCCCGGCGCCGAAACTGGTCTGCGAGAAGCGCTGGAACAGGCGCGCGCATTCGTCGGGCGTCATGCCCGGGCCGGTGTCCTCGACCTCGATGCAGACATCGTCGCCGTCGCGGCGCGCACGCAGCACGATGCGGCCGCGCGCGGTGAACTTCAGCGCGTTGTTGAGCAGGTTCAGCACGATCTGGCGCAGGCGCACCGGATCGACCTCGACCATGGCCGGCAGCGCGTTGTCGAGCACGAGTTCGCCATCAAGTCCCTTGCGTTGCGCCAGCGGCGCGAAGCCGTCGAACACTTCGCGCAACAACGCGGCGAGCGACGTGGGTTTCGTCTGCAGGCCGAGCTTGCCGGCTTCGGCGCGCGACAGGTCGAGCAGGTCGTTGACCAGATGCAGCAGATGCCGACCGGACTGCTGCACGGTGTCGACGTAGTGGCGCTGCCTGTCGTCGAGCGGCGTGCCGGCGAGCAGTTCGGCCATGCCGAGCACGCCGGTCATCGGCGTGCGGATCTCGTGACCGACGGT
This sequence comes from Pseudomonadota bacterium, assembly GCA_022705045.1. Taxonomy (GTDB): domain Bacteria; phylum Pseudomonadota; class Gammaproteobacteria; order Xanthomonadales; family Ahniellaceae; genus JADKHK01. Next base: position 2,173 of record JAKJFE010000202.1, on the reverse strand, counting down.
CGCCAGGAACTCGCTCTTCGCGGCACTCGCCGACTCGGCGTGACGACGTCGCTCCTCGGCCATCGCCATCGCGTGACGCGCTTCCAGACGCCGACGATTCGCGCGCCACAGCAGCATGAAGGCGATACCGGTGAGCACGGCATAACCGGCATAGGCCCAATCGCTGGCCCACCAGGGCGGTGCCACGACGAGGCGCGTCGTCAACGCTGCCGAGGTCTGCCCGAGCGCATTCGTCGCTTCCACCTGCACGTGATAATCACCGGCCGGCAGGCGCGCGATCAGGCGCTCGCCGCTGGCGCCGACCGCCAGCCAATCGCCATCGAAACCCTTGATGCGATAGCGATAGCGATGGTCGCGCGGTTCGACGAAGGACAGCAGGCGCGCACCGATCGCGAGTTCGTGGTCGTCTGGACCGAACGTGAGCACGGACTGGCGTGGATCCACACTGCGCTGTTCGTCACCACGCAGGTAGCGCAGCGCCGACCAGTGCAATGATGGCGTCGGCATGGACGGCATCGTCATGCTGTCCTGCACGCGCAACAGACCTTCGTCGACCAGAAACCACAGATGTTCGCCGTGACGCACGGCGCTTGGCTTCACGTCGAACTGGACCTCGGGCAGACCGTCGGTGCGGGACACCGGCCGGATGCGGCGCTGCCCGATCTCGATGCGCCACAGGCCGCGTGGATTCGTCAGCAGTACGTCGCCGCCGACATCGCCGACCATCGTGCCGGCCTCGGCAAAGGGCAGTCCCTCAGCCTCGCCCAGCGACCAGTCCACGCGCCATTGACCTGACTGGCGACGCAACAGCGTTACGCGTCCCAATTGATGCGCCAGCAAGCGCCCGGCATCGAGGAACACGAACGCATGCACGCGTTCGCGCGGCAGCATCTCGAGCGCCTCGAACGCGCTGCCGTCGTCGCGCAAGCTGCGCAACCCGGTGGCATCGGCAATCCAGACACGACCTTCCGGATCGATGTCGATCTGTTCGAAATCGTCGTTGTCGACACCGTGTTCGCCGGCGCGCCACACCGTATTGCGGCCGTCCGGCGAAAGGATGTTCACGCCCGCCGTGAGTGCCCCCACCCACAGCCGTCCGTCGCGCGATTGCGTCAACACTTCCGGCGCCCCCGCTGCCCAGGGTTCGCCGGCGCGCAGGCCGTCGCCCAGCGTGTCGCGCCGCGGATCGAAACGCAGCACGCCGTCACGGTTCGGCAGCCACAGGATGCCCTCGCCATCACACCAGATGCTGCCGTACCTGCGCTTCGCCAACGTCGCGGCATGCGCCGGGGAATGCCATCGACGAACCTCGTGGTCGGGCCCGACACGCGTCAGCTCCCCGCTGCGGACCAACATCCACAGGCCGTCGTCGGGACAACGCGCGATGCCGCTGCGCCAACCGGAGGCCGGCGATGTCGGATCGACCGGATCATGCCGAAATACCTGGAAGCGCGCCCAATCCGGACGCAGATAGGCGATGCCATGGGCGCCCGTGCTCAGCCACAAGCCGCCCTCGTGATCGACCATCAGGTCGCGGATGTCCGGATCGGGCAAGGCCTGCGGGACAGCCGCACGGGGCCTGATCCAGTCGCTGCCGCCGTCCGCATGCATTCGCAACAGGCCACCGCGCGCCGCGACCCAGACCGTGCCATCCGCGGCGTCGACGATGCCGTCGACAATGCCGGCGTCGTCCGGCAGCGGCACTTCTTCGAGCGTGTCGCCGTCGCCCTTGCGCCGGAACAAGGCGCCATTGGCGCCGATCCAGAGCCGCCCGTCGCGTCCGGCCTGCACGCTGTTGACCAGGGGCAGATCGGCGATCTTGCGCGCCGGGCCAGGCGTGTCGGCGTCGGCAGCGTCGATGCGCCACAGGCCTTCGAGCGTGCCGACCCAGAGCGCGCCCGAGGCATCGACCGCCATGTCCAGGATGGTGGCGGTCCGCAATGCCGCATCGATCGGCATCAGTCGATCCAGTGCGACCGGCGTCTTGTCGCCGGCACGCAGCCGCGCGAGGCCCTGCGCGTACGTCCCGATGTAGAGCGCGCCATCGGGCGTTTCGGTCAGCGCGAACACATCGCCGCCGCGCAAACCGTCGCCGGCCGGATCCGGAGGGAAGCGGGTGAAGCTCGGGTCATCGCTGTCGTCGAGCATCGCCAACCCGGTGCTTTCGCAGCCG
>JAKJFE010000060.1 GCA_022705045.1 Pseudomonadota bacterium | reverse complement strand
CCGGCCGCATCGGCGCCGAAGCAGGGATAAGCGCATGCAACTGCCCGAGCTCTGTATCCGCCGGCCGGTCTTCGCGACGGTCATCAACCTGGTCATCGTGCTGGTCGGCATCGTCGCCTACCAGCGTCTGCCGATCCGGCAGACGCCGAAGATCGACACGCCGGTGGTCAGCGTCTCGACCTTCTATCCGGGTGCCAACGCGGCGGTGATCGAGTCGCAGATCACCAAGCCGATCGAAGACGCACTTGCCGGCATCGAGGGCGTGGATTTCCTCACGTCCAACTCGCGCGCCGAGTCGAGCAACATCACCGTCGTCTTCCATCTCGACCGCGATCCGGACAGCGCCGCCTCGGACGTGCGCGACCGCGTCAACCAGGCCAAGCAATTCCTGCCCTTCGATGCCCGCGAACCGATCGTCGCCAAGCAGGAAGCGGACTCTCAGCCGATCATCTGGCTCTCGTTCAATTCCGACCGGCACTCGCAGCTCGAGGTCGCCGACGTGGCGCGCCGTCAGGTCAAGGATCGCCTGCAGTCGATTCCAGGCGTGGCCGAGGCGCGGCTGTTCGCGTCGCTGTACGCGATGCGCATCTGGCTGGACGCCGACCGGCTCGCGGCGGTTGGCCTGACGCCCGAGGATGTCGAAACCGCGCTGCGCAACCAGAACGTCGAGATTCCGGCAGGACGCATCGAGAGCACGACGCGCGAGTTCACCGTGCTGGCCGAAACCGACCTGTCGACGCCGGAGGAATTCGCCGCGGTCGTGCTGCGCGACGATCCGGGTTATCTGGTGCGGCTTGGCGATGTCGCGCGCATCGAGCTCGGCCCCAGTGACGACCGCTCGCTCGGCCGCTTCAACGGCAAGCCGGCGGTACCGCTTGGCATCGTGCGCATGTCGACCGCGAATCCGCTGGAAATTTCCGCGGCGCTGAAGACCGAGCTGCCGCGCATCTCGGCGCAGTTGCCGGAAGGCATGCAGGTCGAAATCGCCTACGACTCGACGGTGTTCATCGATGCCTCGATCAAGGCGGTCTACGAGTCCGTGCTGGAAGCGGTCCTGCTCGTGGTGCTGGTGATCTTCCTCTTCCTGCGCAGCGCGCGCGCGACGCTGATCCCGCTGGTGACGATCCCGGTCTCCCTGATCGGTGCCTGCATCCTGATGTTCGCGCTGGGCTTCTCGATCAACACCCTGACCCTGCTGGCGATGGTGCTGGCGATCGGGCTCGTCGTCGACGACGCCATCGTGATGCTCGAAAACGTGCATCGGCACATCGAGATGGGCAAGAAGCCGTTCGATGCCGCCATCGACGGTGCGCGCGAGATCGGCTTCGCCATCGTCGCGATGACGATCACGCTGGCCGCGGTCTACGTGCCGATCGCATTCTCGGCCGGCGCCACGGGCAAGCTGTTCGTCGAGTTCGCATTGACGCTGGCCGGCGCGGTGATCGTCTCCGGTGTCGTCGCGTTGACGCTGAGTCCGATGATGTGTTCGAAGCTGCTGGGTGCGCATGACGGCCATGGCCGCTTCTACGAGACCGGCGAACGGGTGCTGCGGGTGCTGACCGGGCGCTACCAACGCCTGCTGGATCGGGCGCTGGCGATGCGCGGGCGGATGGTCGGTGGTGCGTTGGCCCTCGGCGTGGCGGCGTTCGTCGCCTTCCTGGTGGTGCCGCAGACGCGGCTCGCCTCCGAACTCGCGCCGAAAGAGGACCCGGGCTTCGTGTTCACCTTCGGCATGGGGCCCGAGGGCGCGACGCTGGACTACATGGACAAGTACGCGCGCATGATCGAGGCGACCTATCGCGAGGTGCCCGAGATCGACCGATTCTTCCTGTTCGTCGGCTGGCCGTCCGCGAACAACGTGATGTCGTTCCCGCGCCTGAAAGACTGGAGTGAACGTACGCGCACGTCGCAGGATGTGGCCAACGATCTGTTCGGTCGCTTCACGCAGATCCCCGGCATCATGGCTTTTCCGCAGGTCCCGGCGGCGCTCGGCGGCGGCTTCAATTCGCGCGACTTCGAGATGGTCGTGCAGACCACCGAGAGCTACGAGCGTCTGGCCGAGATCATGGCGGCGCTGACCGAGAAGCTGCGCGCCAATCCGAACTTCGTGCAGCCGCGCGCCGATTTCGAGATGAACAAGCCGGAGTTGCGCGTCAACGTCAACCGCGACAAGGCGGCCGCCGTCGGTGCCGATGTGGCCGCAGTCGGACGCACGCTGGAAACGCTGATGGGCGGACGCCAGGTGACGCGCTTCAAGCGCGGTTCCGAGCAGTACGACGTGACCGTGCAGCTCGACAAGGACGCGCGCCAGACGCCGGATGCGCTGACGCAGGTGTATGTGCGTGGCCGCGACGGGCAGATGGTGCAGTTGTCGAACCTGCTCGATGTCACCGAGTCGGTGGCGCCGCGCCAGCTCGACCATTTCAACAAGCTGCGTTCGGCGACGATTGGCGCCGGACTCGCGCCCGGCTTCGCGCTCGGTGATGCCATCGCATTCGCGGACCAGTCGCTGAAGCAGGTCGCCCGCGATTCGGCGACCTACGAGCTGTCGGGCCAGTCACGCGAGTTCGCGCGCGTGCAGAGCTCGACGCTGTTTCTGTTCTTCCTCGCGCTGGCTTTCATCTATCTCGTGCTCGCGGCGCAGTTCGAGAGCTTTGTCGATCCGGTCGTGATCCTGCTGTCGGTGCCGCTGGCGCTGGCCGGTGCGCTGCTGACCCTCAAGCTCAGCGGCGGCTCGATCAATGTCTACTCGCAGATCGGGCTGATCACCCTGGTCGGCCTGATCAGCAAGCACGGCATCCTGATCGTCGAGTTCGCGAACCAGTTGCGGGAACGCGGCGAACCGCTGCTCGACGCCGTGCGCGAGGCGGCGGTGCTGCGCCTGCGACCGATCCTGATGACCACGGCCGCCATGGTGCTTGGTGCATTGCCATTGGCGCTGGCGAACGGCGCCGGTGCCGAAGCACGCCAGGAAATCGGCTGGACCATCGTCGGCGGCCTCGCCATCGGCACCGTCTTCACCCTGTTCGTGGTGCCGGCGTTCTACGTGACGCTGGCGACGTGGCGCGGACGTACGATGGCGCCAGCCTGAATCGACGCAGCCTGTCCCGGAAGGGTCGGGCGGCGCCGCGAAACATGCGCCATCAAGGCGACGCGGCTTCGACGTCTTCGGGGGAGGCCTCTCCCGGCGCTTCGACCAGGTAACCGCGTTTGCGCAGCTCGGCGGCATAACCGTCATCACGCAGCAGTTGCCCCATCGACAAGACCGCGAAGGTGCTGCGGTGCGTCTTGAGCGCCTTCTCCGCGGCTTCCAGCCAGGTGTCGCGTGCGCGCTCGCGCAGATTGACGAACCCGTATTTCTCCAGGTTCGGCGCGCCGAACAGGCTGCGCAGGCAGGTGTCGTAGCTGTCGGTGAAGGTCATTGCGCGCAACGTGTCCACGTCGCCGATCGCCCACGCATCGGCGCGGCGACGCATGGTGCCGAGGTCGTGCTCGACATAGGTCATGGTCTTGTCGAGGCAGGCGACGTCGTCGAGCGTGGTGTCTTCGAACTCGGCGAGCAGTCCCTTCATGTCCTTGACCATGACGATGACCTTGGGTGACTCGACCGTCACCTTGGCTTTCTTCGCCACCTTCAGCACGCGTTCGTTGACGCCGTTCTCGTCGCGCAGCCCGGCATCCTCGATCGCTTCCTTGAACAGCTCCTGCGCAACAAAGATCGGTCGGCGTTTTTCGAGACCGCGTGTCGAGCGGAAGTACTGTTTCGACAAGGTTTGCCAGCGTGCGTAGACCTCGGGAGGCAACACTTCCGGCAACGTTTCCTTGCCCGGGTTCTTGCGGATCGCGAACAGCTTCGGCACCAGTGCGAGTTGCGCGAAGAAGCCGATGTCGGAGCGCACATTGATGCTCGGACCCAGCAGCACCTGCTGCGACTCGCGGATGATGCTGTCGACATCGGCCGCTTCCCACTGCATGCGTTTCGGCACCGGCGTCAGCGTGCCGAGGATCCACATCTCGTTATCGCCGTGGCTGACCCGCCACAGGCTGGGGCCGGGCTGCACGCCCGCCACCTCCACCGTCTCCATCGCACGTGCCGTCGGCTCGGTCGCGATCGTCTCGTCCGCTGCGGCGCATACATTCCATTGCATCATCGTCAGCAGCAGCGCTGCCCATCCCTTCATCGATCGTTGCATCGTCCCGTCCCCGAAAAGTGCGCGCATTCTTGGCGGGTGCAGATGAATGGCTTGTTACGTCCTGTGACAACCCCGTCGGCGTTCATCGCACGTTGCGGATGACGACCATCCGGTCGCTGCGGAGTCCGAACCATGTCGAGCCATGCTGCCCCCATCGCGAACATCAATGTCACCCCCCTGGTCGATGTCATGCTGGTGCTGCTGATCATCTTCATGATCACGGCGCCGGTCGCGACCCATCGATTGCTGGTGAACCTGCCGCAGCTGCATAAAGATCCGCCGCCGCCGTCCGAACCGTTGCATCTGCGTATCGCCGCCGATGGCGCCCTGTTTCTCGACGGCACGATGATCCGCCCGGAGGTGCTTGCCGCCGAGGCCGCCTTCCAGTCCGCGCGCGACACCAAACGCGTGATCGAGATCGATGCCGCCGACAACGTCGCCTATGCCCATGTCGCCGATGTGCTCGGCACATTGAAGAACGCCGGCCTCCATCGCGTGGGTTTTGCCGCGCACAAGGACTGAGGCGACGACAGCGCCGAAGGTCAGGGGTGTCGGCGCTGGTTCCCAGCGGATTCATCGGCCTCGTTCAACATACGCGATGCGCCGCAGGTCGCGGCGTCCCCAACCCTGGAGCATCTATGCGTATCGCCCCGTTGCTGTTCGCCCTGGCCCTGGCCGCCAGTCTGCCCGCTCATGCCATTGAAGGTTATGTCGGCGCCGGCATTACCCAGGCGCCGAGCGAAGACGAGTACCGCCCGATCCACGGCGTCTCGCTCAAGGAAGACAACGACCCCTTCGCCCGCGTGTTCGGCGGCATCTGGATCAACGAGAATTTCGCGGTCGAAGCCGCTTATCACGATTTCGGGCGCAGCAAGTTCGAGGCCATCGCCGACTTCGGCTACGACCTCGAATCCGAGGGCTGGTCGCTCGGTGTCGTGTACGAATACGGCGACGCCGCCTGGGCGCCGTATACCAAGATCGGCTACTTCACCGCCGACATCGACGGCGAGACCACGAGCATCGCCGGCGTTCAGCGCGTCAGTCGTTCGGACAATGGCCTGATGCTCGAGGGCGGCGTGCGCTGGACGCCGAACGACACGTTCTCGCTGCGCGGCGGCTACGAGTGGTTCGACTTCGAAGGCGGTGGCGATGGCGGTTTGACCATCGCGGCACAGTTCTCGTTCTGATCAGCCCTGCTTGGGCGGAATCATCGGGAAGGGCGTGATCTTGTCGCCGCTGGCGGCATCGCGGATGGCCGCGGTGCCGCGCTTGTCGACGTCCTCGACGCGCAGGATGGACTGGATCGGCAGGTGCAAGGCCTTGGTGTCCTTGAACTCGTCGCGCAGTTTTTCCTCGGACGGATCGACGATCAGGCTGCTGGCTTCCTCGAAGACCAGGTCGCTGACCGTGGTGAATCCCCACAGGTCCGATGAATGCACCGAGCGGGCATAGAGTTCGTAACTCTTGCCCTGGTTCAGGAACGTCACCTTGTACAGCGGTTTCTTGCGCATGCCGCTATTCTGCCGCGCCGCCGGTACCGCGCCAATGCGCGCCGGCCGATCTCCGAGGAGCCGTCATGCAATGTCACGTCTATCGCAGCAGCAAGCGCGACGACACCTACGTCTATCTGCGCGAGCGCGATGCCTTCGGCCTGCTGCCGGCCAACATCGCGGCGACGCTCGGCGAACTGCAGTTCGTGCTGGAAGTGGCGCTCACGCCGGAGCGCAAGCTCGCGCGCGAGGACGCGAACGTGGTGCGCGCCAACCTGGCCGCACGCGGCTTCCACATCCAGTTTCCGCCCAAGATCGAGCGCGAGATCGCGAACTGAATCGGGTTCCAGCGGCATAATCGCTGCTGACGGAGGGCGTTGCGCATGGCAAGAGCTTCGAAGCATTGGGTGTGCATGCGGGCGATGGCCCTGGTGCTGGCGGCGACCAGCGCGTCCGCGGCCAACATCTACAAGTGCAAGACCCGCGACGGCGGCGTCGTCGTATCGAACACGCCATGCGCGCGTGGCGCCGAGCCCGATGCGAAGCTCAGCACCGGCAGCGGTTCGGTCGTCGCCTACGAGACGCCGTGTGCCCGCGTCGAAGCCACGGGCGCCGGGTTGGTCCAGATCGCTTCGAAGCTGACGCCGCAACAGGCACGCGCCGTGGAGGCCGAAGCCTTCGGGCGCCTGAACTCGGCCGGTGCGTCGCGGGTACTGGCCGAAATCGGTCGTGGCGGCGTGTTGCGCGTTTGTGCGTTCTTTCCGGGCGGCGATTCGTTCGAAACCCTGATCGAACCGGAGGGACTGGTGCGGCGCGACGGTGTCGTCGATGCCGATGATCCGGCGATGCAGGTGCCGAGACAGTCCGGCATTGATGTCTGCCGCCAACGGATCGAAGCGTGCGGCAGCCGCTCGTCGGCGCTGGGTCTTGGCCGCGAGGAATGCATCGCCCGCATCGGCCAGTGCACGGGGGACGACTGCTGTCCGAAGGTCTGTTTCGACGCCTACTGGCAACCGCCGTATGAGCACAGCGCGGGCCTGGCGGCCATGCAGGCCTCGCGCGCCTGTACCGCGGCACGCTGATTGCACCAGTCTGGCGCATTCAAACGCACAAGGATGGGGCGCGTTCGCCAATCCCGCTAGCATCGCTGCCCTAGACCATGATGCGGCCGCGCTGGCCGCCTGCGGAGGGAGCAGATGAGCCAGATCCACGACCTGTTGAACGACGACCTCGACCCCAGCGAAACCCGCGAATGGATGGAGGCGATCAGCGCCGTCATCGGCCGCGATGGCGCCGAGCGCGCGCACTTCCTGATGGAGCGCATGGTCGATGAAACCCGTCGCGCCGGTGGCCATCTGCCGTTCCCGATGACGACCGACTACGTCAACACCATTCCGCCCTCGCGCGAAGCGAAGTCGGATGGCGATGCCGCGCTGGAATGGCGCATCCGTTCGATTCTGCGCTGGAACGCGATGGCGATGGTGGTGCGCGCCAACCGCAAGCCGGGCGAACTCGGCGGCCACATTTCCTCGTTCGCGTCGAGCGCGACGTTGTATGACGTCGGCTTCAACCACTTCTGGCGCGCACCGAGTGCGAACCATCCTGGCGACCTGCTCTACATCCAGGGCCATTCTTCGCCCGGCATCTACGCACGCGCCTTCCTCGAAGGCCGCATCCGCGAGGACCAGATCGACCACTACCGCATGGAGGTCGACGGCAAGGGCGTGTCGAGTTATCCGCATCCGTGGCTGATGCCGGACTTCTGGCAGACGCCGACGGTATCGATGGGCCTCGGCCCGATCAGCGCGATCTACCAGGCGCGCTTCTTCAAGTACCTCGAACACCGTGGCTTGTTGCCGGAGTCCGACCGCAAGGTCTGGTGCTTCATGGGCGACGGCGAGTCGGATGAACCGGAATCGCTGGGCGCGATCGCGCTCGCGGGGCGCGAGAAGCTCGACAACCTCGTGTTCGTCATCAACTGCAATCTGCAGCGTCTCGACGGTCCGGTGCGCGGCAACGGCAAGATCATCCAGGAACTGGAAGGTGTGTTCCGCGGCGCCGGCTGGAATGCGCTCAAGGTCGTCTGGGGCAGCCACTGGGATGCGCTGCTGCAACGCGACCCAAACGGCGTGCTGCGCAAGCTGATGAACGAAACCGTCGACGGCGAATACCAGAACTACAAGGCCTTCGGCGGCGCGTACACGCGCGAACATTTCTTCGGCAAGTATCCGGAGACCAAGGCACTGGTCGCGAACCTCAGCGACGACGACATCTGGCATCTGAATCGCGGCGGCCACGATCCGCACAAGCTCTATGCGGCCTATCACGTCGCGTCGACGCAGAAGGGCATGCCGACCGTCATCCTCGCCAAGACCGTCAAGGGTTATGGCATGGGTGAAGCCGGCGAGGCGCAGAACATCACGCACCAGCAGAAGAAGATGGACACGGATGCGATCCGTCACTTCCGCGATCGTTTCAAGCTGCCGATCAAGGACGAGGATCTGGAATCGGTGCCGTTCTACCACCCGGGCGAAAATTCGCCGGAAGTGCAGTACATGAAGGCGCGCCGCGCCGCGCTCGGTGGCTCGCTGCCGCAGCGTCGTCGCAAGGCCGACGAATCGCTACCGGTGCCGGAGCTGGCGACGTTCGATCGTTTGCTGAAATCCTCCGGCGAACGCGAGATTTCGACCACGATGGCCTTCGTGCAGGCGCTGAACATGGTGCTGCGCGACAAGGCCGTGGGGCCGCGCGTGGTGCCGATCGTCGCGGACGAAGCGCGCACCTTCGGCATGGAAGGCCTGTTCCGCCAGATCGGCATCTATGCGCCGTTCGGTCAGTTGTACAAACCCGTGGATGCCGATCAGCTGATGTATTACCGCGAGGACGCCGCCGGCCAGGTGCTGCAGGAAGGCATCACCGAAGCCGGCGCGATGTGTTCGTGGCTGGCGGCGGCGACGAGCTACAGCACCAACAACCTGCCGATGCTGCCGTTCTTCATCTTCTACTCGATGTTCGGCATGCAGCGCGTCGGCGACCTCGCCTGGCTGGCGGGCGACATGCGCGCGCGCGGCTTCCTGCTCGGCGCCACGTCCGGTCGCACGACCTTGAACGGCGAAGGCCTGCAGCACGAAGACGGCCACTCGCATCTGCTCGCGTCGGCCATCCCGAACTGCCGCAGCTACGATCCGACCTTCGCGTTCGAAGTCGCGGTCATCCTGCAGGACGGCATGCGTCGCATGCTGACCGACCAGGAAGATTGCTACTACTACATCACGCTGATGAACGAGAACTACGCGCATCCGGAAATGCCGGAGGGCGCGGCGCAAGGCGTGATCCGCGGCATGTATCTGCTGCGTGACGCGGGCAAGGCGAAGAAGAACGAGTTGCGCGTGCAGCTGATGGGCTCGGGCACGATCCTGCGCGAAGTGATCGCCGCGGCCGAGTTGCTGGAGAAGGACTTCGGCGTCAAGTCTGACATCCACAGCTGCCCGAGCTTCAACGAATTGCGCCGCGATGGTGCCGATGTCGAGCGCTGGAATCGTCTGCATCCGGAAGCCGAGCCGCGCAAGGCCTGGGTCACGCGCCAGCTCGAAGGCCGCGATGGTCCGGCCATCGCCGCCACCGACTACGTGCGCCAGTACGCGGATCAGGTGCGCGCCTATCTGCCCAAGGGCATGGCCTACACCGTGCTCGGCACCGACGGTTTCGGTCGCTCCGACACCCGCGCCAACCTGCGCCGCTTCTTCGAAGTCGACCGCCACTGGATCGCCCACGCCGCGATCAGCGCCCTCGCCGACGAAGGCAAGCTCAAGCGCACGGACGTCGCCAAGGCCATCAAGCTCTACGGCCTCGATGTCGAGAAGGCGAATCCGATGGGGGTGTGACGTGTTCCTGATGTATGTCGATGAGAGTGGTGATCCGGGCTTACAAGGTTCGCCTACTCGATATTTCGTACTTTCAGGGGTGGTGATTCACGAACTCGCGTGGCGAGAAACGCTTGAGAGGCTGATCGCCTTTCGGCGTGGATTGCGGGTGGCGTTTGGTCTGAAGTTGCGGGAAGAAATTCATGCGGCTCGTATGATCACGAATCCGGGCGAGTTGGGTCGCATTGAGCGATACGATCGGCTCGCAATCCTGAGGCATTTCGCTGATGCGCTGGCTGCGCTTCCAGACTTGAGTGTCATCAATATCGTCGTCGATAAGAAGAATAAGCCAGCCGATTATGCGGTTCATGACCGTGCATGGCAGGCGTTGTTGCAACGGTTCGAGAACACCATCGGACATCGGAATTTTCCGGGTCCCTCCAATGCCGATGAGCGCGGGATGATCATTCCCGATGGAGAACCTCAGCGCGCATTGCGAACGATGGTGCGGAAGATGCGTAGATACAACCCCGTGCCGGGCGCAACGGGAATGCCGACCCGAAATCTGCCTCTCGCAAAGGTTATCGAAGATCCGATCTTCAGGGACTCTCGCGACTCGTTGCTCATACAAGCCGCAGATCTTTGTGCGTTCCTGCTCTATCAGAAACTGGAGCCCAATTCGTTCATGAAGAGAAAAGGTGGACGAGCCTACTTTGGAAGGCTCGGGCCGATTCTGTGCAGGCATGCGTCGCCGAGAGATGCCGACGGAATTGTCCGCCTATAAAAAAGGGGCGCTAGGCGCCCCGGGTAGATCCTACTAGGGGAGCTGGTCCCCGGTCAGATCTGGCACGATTGTCTCACGGACTGAGACGAATTCCTATATTTGCGGCATCCGGCTATAGGAGCGAGCTAAGGCATGCAGCCTACGCTGCATTTCTCGATCGGCGGTTGATGTCTAACCAGCGCTGCTCCGCAAGCGCATCACAGACAGCGACGCTTTTGCTGCTTTGGCTGCCGCCTCCCGTCCGCGAAAAGGTCTGCCGAGAAATTGCACAACGTATCAACCAGTCGGCGAGCCGATGTCATTGATGACGTCAGTTCGAGTTGGTTGTTCTTGCGAGTGAGCTCTCCGGCATCGCCCGACATCTGCGCGCCGAGAACCGCACGAGTTGCTCGCAGCATGTCGTTTCTGGTCTTCGTCACGGTCGACTCCCATATTCCCTCTTCAGGTTAACGAGATCGAAGCCTGTTCGGGGACGTCGTGGTCTGTTGTCGCCAAGTGATGCTGATCGCTTTAGAGCGCTGCGCGTTATCCTTCGACCATGCATTCTTCCATCCTCGACTTCTGGTTCCGCGAGATCGATCCGGCGCAGTGGTGGCGGGTCGATCCGGTGTTCGATGAATTGATTCGAGGCCGCTTTCTCGCGTTGCATCGTCAGGCGGCGGCGGGCGAGTTGTTCGGTTGGCGGGCGACGGCGCAGGGACGGCTGGCCGAGATCATCGTGCTGGACCAGTTCTCGCGGAACCTGTTCCGTGGCACGCCGGGCGCGTTCGCGCAGGACGGCATGGCGCTGGTGCTGGCCCAGGAAGCGGTGGCGGCGCGCGCGCATGAGGTACTGACGCCGGTCGAGCGCGGCTTTCTGTTCCTGCCGTACATGCACAGCGAATCGCGTGCGATCCATGTCGAGGCCGAGCGCCTGTATCGTGAATTCGCGTTGCCCGGGAACCACGACTTCGAGTTGAAGCACAAGATCATCATCGATCGCTTCGGGCGTTTTCCGCACCGCAACGCCATCCTGGGTCGCGCCTCGACAACCGAAGAAATCGAACTCCTGAAGCAGCCGGGTTCATCGTTCTGAGACGCGCATGTCGAATCGCAAACCCATCAACGAAGCCGCGCTGGACCGCATCGTCGCCGAGGCGGCGAAAGCGAAGCGCGAACGCGAAAGCGGCTATCGCGAACGTGCGCTCGGCCTGTATCCGTGGATCTGCGGGCGCTGCGCGCGCGAGTTCACACGTGTGAACCTGCATGAGCTGACCGTGCATCATCGCAATCACAACCACGACGACAACCCGGCCGACGGCAGCAACTGGGAGCTGTTGTGCTTGTATTGCCACGACAACGAACACCAGCGCCAGCTCGATCACGCGGCGGGAAGCCTGGCCGGTTCGGACAAGGTCGCCGCGGCAACTTCGAACCCGTTCGCGGGTCTGAGGGCGATGCTCAAGCGCGACTGAGCGCACGCACGGCTGGTCCCGTCTCGGCGTCTGCTTGCCGCAGCGATCAGCGGACGCGCCGCGTCCCGGGATAGCGTTGCATCGCGATCAAGAACGGAGGGACGGATGGCAAGGTCGATTCGGCATTGGACACGCGTGCTGGCGCTCATGCTCGTTGCGCCGGTGATTGCGGCGGCACAGTCATTCGAAACCATCGCCCCGGATCTGCACCTGTTGCGTGGTGCGTTCGTGCCCGGCCAGCAGCCGGATGGCAACAGCGTGATGCTGCTTGGTCCGCGTGGCTGGATCGTGGTGGACACCGGCCGCCACGCCGGACACACGCAGGCGATTCTGCGTCATGCCGCCGAATCGGGGCTGTCGATCAGCGACATCGTCAACACGCATTGGCATCTCGACCATGTCAGCGGCAATGCGCTGGTCCGTCGTGCCTATCCGCGCGCCGAAGTGCACGCGAGTCGTGCCATCGTCGACGCCATGAACGGTTTTCTGGCGAATTATCGGCGACAGCTGGCCGACATGGCCGCAGGGCACCCGGACTCGCCCGAGTTGCCGAACTGGCTGGCCGAAATGGCGCGTATCGACCAGGGCGCGTTGCTGCATCCCACGATCCCGATCATCGAGAACGGGCGGCGGCGCCTGTCCGGCCGCGATCTCGACATCCATTTGACGACGGCCGCGGCCACCGACGGTGACGTGTGGGTGTACGACAGCGCGTCACGCACCCTGATCGCTGGCGATCTGGTGACGTTGCCGGTGCCGTTCCTCGATACCGCCTGTCCTGCCGGGTGGCGCAAGGCGCTGGACGCGCTCGACGATGCGCCGTTCATGCGTCTCGTACCGGGCCATGGTGCGGTGATGGATCGCAAGGACTTCCGGCGCTACCGGATCGCTTTCGGCCACCTGGTCGATTGCGCCGGACGCAGTCGAAGCGACGCGGCCGAATGCTCGGAGCGCTGGGTGCGCGATCTCGGCAGCCTGCTGTCGCCCGACGAACAGAAGCAGGCCCTCGACCTGCTCGGCTACTACGTCGACCAGCGCCTGCGCGGCGCCGCGTCGACGGCCGATTGTCGGACGCGTTGAGACGATCCCGGCCCTTTCCAAGGATGCGAATAGGACGTTAAATCCGACGACCGCATGCCGCGGACGACGAGGTGCCGACACGATGCCTGGCGAGCACTGGTCCGAGCCGATCAAGCACATCGTCGCGGTCGCGGTGTCGGGTCTCGCCCTGACCCTGGTGGCGCCGATGGCCGGCGCCGAGCCGGTCTATGCGCAGGCGCGACATGTCGTGCTCCAGATCGACGATCCGGCGCCCGGGCGGCTGCCCTGGGTCAGCTTCGACGAGCGCAGCGGTTTGCCGCAGCACACCATCGTCGATCTGGTCGAGGACGATCGCGGCTTCGTCTGGGCCGCGACCCAGGATGGTGCGGCGCGCTTCAATGGCCAGGACTGGGAGTCGGTCGCGCTGCCGCCCGGCATGCATTCCAACTATCCGCGGGTGATGCTGAAGTCGGCCGGTGGCTTGTGGGTCGGCAGCTTCGATGGCGGACTGGCGCGCTGGAACGGCGAATCCTTCGTCGCATTCGAACGCAATGCCGAACTGCCAAGCCTGCGTGTTCGCGGCCTGCTCGAGACCGGCATTGGCGACGACACCACCTTGTGGATCGCCACCGATCGCGGCGTCGCGCGTTGGCACAATCGACGCCTCGACCTCTTCGGCCTGGCTGACGGATTGCCCAGTCTCGATACCGAGGCACTGATCGAAACCACGCTGCTCGGTGGTGCGCCTGCCGTGTTCGTCGGCACGGCCGAAGGACTGGCCCGATTCGACGGGCAGCGCTTCGTGCCGGTGCCGGTGCCGCAGGCCTTGCATGGGCATCGCGTCGACGACGCGATCGAAGGACCGGGGCTTTCGGGTGCGCCCGCGCTGTGGCTCGCTTCCTACGGCGGCGGCGTGGCGGTGTTCGAGGCCGGGGCCTGGTCGGTGCTCGATACCGCGTCGGGTCTGCCGAGCAATGTCGAAGTGTTCGGTGCGTCGGCTGCCGATGACGGCACCCCGGCATTGTGGATTGGCACCGAAGGCGGTCTGTTGCGGTTCGAGCATGGCCGGTTCACGCGTTACGACGAACGCAGCGGCATGCCGATCCGGATCATCTGGAAGGTCATGGAGACGGTGTCGCCCGGCGGCCAGCGCACGTTGTGGCTGGGTACCTGGGGCGGCGGCGTGGTGCGCCTGTCGCCGAATGTCTGGCGCACCTTCGATGCCGCCAGCGGCCTGCCGAGCGGTGCGGTTACCTCGGTCCTGCTGACGCGCGACGAGGTCGGCAAGGATGTGATCTGGGCCGGCACCTCGGATGGTGAACTGGCGCGCTGGTCCGGCGATCGTTTCGTGTCCGTGCCGCTGCCGGAAGCCCTGCGTCACACCATCCTGTTCTCGCTGCTGGAGACGCGCAATGCCGAGGGCCGGCCGGTGTTGTGGGTGGCGTCGTTCGGGGGCGGCATCGGTCGCCTGGAAAACGGGCGCTGGACCCTGCTGGACACGACCGGCCTGCCGAACCAGCGCATTTACCAGCTGGTCGAGGCACGTGCAGAGCATGGCGCGCCGGTGCTGTGGGCGGCGACCGAGGGTGGCCTCGCCAAGCTGGAAAACGGCGCTTGGCACACTTATCGGCCGGGCCGCGAACTGCCGAGCGAAATCGTCACCCAGTTGCTCGAGACCACCGGTCGCGACGGGGTACGCACCCTGTGGGTAGCGACCAGCAAAGGCATCGCACGCCTGCGCGACGGGGTCTGGGACGTGCTCGATCGCGCCGACGGCCTGCCCAGCGACAACATCCTCGCGATCCATCTGGTGACCGGGGCCGACGGCGTGCGCTGGCTCTGGGCCGGCACGCTGTCCGGCGGCGTGTTCCGCCTCGACATCGATGATGCGGCCGCGCAACCGCAATGGTTGACGACCACCACGACACCGGCCTTGCCGGGCGACACCGTGCAGAGCATCGCTGCCGATCATCAGGGGCGCGTCTATGTCTGTACCACCCGCGGCATCGCGCGATTGACGCCGGGCACACCCGCGGCGGTCGCGCCGTTCTCGGTCGAGCTGGTGTCGATCGAAGATGGCTTGCCGAGCAGCGATTGCCAGCAGGGCGCGCGCCTGGTCGATGCCGACGGTCGCATCTGGTTCGGCACGGCGCGTGGCCTGGCGATGTACGACCCGCGCCTCGAACGCCCCGACGACACGCCCAGGCCCTTGTGGATCGATCGCGCCGAACTCGCCGATGGCAGCCGGCGCCTGTTCGGCGGCGAAGTGCTGGACCACACCCAGCGCAACCTCGGCTTCGCCGCGTCACTGCTGGCGCACCATGCCGAATCGCGCGTGCGTTACCGCTTCCAGCTCATCGGCTTCGATCCGCAACCGACGGCCTGGCAGGAGTCGCGGCGCAAGGACTACACCAATCTCGGTGCCGGTGATTACCGCTTCCGGGTGTGGGCGCGCGATGCCCGCGGCATCGAGTCCGGGCCGGTCGAGCTGGCCTTCAGCATCGCGTCCGCGCCGTGGCTGCGCTGGTGGGCGTTCGCCGGATACCTCGTGCTGCTCGGGCTGCTCGCGCGATGGGCAGTGCGCTGGCGGGTGCGCGTCCTGGCCGAGCGCAATCGCGTACTCGAAAACGAAGTGGCCGTGCGCACGCGCGACCTCGTGGCGGCGCGTGACGAACTGGCGCGCATCGCCGGCGAAGATGCGCTCACCGGTGTGGCCAACCGTCGCCAGTTCGGTATCGCCCTGGGTCGCTACTGGCAGGACGCCGAAACCCAGCAGTACCCGCTGGGACTGGCCTTGATCGACGTCGACCATTTCAAGCGCTACAACGACCACTACGGCCACGGCGCTGGCGACGACTGTCTGCGGCGCGTGGCCCAGGCGATCGCCGGCGTCTGTCCCGCCGACGGCCTGGTGGCGCGTTACGGCGGCGAGGAATTCGTCTGGATCGTGCCGCATGCCGACCGGGCCATGATGGTGTCGTTGCTCGCAGCCGCGCTGCGCGCTGTCGACATGCTGCAGATTCCGCATGCGGCGGTGGCG
This sequence comes from Pseudomonadota bacterium, assembly GCA_022705045.1. Taxonomy (GTDB): domain Bacteria; phylum Pseudomonadota; class Gammaproteobacteria; order Xanthomonadales; family Ahniellaceae; genus JADKHK01. Next base: position 3,691 of record JAKJFE010000060.1, on the reverse strand, counting down.
CCCGACGCGCACGTCGGCATCAGTATCGGTGCCGTCGTCTGGCGGCCGCAACACGGTGAGCGCAGCGAAACCGCGCTGCAGCAGGCCGACGCCCTGCTCTACGACGCCAAGGCACAAGGGCGTGGCCAAGCCCTGATTCGCACCCCCGACGGCACACTCGAGCGCGTCGGGCGCTGAACGCTCCTACTTGTCGGCTGCCGCCGCTGCGGCAGCGGCGTCCTTCGCGTTCTTCGCGGACAGTTCGCGCCAACGCAGCAGCTTGGCCTCGTACTCGTTGTGCACGGTGTCCTTCGAGCCTTCGCGTTCCTTCAGCGTCTTCTGCTGCGCTTCGATCTGGGCGCGCACGTGCGCGATCGAATCGGTCACGGCTTGCGGCACCGGCTTCTTGTTGCGTTCGAAATCGGCCGCATGCGCCAGCAGGTCGGACAGATTCTTTTCCTGGCTGGCGATGGTGAGTTTGGCGGTTGCCATGTTCGCTTCGATCACGCCGAGTTCCTGCTCGCGGGCGCGCAGGAGATCGTCTTCGGTCGTGTAGGACAGCATCAGCGCACGATCGGCCTGCGCCTGCGCTTCGGCGATCTTGCGCGCTTCCTCGTCCTTCACGCGTTGTGCGGCTTCGGCGGCGAGTTCTTCCTCGGTCTTGGCGCGCGCGACTTCCTTCACCGTCACGCCATCCTGGTTCTTCTCTTCGCGCGCCAGCTTGGCGGCCTCGGGCGGCACGCAGTCGCTGTAGTGCACATTGCCTTTCTCGTCGACCCATTTGTACAGCTTGCCCGCCGATACCGGCAGGGCCACGACCAGACCGAGCACGACCAACGACACCCAACCCGATACACGCATGATCGACTCCGAAAGCGGCCTCAGGCCGCGACACCATGCCGATTACGATAGTCCAAAAGCGCGGCCCGGTGCTGAACCAGCTCGGAATTTTCGCCGGTGAATTGCAACAGCTCGGCAAGCCCGGCGATGGCGACGACCGGCAGGCCGAATTCGGCGCGCACGTCCTCGACCGCCGAGCGTTCGCCCTGGCCGCGTTCCTGACGGTCGAGTGCGATCAGAACCCCCGCGGGTTCGGCGCCGTGGCTACGGATCAGGTCGATCGCTTCGCGTACGGCGGTGCCGGCGGTAATCACGTCATCGACGATCAGCACGCGCCCCTTCAGCGGTGCGCCGATCAGGGCGCCGCCTTCGCCGTGCGTCTTCGCTTCCTTGCGGTTGAACGCCAGCGGTACGTTGCGGCCATGGTGGTCGGCCAGCGCGATCGCCACCGTCGTGGCCAGGGCGATGCCCTTGTAAGCCGGGCCGAACAGCATGTCGAATCCAAGGCCGCTGTCGGTCAAGGTGGTCGCGTAGGCGCGGCCCAGCGCAGCCAACGCCGCGCCATCATTGAACAGGCCGGCGTTGAAGAAATAGGGGCTGACCCGTCCCGATTTCAGCGTGAATTCGCCGAAGCGCAGCACCTGGTGGCGCAATGCCAGCGTGAAGAAATCGCGTTGGTGGTCGCGCATGGCGGGCTCCGGTCGGCGGGGCGCGCAGTCTAGCGATCCGCACCCTCGGCAGCAGCACCGGCTTCGGTTATGGTGCGGGCCGTTTCAGGACAAGGCAGCCATGCGTATCGTCAGCTTCAACGCCAACGGGATCCGGTCCGCCGCCACCAAGGGTTTCTTCGACTGGTTTGCGGCGCAACAGCCGGACGTGCTCTGCGTGCAGGAAATGAAGGCGCAGGCCGAGCAGCTCGGCGACGCCATGTTCGCGCCCGCCGGGTACCAGCGGCACATCCGCGATGCGACCACGAAGAAGGGCTACAGCGGTGTCGCGATCTATACGCGGCGCGCCCCGGACGAGGTCCGCACCGGTCTCGGCTGGGACGCTTTCGACGAGGAAGGGCGCTACATCGAGGCTCGCTATGGCAACCTCAGCGTGGTGTCGATGTACCTGCCCTCCGGTTCATCGGGCGAGGAGCGCCAGCAGTTCAAGTTCAAGGTCATGGACTGGATCGCCCCGATCTTTGCAGACTGGCTGGCCAGTGGCCGCGACTATGTGCTCTGTGGCGACTGGAACATCGTGCGCTCGCGGCTCGACATCAAGAACTGGACGTCGAACCAGAAGAACTCCGGCTGTCTGCCGGAAGAGCGCGCGTGGTTGAACGGTCTGTGCGAACGCGGCTGGACCGATGCCTATCGCCACCTGAAGCCGGAAGGCGAGGACTATTCCTGGTGGTCACAACGCGGTGCCGCGCGCGCCAAGAACGTCGGCTGGCGCATCGACTACCAGATGGTCACGCCGGGCCTGCGCGACCGGTTGAAGCACTGCGTGATCCACGGCGAACCGAAGTTCTCGGACCATGCGCCTGTGGTGGTCGACTACGCCGATTGAGCGGGTGTCTCGCGTGCTTCCAACACGCGATCGACCAAGCCGCTGCGCATCATCCAGACGAACAGCAGGATGCCAGGCACGGCCGCGACGGTGGTGAGCAGGTAGAACTGCACGTAGCCGAATTGTTCGATCAGCGCGCCGGCCGTGGTGCCGGTGAGGATGCGGCCGGCGATCGAGGTCGTTGCCGAAAGCAGCGCGAACTGCGTCGCCGTGAACGACAGGTTGCACAACGCCGACAGGTAGGCGACGACCGCAACACCACCGATGCCACTCGCGAAGTTCTCGAAGCCGAGCGTGAATGCCAGCATCGCGTTGTTGTGTCCCATCTGGGCCAACGCCGCGAAACTGAGGTTGGATACCGCCATCAACACCAGACTCGCGAGCACTGCGCGTTTCATGCCGAAGCGCGCATACAACACGCCGCCGACGAAGATGCCGAGCATCAGCGCAATGAAACCGACGCCGACATCGTAGGTCGCGATCTCGTCATTGCTGAACCCGAGGTCGTTCAGCAGCAGGCGCAGCGTCAGGTTCGCGAGCGTGTCGCCGATCTTGTGCAGCAGCACGAACAACAGCACCAGCCATGCGCCCTGGCGGCGCAGGAACTCGGACAACGGCGCGACCACGGCATCGACCGCTGCCGCGATTGACCCGGCGCCGGTGCGCACGACCTTGCGCACCGGTTCGCCGAGCCACAGCGACGCGATCACCGCCGGCAGCGCGAAGACCGCGCACAACGCATAGGCCATGCCCCATCCCGCCTTGGCCGACACGAGCAAGGCCAGACTCGCCGCCGCGGTCGAGCCGATGCGCCACCCGTATTGCGACATGCCCGAGCCGGTACCGAGCTGATGCGGCGCCAGCGTCTCGATGCGATAGGCGTCGATCACGATGTCGAAGGTCGCGCCAGCCACGCCGACCAGAATCGCCGCGAATGCGACGGCCGACAGGTCGGCTTTCGGATCGACATGGCCGAGCGCAATCACAGCGATCGCAACGAAGGCCGCCGCGAACCACAACCAGGAGCGGCGCTGCCCGAAACGCGACAACAAGGGCAGTGGTGCGCGGTCGATCAAGGGCGCCCACAACACCTTGAAGTTGTAGACCAGGAAGGCCAGCGAAAACGCCGTCACGCTTTTCTTGTCGATGCCGTCCTGCGCGAGGCGGGTCGTCAGCGTCGCGCCGATCATCGCGTACGGAAAGCCGGACGAGATGCCGAGCAGCAGGGCGCCGAGCGGCGCCTTCTCGAAATAAGCGCGGAAGGAATGGGCGGTGTCCGCCGTGGTCGTGTCGTTCATCCGCCGATGCTAGCTGG
>JAKJFE010000201.1 GCA_022705045.1 Pseudomonadota bacterium | reverse complement strand
GCGTTTGGCGGGGTCGTCGACCATGACCATGACGCCGTCGAAGAAGGCGTCGGCGACCGGCTTGAGTTGCGCGAGGCGTTGCATCGTTTCGACGTAGCGGTGTTCGCGCATCAGCGGTTCGACCTCGGCCATCGCGGCCGACAGGGCGTTCGCCAGATCGGTTTCGGCGCCGGCATCGAGCAAGGCGGCATCGACGCGCTCGGCGATGGCGAACTGCTTCTCGCCGGCCTGGCGCAGGATGTTGCCGATGCGCTTGTTCGCGGCCGCAAGGCTCTCGGCTTCCGGCTGCTTGGTGAACACGTCGATGGCGCGGATGCGGCGGTCGAAGTCGCGCAGGCTGGCCGGGCGAACGGCGAGCACGGCTTCGAAGGCATCACCGCGAATGCCCTGGTCGGCGTAATAGCCGCGCAGGCGGTCGGTGATGAAGTCGTAGAGATCGTTCGCCTTCGCATCGAGCGCATCGGTCGAGATCGCGGCGATGGCTTCGCGCAGCAGCGCATTCAGATCGAGATCCAGCCCGCCTTCGATCAGCGTGCGCGCGAGGCCGAGCGCATTGCGGCGCAGCGAGAATGGGTCCTTGTTGCCGGTCGGCTTCTGGCCGATCGCGAACATGCCGGCCAGCGTGTCCAGCTTCTCGGCGATGGCGAGCACCTGGCCGAGACGGCTCGGCGCGATCGCATCACCGGCGAAACGCGGCTGGTAGAACTCGTCGAGCGCGTTCGCGACTTCGGCGGCTTCACCCTGCGCACTCGCGTAGTAGCGACCCATGATGCCCTGCAGCTCCGGGAATTCGCCGACCATGCGCGTCATCAGGTCGCACTTGGCGAGCTTGGCGGCCTGCGTCGCCTGCGCCGGATCGACCCCGAGGCCGTGCATCGAGCGCAGGCGTTCGGCGATCACGCGCGCCAGTTCGCCGACGCGGCAGACCTTGTCCCAGACCGAACCGAGTTTCTGCTGGTAGGTGACCTTCTGCAGCGCGTCCTGCTGCGCGGCGAGCGGCGTCTTCAGGTCGTCATCGAAGAAGAACTTGGCGTCGGCGAAGCGCGGACGGATCACGCGTTCATAACCCTTGCGGATCTCGTTCGGATCACGGCTCTCGATGTTGGCGACGCCGATGAAATGTTCGGTCAGCTTGCCGTTCGCATCGAACACCGGGAAGAACTTCTGGTTCGACTCCATCGTCATGATCAGCGCTTCCTGCGGCACGCGCAGGAAGTCACGCTCGAAGGTGCAGGCGATGCCGACCGGCCACTCGACCAGGTTCTTCACTTCGTCGACCAGTTCCTGGCGCAGACGCGGCACGCCGCCGCTGGCCTCGGCCACACGTTGTACTTCGGCGATCACGCGATTCGCGCGTTCGGCCGGATTGACCAGCACCTTCGCGGCACGCAGCGCGTCGATGTAGTCGTTGGCGTTGCTGATCCACACCGGCTCCGGATGATGGAAGCGGTGGCCGCGACTCATGCGATCGGATTTCAGGCCGAGGATCTCGGCCGGCACGACTTCGCCACCGAGCAGGATCACCAGCCAATGCGCCGGGCGCACGAACTGGTAGTCGAGGTCGGACCAGCGCATCGGCTTCGGGATCGGCAGCGCCTTCAGCGCCTCCTCGATGATCTGCGGCAGCAGTGCCGCCGTCGCTTCACCCGGCTTCACGGCGCGATGCACGAACCACGCGCCCTTGTCGGTATCGATCTTCTCCAGCTGCTCGACAGTGACGCCGCAGCTGTGCGCGAAACCGATCAGGGCCTTGGTCGGCGTGCCGGACGCATCGAACGCGGCATTCGCGGCCGGGCCGCGGCGTTCGAGTTTCTGCTCGGGCTGTTCCAGCGCAACGTCCTCGATCCAGACGGCGAGGCGACGCGGCGAATACAACGCACGCACCGAATGCGCGGTGTGCGCGATGCCGCGCTTGCTCAAGCCGGCAGCAACGCCATCGCGGAACGCGTTCGCGAGTTCATCCAGCGCCTTCGGCGGCAGTTCTTCGGTGCCGAGTTCGATCAACAACGGTGCAATCGGATTCATCGTATTTCCTTGCTGCTGCGCGACTGATGAAGCGCGCTGCTCTGTCTGGTCTCCCTCGCCCCGCAACGCGGGGAGAGGCGGGGTGAGGGGCGCGTTCAGGCCGCCTTGTGCTTCAGGCCCGGAAAGCCGAGCTTCTCGCGTTGCGCGTGGTAACACTCGGCCACCGCCTTCGCGATCGTGCGCACACGCAGGATGTAGCGCTGGCGTTCGGTCACGCTGATGGCGCGACGCGCATCCAGCAGGTTGAAGCTGTGGCTGGCCTTGCAGACCTGGTCGTAGGCCGGCAGCGGCAGGCCCTTCTCGACCAGCTTCAGTGCCTCGCCTTCGCAGGTGTCGAACCACGCGAACAACGCGTCGACATTCGCGTGTTCGAAGTTGTACGTGCTCTGCTCGACCTCGTTCTGGTGATAGACATCGCCATAGGTGACCGTGCCCTGCGGGCCCTGCACCCAGACGAGGTCATAGACGTTGTCGACGTTCTGCAGATACATCGCGAGACGTTCCAAGCCGTAGGTGATCTCGCCGGTCACCGGCTTGCAGTCGAGGCCGCCGGCCTGCTGGAAATAGGTGAACTGGGTGACTTCCATGCCGTTCAACCAGACTTCCCAGCCGAGGCCCCAGGCGCCGAGCGTCGGGCTTTCCCAGTTGTCTTCGACGAAGCGCAGGTCGTGCGTCAGCGGATCGAGACCGAGCGCCTTCAATGAACCGATGTAGAGATCGAGGATGTTGGCCGGATTCGGCTTCAGCACGACCTGGTACTGGTAGTAGTGCTGCAGGCGGTTCGGATTCTCGCCGTAACGACCATCGGTGGGTCGGCGCGACGGCTGCACATAGGCCGCACGCCACGGCTCCGGCCCCAGCGCACGCAGGAAGGTCGCGGGATGGAAGGTGCCGGCACCGACTTCGGTGTCGAGCGGCTGGATCAGCACGCAACCCTGCTCCGCCCAATAGCGGTTCAGCGTCTGGATCACGTCCTGGAATGTCGGGCCTGTCATGGGAGTTCCGGTCTGGGGCGAAAAGCGCCGAAGTATAGCTGCCCCAAGCGGCTTCCAAGCTCAGCGCCGGCGCCGGGACGTTGGAAGCTTGACCGGCGGTTGCAGCTTGAGTCTCTCGGCGCGGCGCGCGAAGCCGCGGTCGTCGAAACTCGCGACCTGCTGGCAGTCGCCATAACTGGCGTGATGCAAGGCGTCAGCGAAATCGAAGCCGGCGTCGTAATTCGCCAGTGCGCGCCCGACCGCCGAACGATCTTCCAGCGTGATGTGCGGCTGTTCGACCAACCAGGCCAGGACACGGCCGATATCGCTGCGGGCATAGCGGTAATAGCCACGCAACACCCATTCCAGTTCGAGCAGCACCGTCTTGCAGATCTTCAGCGGCTGTCCGGCATCGATCAATGTGCGCGCCTGATCGCATTGTTGCCGCTCGGCGACATCATCGCCTGGCGCGACGAAGTAGCGGACCAGCACATTGGTGTCGAGACCGATGGCGCCGCTCATCGCGTGCGCTTGCGTGTCGCGGAATCGGTGGCCAGAAGCGTCGCCACATCGAAGTCGACCGGACACGCCGGTACCTTGTGTTTCAGCATGCCGGCACCACTGCGAACCGACGGCAGGGTGGCGGGTCCGATGCGTTCGATTTCGGCATGGTCACCGACCACGCGGAAGCGCACCTTGCTGCCGGCGCGCAGGCCGAGGCGCTGGCGCACTTCCTTGGGGATCGTGACCTGACCCTTGCTGGTGATCGAAAATGCCGACATCGTCCCCTCCGGTAATACCGGGTAAGAATGAGGGTCCCGTCCCGGATTTGCAACATGGCGCACTCGCGCTGCGTCGCGACTGGGTCCACAATCCCGGGCTGCGGCCCACAGCCGGCACGGAAGGATGGCGATGAGCAAGCACGAGTCCCACAAGGCAGTGCCCATGGATGGACGGGCGGCGTTCGCGACCAGCCGATTTTCCGAGGGCAAGCGTGTTGAACTCGACGAGGTGCTGGCGGCACTGATCGTCGAGCACCTGATCACCGCCGAGGCGGCAAAGACGATCCGACTCGGCAAGGGGCTGGCACGCGCGGAGATGCACCCGCTGATCCTGATCGCGAACGCCAAGCTCCCCGACCCCCGCGAGCCGGGCCGGCACTTGACGCTCGAGGCGCTGACCGAGTGGCTGGCGCACAAGGCCGGCCTGCCCTATTTGCGCATCGATCCGACCAAGATCGACATCGCGCGGGTCGGCGAAGTGGTGGCACCGAACTACGCCACGCGCTATCGCATCCTGCCGGTCGAAGTGAGCGCCGACGCCTTGACGATCGCGACCAGCGAACCGTTCGACACGCGCTGGCTGCCCGATCTGGAGCGCCTGCTCCGGCGCAAGGTCAAGCGCGTCGTCGCGAATCCGCTCGACGTCAACCGCTTCCTGATGGAATTCGCCGGCATC
>JAKJFE010000059.1 GCA_022705045.1 Pseudomonadota bacterium | reverse complement strand
CCCGCAGCCAGCACCTCGTCGTGGCGCTTCTGCCACGCGGCCTTGACCGCGGCACGTTCAGCCTCACCGGCCTCCGGCGGCAACAGGGCCAGTTCCGCTTCGAGATTCCCGCCGAGCACGATGTCAGTACCACGACCCGCCATGTTGGTCGCGATGGTGACGGCACCTGGACGACCCGCTTGCGCGACAATGTGCGCTTCTCGCTCGTGCTGCTTCGCGTTCAGAACCTGGTGAGGAATGCGGAGCGCTTCCAGACGCTCGCCGAGCATCTCCGACACTTCGATCGATGTGGTACCAACCAGCACCGGCTGCTTGCGCGCGTGACAGGCCTTGATGTCCTCGATGATTGCATTCCACTTCGCCTCGACCTTGAGGAACACCAGATCCGGATGATCCTTGCGAATCATCGGTCGGTGGGTCGGAATCACGGCCACTTCGAGCCCGTAGATCTGCTGGAACTCGTAGGCTTCGGTATCGGCCGTGCCGGTCATGCCGGCGAGCTTCTTGTACAGGCGGAAGTAGTTCTGGAAGGTGATCGAGGCGAAGGTGTGGCTTTCGCGCTGGATCGGCACACCTTCCTTGGCTTCAACTGCCTGGTGCAGACCGTCCGACCAGCGCCGGCCCGCAAGCGTGCGCCCGGTGAATTCGTCGACGATGATCACTTCGCCGTCGCGGACGATGTAGTCGACATCGCGCTGATACAGGTTGTGGGCACGCAGCGCCGCGTTCAAATGGTGCACGACCATGATGTTGTGCGCGTCGTACAGGCTGTCTTCGGCACCAATGATGCCGGCCGCACGCAGCAAGGATTCGGCGTGTTCCATGCCCGCTTCCGAGAGGTGCACCTGCTTCTGCTTCTCGTCGACCCAGAAGTCGCCCTCGCCTTCCTCGGCTTTCTGCCGCGACAGCTTCGGCACGACCGTATTGACGCGCAGGTACAGCTGCGGGGACTCGTCGGCCGGCCCGGAAATGATCAGCGGGGTACGCGCTTCGTCGATCAGGATCGAGTCGACTTCGTCGACGATGGCGAAGAACTGGCCACGCTGATAGCGATCTTCGGCGGACAGCGCCATGTTGTCGCGCAGATAGTCGAAGCCGTATTCGTTGTTGGTGCCGTAGGTGATGTCCGCAGCATACGCAGCACGCTTGTCGGCGTGGTTCATGCCCGGGTAGACCACACCGACCGACAGACCGAGCCAGTTGTAGACGCGGCCCATCCAGGCCGAGTCGCGCTTGGCGAGGTAGTCATTCACGGTGACGACATGCACGCCCTTGCCGGCGAGTGCGTTGAGATACACCGGGAGGGTGCCGACCAGGGTCTTGCCCTCGCCGGTACGCATTTCCGCGATCTTGCCCTGGTGCAGCACCATGCCGCCGACCAGCTGGACGTCATAGTGACGCATGCCGAGAACGCGCTTCGACGCCTCGCGCATCACCGCAAACGCCTCCGGCAACAAGGCGTCCAGGGTTTCCCCCTTCTCGATGCGCGCCTTGAACTCCGGGGTTTTGGCCTGGAGTTCGGCATCGCTGAGTTGCTGCATCTTCGGTTCAAGCGCGTTGATCTGCTGCTTGATCTTTTCGTAGCCCTTGAGCAGGCGTTCGTTACGACTGCCGAACAGGCGGGTCAGGATCTGATTGAACATGGTCTCAACGCGTAGGTGGAATCCGGAAACGCGAAGGCCGCCCGGGCAGGCGGCCCCACAGAATCTTCACGTTTGGGGTCGGTCGCGACGATTACAAGCGCTCAGCCCGGATTGCGCACGAATTCGTTCGGATTGATGACGCGACCGTCGCGCCAGACTTCGAAGTGTACATGCGTTCCGGTCGAACGGCCGGTGGAACCGACTTTGCCGATCACATCGCCATCGCGCACCGGGTCACCCACGGACACTAAGTTCTTGGAGTTGTGGCCGTAACGGGTGACGTAACCGTTGCCGTGATCGATTTCGATGGTGTTGCCGTAACCGGGCTTGATGCCGGAGAACGACACGACACCCGAGCCGACGGCAAGGATATCGGTGCCGTAATCACCATCGAAATCGATGCCGGGATGGAAATCGGGGGCGCCCGTCATCGGATCGGCGCGGTAGCCGTAGCGCGACGAGATGTAGCCGGAACGCACCGGCGTACCCGAGGGCATCAGGCTGGCATCCAACTCGCGGTCGGACAGCAATTCTTCCAGCACGCTGAGCTGCCGGGACTGCGAGGCCAGTTGGCGCTCGAGCCGACCGATCTCGGTGGAAATCTGCGCAGGCGCCGAGGTGGTCATCATCAGGCCGGCGTGTTCGGGACCACCCAGGTCCGGCTCGGAACCGAAGTTGAATTCGCCATCATCGAGCTTGCCAAGCTTGGCCAGTCGACCACCGAGGGCGTTGAGCCGGGTGGTTTCGGCCTGGATGCGACCGATGCGCAGCGCCAGGGCATTCATGTCACGGGAAACGACGCCGTTCAGGCGTTCGACTTCACCCTGCTGCGCAACCAGCGCGCTGCGGGTGCCACTCAGTTGGCCGCGGAGATGACGCGGACCGATGAAGGCGGCGCCAAACCATGCGCCCAACCCGAACAAGCCCAGGACCAGAGCGCCCAGGGCGATGCCGGCTGCAGTACGCACGCGCTTGTCGGAGAGACTGAAGACGCGGGTACCGGCATCGGGTTTGGCGACAATGATGATGTTCATTCGTTTAACCTGTCGGTATGGCCATGCCCCCGGAATCGCGAAGCAATCCCCTCGCCCATGCCGTCGACGCATCGCGTTCGGCACGTTCGCCCTCGTTGCATTCGCTGATCGAGCGTGCCGCACTCTTGCGACAGCTCGACACCCGGTTGCGACGCCAGTTGTCCGAACCCTGGGCGACGTGGTTTTGCGTCGCCAACGTGCGCTCGGACGCACTGGTGCTGGTCACCGGCCAGTCGGCGGTGGCGGCCCGACTGCGGACCGAACAATCGCGATTGCTCGCGCTCGCCGCCGCACTCTGGCCGGAACCACTGGCCCGACTGGTGGTGAAAACGGTGCCGGAGTTCTCCGTTCCTTCGGAGACGCCCGCGAAACCGCTTTCCCCGGCCGCTGCAAAGCACCTCGGTGCTGCAGCGGCCGCAACAACCGATCCCGAACTGCGGGAACTGTTGTCGCGTTTGGCATCCCTTGCCGAATGATGTTTCCATCGCCGATTTTCCGGCGTGCCGCCTGAGGCGGCTTTGATTCAAGTCTCTTTCCGGTGAATCAGATCGCCTGCGCCGGATGGGCGTAGGAGATCGGCGCGTCCGCCGAATCGGTGAACGTGATCTCTTCCCAGGCCTTGCTGTCCGCCACGAGCGTGCGCAGCAGCAGATTGTTCAACTGGTGACCGGACTTGTAGCCGTAGAAGGCACCGATCAGGCTGTGCCCGAGCAGGTACAGGTCGCCGATTGCGTCGAGAATTTTGTGCTTGACGAATTCGTCCTCGTAACGCAGGCCGTCTTCGTTGAGCACACGGTAGTCGTCGAGCACCACGGCGTTGTCCATGCTGCCGCCGAGCACGAGATTGCGCTCGCGCAGCATCTCGATGTCGCGCATGAATCCGAAGGTGCGGGCGCGGCTGACTTCCTTCACAAACGAGGTGGTCGAGAAGTCGATCTCGGCCGAGGAAGTCTTGCGGGTGAAGATGGGATGGTCGAAATCGATGGTGAAGCCGACCTTGAAACCATCGAACGGATCGAACCGGGCCCATTTGTCGCCATCGCGGACGGTGACGGATTTCTTGATGCGAATGAAGCGCTTGGCGACGTTCTGCTCTTCGATACCGGCGGACTGCAGCAGGAACACGAAGGGACCGGCGCTGCCATCCATGATCGGCACTTCGGAGGCACTGACATCGACATAGGCATTGTCGATACCGAGGCCGGCCATGGCCGACAGCAGATGTTCCACCGTCGAGATGCGTACGCCGTCCTTGAGCAGGGTGGTCGACATCGCTGTGGCACCGACGTTCTCGGCGCAGGCCTTGATCTCGACCGGTTCAGCCAGATCCACGCGACGGAAGACAATACCGGCGTCCGGAGCGGCAGGGCGCAGGGTCAGATAGACCTTTTGCCCGGTATGAATGCCGACGCCAGTGGCGCGGATGACATTCTTCAATGTGCGTTGCTTGATCATGCGCAAGAAAGCCTCGTCCGAGGGACGACATATTTCGGCAACCTTAGCATGTCGGTTTCGGCCCTTGGAACCGGGCCGCCAGCGAAAAGACATTAGTTTGTTGCGTTTTTACAACAGCCGCCAGCGACGGGTGAACGAACCGCCCGGCTGCGGCGACAGCCGGGGGCGGAGGCAGGTTCCCGTCGCGGCGGCGAACCGCCGGATGGGGGTCAGTCGGCCTGGCGGCGCAGGAAGGCCGGAATATCGAGGTAGTCGTCGACCGGTGCACGCGCTGTGTCGGCGGCCGTGGCGGTCGCGGCTGCTGCAGCCGTGGCAGCGATTGGGCGACCGCCCATACCGGCCACCATACGTGCCGGCTGCGGGTAGTCGTCGACCGGACGCTGGCGCGCACCGACCAGCGACACACGCGGCTGGGTGATCGGCGCCGTCGGGGCCACACGAACCGGCTGCACGCGATTCAGACCGGTCGCCACAACGGTGACGCGGATCTCGTCGCGCATGTCCGGGTCGAGCACGGTGCCCATGACCACGGTCGCGTCCTCGGCCGCGAATTCGGAAATGGTGCGGCCGATCTCGTCGAACTCGTGCATGGTCAGGTCCATGCCGGCGGTGACATTGACCAGGATGCCGCAGGCACCGGCCAGGTTGATGTCCTCCAGCAGCTTGTTGTTGACCGCAAATTCGGCCGCGGCGGTGGCTCGATCGTCGCCGCGGGCGACGCCGGTGCCCATCATCGCCATGCCCATTTCGGACATGACCGTGCGCACGTCGGCGAAGTCGACATTGATCAGACCCGGGCGGGTGATCAAGTCGGCGATGCCCTGCACGGCGCCGAGCAACACGTCATTGGCCGACTTGAACGCCGACAGCAGCGAGGTCTCGCGACCCAGCACCGACAGCAGCTTCTCGTTCGGGATGGTGATCAGCGAATCGACGTACTGCGACAACGCGTCGATACCGGCGAGCGCGATCTGCTGGCGCTTGCGGCCCTCGAACGGGAAGGGCTTGGTCACGACCGCGACGGTCAGGATGCCCATTTCCTTCGCGAGCTGAGCGACCACGGGGGCCGCGCCGGTGCCGGTGCCGCCGCCCATGCCGCAGGTGATGAAGACCATGTCGGCGCCAGTCAGGATCTCGCGCATGCGTTCGCGATCTTCCATCGCGGCCTGCTTGCCGACTTCCGGGTTGGCGCCGGCGCCCAAGCCCTTGGTGACATTGCCACCGAGTTGGACCGTGGTCTTGGCCGGGCAGTTGCGGAGCGCCTGCGCATCCGTATTGGCGCAGATGAACTCCACGCCTTCGACGCCGGCATTGACCATGTGCGCGACCGCGTTGCCGCCGCCGCCGCCCACGCCAATGACCTTGATGACCGCATTCGGTGCTGGTGTTTCGACAAATTCAAACATTTCCCTACCTCCAGTGATGCTGCTTCTTTTGTTGTGACCGGATCGCCGTCCGGCTCCGTTTCCGCATCTCGCGGAATCCCTGCATCGACGCGCGGCGCGCATCGACGTTTGATCTCAAAACTCGCCCGACACCCACTTGCGCAGTCGCCCCCACAAGGAACCGACCGCCTCGCCCGCCGGACTCGGCGCCGCACGCAGCGACGGATGCTTGCTGCCCGCGAGCAACAAGCCGACCCCGGTCGCATGCACCGGGTTGTTGATCACGTCGCCGAGGCCCGACACGTATTGCGGCACGCCCACACGCACCGGCATGTGGAACAGCTCCTCGGCCAGCTCGACGATGCCTTCCATCTTCGAACCGCCGCCGGTCAGCACGATGCCGGCCGCGACGAGTTCCTCGAGACCGGAGCGGCGCAGTTCCGCCTGCACCATCTCGAAGATTTCCTCGTAGCGCTTCTGCACGACATCGGCGAGCAGCTGACGCTGCAAACGGCGCGGGGCGCGATCACCCACCATCGCGACTTCGATCGTCTCCTCCGGTCGCGCCAGCTGCGCCAACGCGCAGGCGTACTTGACTTTGATCTCCTCGGCGAACGGCGTCGGCGTGCGGAACGCGAAGGCGATGTCGTTCGTGACCTGGTCGCCGGCGATGCCGAGCGACGCGGTATGGCGCATCGCGCCCTGCGTGTAGACGGCGATGTCGGTGGTGCCGGCACCGATGTCGACGATGCAGACACCGAGGTCGCGTTCGTCCTGGGTCAGGACCGACTGCGCCGATGCCAGCTGCGACGGAATCAGGTCGTCGACCTTCAGTCCGGCGCGCGACACGCACTTGCTGATGTTCTGCGCCGCCGACTGCGCGCCGGTGATGACGTGAACGCGCGCCTCGAGGCGCACACCGATCATGCCGACCGGATGACGGATGCCTTCCTGTTCGTCGAGCACATATTCCTGCGCCTGCACGTGCAGGATGCGCTGGTCGGCCGGGATCGCGACCGCACGCGCGGCGTCGAGCACGCGCTCGACGTCGTCATCCATGACCTCCTGATTGCGGATCGCGACCACACCCTGCGAGTTCAGCGAGCGGATGTGGCTGCCGGCGATCGATGCGAACACCGAACGGATTTCGCAGCCGGCCATCAGCTCGGCTTCTTCGATTGCGCGCTGGATCGCCTGTACGGTCGATTCGATGTCGACGACGACGCCGCGCTTGAGGCCTTTCGACGCAGCGGTCCCGATGCCGATCACTTCGACGCCTTCGCCCGGCGCGTATTCGCCGACGATGGCCGAAACCTTGGCCGTGCCGATATCGAGACCGACCAGCAGCGCCTTGTCAGACTTGCGGTTCATGCGCACTCCCCTGGATCGATTCCGTGGTGTCAGGCACCGGCGCTTCCGGCACCACAGGCGCACGCCAGATCACCGAAAACCCGTTTGCATAGCGAAGGTCGGCGCGCGCGATGCGGCTGCGTTCTGCTGCCGGCAGGCGCTGCATTGCGGCGATGAAGCGGTTGAGTCGTTCGGCGGTCTGTTCGCGCCCAAGCACGAACTCGGCGCCGTCCTCGGTCGCGACCAGCCAGGCGCCACGCGGATTCATGCGTGTGGCGCGCACGTCGAAGCCGATCAGCGCCAGTCGCTCCCGCGCGACACGGTGCTGCTCCCAGACTTCGCCCGCACGCGCATCAGGCCCGTACAGACGCGGCAAGGTCTCGGGCACGCGCGCGGCATCGGCGGCGAAGACGTCGCCGTGATGACTGAGCAGGCGATCTTCGCCCCAGAACGCAATCGGCACGCGCTCCTCTACGCGCACGTCGATGCGGTCCGGCCAATGCTTGCGCACTTCGGCGTGTTCGACCCAGGGCAACGCCTCGACTGCGGCCTTCACCGCATCGAGTTCGACCGCGAAGAAGCCCGCGCGCACACGTGGCGCGACCGCAGCGCGGACCGCCGCTTCGTCGACCTGCTCGAAACTGCCCTGCACGA
This sequence comes from Pseudomonadota bacterium, assembly GCA_022705045.1. Taxonomy (GTDB): domain Bacteria; phylum Pseudomonadota; class Gammaproteobacteria; order Xanthomonadales; family Ahniellaceae; genus JADKHK01. The sequence goes on along the minus strand of JAKJFE010000059.1, from coordinate 12,244 downwards.
CCAGGCGTCGGATCGGCCAACGCTCGTCCGCCAACCAGCCGTTCAGCACGGCGACGATCGGCGTAGCGACCAGCGCGAGCGCGATCATCCAGGCGGCGACGCGGGCGATGCGTGGATTCACGCGCGGCCCTCCTTGAACGAGGTTTCGAGGATGCGCCAGCACAAGGTCGGATAGTCGATGCCGACCTGGGCCGCGGCCTTCGGGACCAGCGAGCGTTCGGTCATGCCGGGTGCGGTGTTCACTTCGAGCAGGAACGGACGACCACTGCGGTCACGCATGTAGTCGATGCGGCCCCAACCCGAACAGCCGACGGCGTCGAACGCGATCAGTGCCAGCCTCTGCATCTCCGATTCCGATTCGCCCTCCGCACCGGGGCAGATGTATTGCGTGTCGCCGGTGACATATTTCGCGGCGTAGTCGTAGAAGCCCTTGGCCGGCACGATGCGGATCGAGGGCAACACCTGACGGTCGAGGATGCTGACCGTCAGTTCGTCGCCTTCGATGAACTGTTCGACGAGGATGTCGCCATCGTGCTGGCGTGCGGCTTCGATACCCGCTTCCAGTTCGGCCAGCGTGAATGCGCGTGCGATGCCGACCGTCGAACCTTCATGCGAGGGCTTCACGATCAGCGGCAGGCCAAGTTCATCGACGATCGACTGCGTCGAGCGCGGATGCAATGCGTCGATCACCGCATACTTTGCGGTCGGCAGGCCCAGCGTCTGCCACACCTGCTTGGTGCGGATCTTGTCCATGCCGAGCGCCGAGCCGAGCACGCCCGAACCGGTGTAAGGCACGCCGAGCGCTTCGAGCGCGCCCTGCAACACGCCGTCTTCGCCGCCACGACCATGCAGGATGTTGAAGACGCGGGCGTAGTGCCCAGCGCGCAGCGCGTCGAGCAGGGCCGGGATGCCGTCGACCGGATGGGCATCGATGCCCTTCGAACGCAGCGCGTTTAATACGCCAGCGCCGGAACGCAACGAGACTTCGCGCTCGGCGGAGTTTCCGCCCATCACCACGGCGACGCGTCCGAATGCGCGGGGATCGGTGATCTTCATGCCTTGCCTTCCTTCAGATGTCCACGCGCGCCAATCTCCTGCGCGACCACGCCGATGTCGCCCGCACCCGCCATCAGCACGAAGTCGCGGTCGCGCACCAGCGGCGCCAAAGCGCCCGGCAATTCGCGTGCGTTCTTGACCAGCACCGGATCGATGCGTCCGCGCGCACGCACCGCGCGCGCCAGCGACTTGCCATCGGCACCCGCGATCGGCGCTTCGCCAGCGGGATAGACCTCGGTCAACACCAGCACGTCGACGGTCGACAGCACTTCCGCGAACTCGTCGAGCAGATCACGTGTGCGCGTGTAGCGATGCGGCTGGAACGCCATCACCAGACGCCGATTCGGCCAGCCGCCGCGCGCCGCTTCGATGATCGCCGCGAGTTCGCGCGGGTGGTGGCCGTAGTCGTCGACGACCAGGGCCTTGCCGTCAGCGACATCGAGTTCGCCGTGCAAATGAAAGCGCCGGCCGACACCGCGGAACTTGGCGAGCGCACGCACGATCGCCTCGTCTTCGACGCCGAGTTCCCAGCCGATGGCGGCGGCGGCCAACGCATTCAGCACATTGTGTTTGCCGGACAGCGCCAGCTCGACCGCCACCGGTGTGGTGCGCTCGGGCAGCCACAGGTCGAAGTGCATGCGCCCGGCACCGGCACGGATGTTCGTGGCGCGGACGTCGGCGTCCGGATGTTCGCCGTAGCGCATGACATTGCGCGGCGTTTCCGCCGCGAGCGCGGCGACCTCGGGATCGTCCAGGCACAACACCGCGAGACCGTAGAACGGCAAGCGGTGCAGGAAGTCGGCGAAGGCCTTCTTCACGCGACCGAAGTCGCCGCCGTAGTTCTCGAGGTGGTCGGCGTCGATGTTGGTGATGACGGCCAGCATCGGACTCAGCAGCAGGAACGAACCATCGGACTCGTCGGCTTCCGCGACCAGGTACTTGCCACTGCCGAGACGCGCATTGGTACCCGCGGAATTGAGCATGCCGCCGATGACGAACGTGGGATCGAGTCCGCCCTCGGCCAGCACACTGGCCAACAGGCTGGTCGTCGTGGTCTTGCCGTGGGTGCCGGCGACGGCGATGCCCTGGCGGAAACGCATCAGCTCGCCGAGCATCTCCGCACGCGGCACCACCGGAATGCGACGCGCCTTTGCGGCCAGCAGCTCCGGATTGTCCGGCTTGATGGCGCCGGACACGACCATCGCATCGGCATCGCCCAGATGTTCGGTCGCATGACCGCGCTCGACGCGGATGCCCATCGCCGCGAGCCGGCGCGTGGTCGCGTTGTCCCCGAGGTCGGAACCGCTGACTTCGAAGCCGAGGTTGTGCAGCACTTCGGCGATGCCGCACATGCCGGTGCCGCCGATACCGACGAAATGCACGCGTCGGTACACCTGCATCAAATCCGGACGCGTGCCGATGCGACGCAGGGTCATGGCGACACCTCCAGACAATGTTGTGCGACGACGCGATCGACCTCGGGCTTCGCGAGCGCATGCGCGGCCTCGGCCATCGCCAGGCGACGCGCCGGATCGGTCATCAGCGCGCGGATGCGCGTCGCGAGATCGGTCGCATCGAGTTGCGCTTCCGGCACGAGTTGGGCCGCACCGGCGTCGACCAGCACGCGCGCGTTCGCGGTCTGGTGGTCGTCGACTGCGTGCGGGAACGGAATCAGAATGGCCCCGACACCGGCCGCGCAGAGCTCGGCCAAGGTCAACGCGCCGGCGCGGGCGATGACCAAGTCGGCCTCACCATAAGCCTGCGCCATGTCGTCAATGAAGGGTTCGACGCGCGCTTCGACCTGCGCCTGCGCATAGGCATCACGCGCTTCGTCGAGCATGCGTGCACCACACTGGTGACGCAGCGAGATGTCGAGGTCGCGCAGCTGCGCGAAGGCCTGCGGCAACACGCGGTTCAATGCCCGTGCGCCCTGCGAACCGCCGAGCACCAGCACGCGCAAACCCGTACGTCCCGGGAAGCGTTCGCGAGGTGGCGGCAATGCCGCGATCTCGGCGCGCACCGGATTGCCGACCCAGAGACCGCCGGGCAAGGCATTCGCGAATCCGCACAACACGCGGCGTGCGAGTTTGGACAGGACCTTGTTGGTCAGACCCGGCAATCGATTCTGTTCGTGCACGAGCAATGGGCGGCGCGTCAGCCATGCCGCCAAACCACCCGGACCCGCGGCAAATCCACCGAAGCTGACCACGGCGCGCGGCTGATGGCGCCGCAGTACGGCGATCGCATCCATCACGGCACGCAGCAAGCGCCAAGGTGCCGCCAGCAGCGCCAGCGCGCCCTTGCCGCGCAGCGCGCTGATGCGCAGCGTTTCGAGCGTCAGTCCTGCCTTGGGCACGAGCTGGTTCTCGAGACCGTGGGCCGAACCGAGCCACACCACCGGAACCGACTGCGCCTGCAATGCGCGTGCAACCGCGAGGCCCGGGAAGATGTGTCCACCGGTGCCGCCGGCCATGATCAGCACGGGACGCTCAGCGCTCATCGCGACCTCCCGCATCCGGTGTCACCGCACTCACCGCTTCATGGCGCGTGAGTTCGTAGCTGACGCGCAGCGCCAGACCGATCGCCGCACACGTCATCAGCAAACTGGAACCGCCGGACGAGATCAGCGGCAAGGTCAGTCCCTTGGTCGGCAGCAGGCCGAGGTTCACGCCGATCGACACCGTCGCCTGTACCGACAGCCACACGGCGATGCCGTAACTCACATAGGCGGCGAAGCCGAGCCCGCGCTCTTCGGCACGTCGACCGATCAGGAACAGGCGCCCGCACAACCACACGAACAGGCCGACGACCAGGCAGACGCCGAACAGACCGAGTTCCTCGGCGATGACCGCGAGGATGAAGTCGGTATGCGCCTCCGGCAGGTAGAACAGCTTCTGGATCGAACCGCCGAGGCCGACACCGAACCATTCGCCGCGACCGATGGCGATCAAGGCCTGGGTCAGCTGGAACCCGTCATTGAACGGATCCTTCCATGGATCCAGAAACGAAGTGAGGCGCTTGACGCGATAGGACTCGCTCAATGCGGCCCAGGCCATGACCGGCATGGTGGCGGCCGCCAGCCCCATCAGGTCGCGCGCACGCGCGCCGCCGAGCCAGATCATGCCGAGCACGATGGCGAGGATCAGCGAGGCCGAGCCGAAGTCCGGCTGTTTCAGCAGCAACACGACGACGAGGCCAGCGACGAACAGCGGCTTCATCGTGCCCTTGAACGCATGCTGCACCTCACCGCGGAAGCGCACGAGATAACTCGCCAGCCAGATGATGACGAAGAGCTTCACCGCCTCGACCGCCTGGAAGTTCGAGATGCCGAGGCGCAACCAGCGCTTGGCACCGTTCACGCGAACGCCCACGCCAGGAAGGAACACCGCGACCAGGAGCAACACCGCCAGCAACAGGAACAGACGTGCGTGTCTTTCCAGCCAGGCCAGCGGCGTCAGCGCGAAGCCGATGCCGAGCGTCGTGCCCATCACCAGGAAGATCACGTGCTTGATCAGGTAGTGATACGGCGAGCCGCCTTCGCTTTCGGCGACCGCGATCGAACTCGATGCAACCATGACCACGCCGAACAGTGCCAGCGCCAACGCAGCAGCGAACACGCCGCGGTCGTATCGACCCGGGATGTCGTCGCGGCGCAGCGCTTGCAGGGGCAGGTCGAGGAAGCCCATCGTCAGCGCACCTTCAGGGTCGCGAGACCGAGCAGGACGAGCACGACCGAGATGATCCAGAAGCGCACGATGACGCGCGGCTCGGGCCAACCCTTGAGTTCGAAGTGGTGATGGATGGGCGCCATCCGGAAGACGCGCTTGCCGGTCAGCTTGAACGACGCCACCTGGATCATCACCGACAGCGTTTCGATGACGAAGATGCCGCCCATCAGGACCAGCACCAGTTCCTGGCGCGTGATGATGGCGACCGCACCGAGCGCGGCACCGACCGACAACGCGCCGACGTCCCCCATGAACACCTGTGCCGGATAGGTGTTGAACCACAGGAAGCCGAGGCCAGCGCCACCCAATGCGGCGCAGAAGATCGCAATCTCGCCCGCGCCTGGAATCGACGGGATGCCGAGGTAGTTCGCGAACACGCTGTGTCCAGCGACATAGGCGAACACGCCGAGTCCGGCCGAGACCAGCACCGTCGGCATGATGGCGAGGCCGTCGAGGCCATCGGTCAGGTTCACCGCATTCGAGAAGCCGACAATCCAGAAATACGCGACGACGACGAAGCCGATACCGAGCGGCCACGCGAAGTCCTTCAGGATCGGCAGGTACAGCGTGGTTGCCGCAGGCACATCGGCGGTCCAGTACAACCACAGGGCCGCAACCAAGCCGAAGATCGATTGCAGCGCGTATTTGTAGCGCGCGATCAGGCCGCGGCTGTCTTTCAGCACCAGCTTCTTGTAATCGTCGATGAAGCCGATCAGGCCGAAGCTGAGCAGCACGAACAGCAGGATCCAGATGTAGCGGTTGCGCAGGTCCGCCCACAGCAGCGTCGCCGCTGCGACCGCGAACAGGATCAGTGTCCCGCCCATGGTCGGCGTGCCGGCCTTCGAGAAGTGCGATTGTGGACCGTCGTTGCGGATCGTCTGGCCGACTTTGTACGCCGCCAGCTTGCGAATCATCGGCGGACCGATGACGAGCGAGACCGCCAGCGCCGTGATCGCCGCGAGGATGGCGCGCAGCGTCAGGTAACCGAACAGGTTGAAGCCGCTGAAATGCGGTTTCAGCAGCAGGAACAACTCAAGCAGCATGGCTGCCTCCCGATTCGGCTTGCGAAGAAATGGCGTTCGCCACGCGGTCCATCGCGGACGAACGCGAGCCCTTGGTCAACAGGGTCACCCCAGCCACCAGATCGGCGCGCAGCGCGGCGATCAGGTCCTGCTGGGTTTCGAAATGATGTGCGCCCGCACCGTATCCGGCACAGGCATGGCGCGAGAGTTCACCGACGGCATAGAAGCCCTCGATGCCGCGTTCGCGCGCATACGCACCGATGCCGCGATGCAGTTCGGCGGCGTCAGGCCCGAGCTCCTTCATGTCACCGACGACCAGCCAGCGCGGCGACGGCTGCGCGCGCAAGGTGTCGATGGCGGCGCGCATCGAGGCCGGATTGGCGTTGTAGCTGTCGTCGATCAACGTTGCGCCATTCGTCAGGGGCTTGCGCACCAGACGGCCACCGACCGCAGTCGCGGTCTCGAGACCGAGACGCACATGATCCAACGTTGCGCCGGCCGCCAAGGCCAGTGCTGTCGCAGCCAAGGCATTCAGCGCGTTGTGACGACCCGGCAGCGGCAAGGTCACGGTGATGCTTCCGGCCGCCGTGTCGATGACGATGCGCTGCGACGATGGTTCGCTCGCGAGGATCTGGCCGCGCACGTCGGCCGTGCGGTCGAGCGCAAACGAGATCTGCGCACGCTTGCCGGCGAGTCCGCGGAAATCGTCCGCGAACGCCTCCTCGGCATTGATCACGGCGATGCCATCGGACGGCAGTGCGGCATAGATCGCGCCCTTGGTTTCGGCGACGCCACGCAGGCTGCCCATGCGTTCCAGATGTGCGGCACCGACGTTGTTGACGATGCTGATCCGGGGCAGCGCGATCCGCGCCAGATAGGCGATGTCGCCCGGCTTGCCCGCGCCCATCTCGCAAACCGCGAACTCGGCCTCGGCATCCAGCGCACACAACGACAGCGGCAGACCGATCTCGTTGTTGAGATTGCCCGGATTGACATGGCAGCGGCCGGCGCGCGACAGGATCGAATGCGTCAGCGTCTTCAGCGTGGTCTTGCCGTTCGAACCGGTGACGCCGACGACGGTCGCGCGGCAACGCGCGCGCCAGACGCGGGCGATCTCGGCGAGCGCGAGCTCCGCATTCGCAACCACGAGTTGCGAGGCCGACACATCGAGTTCGCGCTCGACGACCGCAGCAGCTGCACCACGTGCGGCAACGTCCGCGACAAAGTCGTGGCCATCGACACGCTCGCCGCGCAGCGCGACGAACAGCTGCCCCGCCTCCAGCTTGCGCGAGTCGGCGACGACACCGGCGAACTCGCGGTCCGCGCCCACCAGGCGCGCACCGATGGCTGCAGCAAGTTCGGACAGACGCATCGCGATCATGCGGCCTCCTTCAGCACGGCCGCAGCGACCTTCAGATCGTCGAACGGATGCTTGATGCCATCGATCTCCTGGTAGGGCTCGTGGCCCTTGCCGGCGATCAGCACGACATCATTGGCCGAGGCCATGCGGATGGCCTGTGCAATGGCGCGGGCACGATCGCGTTCGACATGCACGGCATCCGCCTTCGCGAAGCCGCGACGGATGTCGGCGACGATCGCATCGCCGTCTTCGCCGCGCGGATTGTCGTCGGTGACGAACACGACATCGGCCTTCTGTTCCGCAAGCGCTGCCATCTGCGGCCGCTTGCCGGCATCGCGCTCGCCGCCACATCCGAACACGACGATGAGACGCGCCTCGGCATGGTCACGCAGGGTCGACAGTGCCTTGTCGAGCGCATCCGGTGTGTGGGCGTAGTCGACGACCACGAGCGGCTGGACGCCGTCGCCACCGAGCCGGCTCATGCGCCCCGGCACCGGGTCGAGCGCCGCGAGCGCTGCGGCGATACGCGTGCCGCTCCAACCACGTGCGTAGAGCACACCAGCCACGCCAAGCAGATTCGCCACGTTGAAACGACCGATCAGGCGCGTCGCCACCGCATGGCGCTCGGCCTCGATCCACAGCGTGAAGCTCAGGCCGGTGACGCCGGTCTGCACCTCGCTGGCATACACGTCGACGTCCTGGCGCTGCGTGCCGGTGCGGATCACACGCACGCCGCCGCGCATCTGGTCGGCCAGCATCGCGCCGAAGTCGTCGTCGATGTTGATCACTGCGGCGCGCAACGACGGCCACGCGAACAACTGCGCCTTGGTCGCGCCATAGGCCTCCATCGTGCCGTGGAAGTCGAGGTGGTCGCGGGTCAGGTTGGTGAACACCGCGATCTCGAAGTCGAGGCCATCCACGCGCCCCTGTGAGAGCGCGTGCGAGGTGACTTCCATCGCGACATGGGTCGCGCCCTGCGCACGCATCGCCGCGAGCGCACGGTGCACCGAAATCACGTCCGGCGTCGTGCGTTCGCCGGCTTCAAGCCGACCATACAAGCCGGTGCCAAGCGTGCCGATGGTGCCGCTGGTTTCGCCGGCGGCCTGCAAGGCCTGCGCGATCAGTTGCACGCTGGAAGTCTTGCCGTTCGTGCCGGTGACGCCGATCAGGCGCAGACCGCCGAGGGTTTCGCCGTAGAAGCGGCGGGCGATGGCACCGAGGCGTCGGCGCAGGTCGTTGATGACCAGCACCGGCACGTCGAGCTGGACGATGTCCGGCAGGGGCGCTTCGGCCAGCACGATCGCGGCGCCGCGCGCGATCGCTTGGGCGGCGAATTCGATTCCATGGCGTTGCGTGCCGCGCAACGCGACGAAGGCTGCGCCGGGCACGATGGTCTTGGAGTCGAGCGACAACTCGTGGATGTCGCGGTCGAGGCGCGCGTCGACGGCCATCACGTCGCGCAACAGGTCGGCGAGGCGCATGCTCATGGCATCACCCCTTCGGCGAACTGGGCCGGCGTCGGCACGTCGGCTGCGATCAGCTGCGGCTGCAGGTGATCGGGCGCCACGTTGAGCAGGCGCATCGCGTCGTCCATCACGCGACCGAACACCGGCGCGGCCACGAGGCCGCCGTAGTAAGCCCCGCCGCGCGGGTCGTTCACGACAACGACCGCCGCCAACCGAGGCCGCGACACCGGCACCGCCCCGGCGAACACGCTGACGTAGCGGCCTTCGTAACCGCCGGCCACGGCGCGACGCGCCGTACCGGTCTTGCCGGCGACGCGATAGTTGGGCACCGCTGCTTTCACTGCCGAACCGCCCGGCCCGGTCACGGTTTCCAGCATCAGCAGCAATTCGTGTGCAACTTCCGGGTCGAGCAGCGCACGCGGCTCGGCCGTCACCTGGTCGCGCACGAAGCGCGGCGCGTGCAAGCGGCCGCCGTCTGCGATCGCGGCATAGGCCTGCGCCAGCTGCAACGCGTTCACCGACAGACCGTAGCCATAGGACAGCGTCGCCTTCTCGACCTGACCCCAGCCGCCGGGCTCGGGCAAGGTGCCGATTGATTCGCCCGGAAAACCGCAGCCCGTGGGCAAGCCGAAACCGAAGCGATGGAAGACGTCGTACAGATGTTCGTTGTCGAGTTCGAGCGCGATCTTGGTCGCCGCCACGTTGCTCGACTTCATCAGCAGGCCGCCCGGGGTCAGCGGCCCGAAGTTGCGGATGTCGCGCACCAGATGGTTACGCACCTGCAACGTACCGGGATAGGTGTCGATCACCGTATCCGGCGTGATCTTGCCGCTTTCGAGACCGGCCGCGACGGTGAACGCCTTCATCACCGAACCCGGTTCGAACAGATCGGTGACGGCGCGATTGCGGCGTGCGGCGACATCGCCGTTGTTGCGCGCATTCGGGTTGAACGACGGGTAGTTGACCATCGCCAGCACGTCGCCACTCGGGATGTCGAGGATCACCATCGAACCGCTCGATGCCGAGTGCTCGAACATCGCCGCCTTCAGCTCGCGGTAGGCGAGGTACTGGATGCGGCGGTCGAGCGTCGTCGTCAGCGTGCGCCCCGGTTCGGCGGCACGCACTTCCTCGACGTTCTCGACGATCTCGCCACGGCGGTTCTTGATCACGCGCTTCACGCCGGCGTGGCCGACGAGCTGCGTGTTGTAGGCGAGCTCCAACCCTTCCTGGCCAGCGTCGTCGACATCGGTGACGCCGAGCACATGCGCGAACACTTCGCCGCCCGGATAGAAGCGACGGTATTCGCGCTGGCCATGCACGCCCGGAATCTTCAACGCCAACACGCGTTCGGCTTCATCCGGCGGCAGGTGGCGCGCCAGATACATGAACTCGCGCGAACGGCGTTCGGCGATGCGCGCACCCAGCGTATTCGCGTCGAGCTGCATGATCTGCGCGAGTTGGGCGACGCGTGCCGGATCTTCCAGCAATGTTTCCGGATGCAGCCAGAGCGACACCATCGGCGTCGAGATCGCCAGCGGTTCGCCATTGCGGTCGGTGATCGTGCCGCGCGAGGCCGGCACTTCGATGTCGCGCAAAAAGCGGGCGTCGCCCTGGTCCTGGTAGAACTCGCGCTTCATCACCTGCATCTGGAATGCGCGCGCAACCAGCGCGAACGCACACAGACCAAGCGCCACCAGGACCACCAGCAGGCGCAGGCGCGGCATCACCGTGGCGGGGCGAACGTTACGCATCGACGCCTCCGCTCACGCGAATCGCAGACAGCAAGAAATGCGCGCGTCCCGTCTCCCGGTACGCACGACGACCCGTACCCGTCGCGAACGACGAGCCACGGCGGCACACCGGCAGTCGACAGCTCTGCCGGGTGTTGGCGTGAGTTTGCTTCCCCCTCACGGCCACTGCTTCCTCAGTTTCTGATCACCACGGTTTCCGCAGGTCCTGGAAACACCATGCCCAGTTGCCCGCGGGCGATCTGCTCGAGTCGGTTTGTGTCGGTCCAGGTCGCCTGCTCGAGCTGCAGTCGCCCAAACTCCGTATTCAGTTCGTCGCGTTCGTTCTCCAGCTTCGACAGCTCGATGAACGCGTGCCGGGCTTGTTGCCGAGCACTGACGACGCTGATGCCGCTGGCGACGCAAGCCGTCAGCAACATCGCCACCACCACGGAACGTGTGCTCATCGCACCCGCTCCGCTGTCCGCAACACCGCGCTGCGAGAACGCGGATTCGCGGCCAGTTCCGCATCCCCCGCGCTCACGGACTTGCCGATCACGCGGAAACGCAACACGGCCTCCGGTGCGGGCGGAAGACCGCGTCGCACCGGTACCTTTTCCGCATCGCCTCGCATGAAGCGCTTGACGATGCGGTCTTCGAGCGAATGGAAGCTGATCACCGCCAGCCTTCCCCCCCCCTTCAGCCGTGAAGCCGCGCCTTCGAGGCCGGCTTCGATATCCTGCAGTTCGCGATTCACCGCGATGCGCAGCGCCTGGAAGGTGCGCGTCGCCGGATGTTTCGCCATCCAGCCGCCACCGCCGAGCGCCTTCGCCACCACCGTCGCCAACTGCGCGGTCCGCGTGATCGGCTCGACCTGGCGCGCCGCGACGATGGCTCGTGCGATGCGCCGGCTCTGCTTCTCTTCGCCCAACGTGAACAGCACGTCGGCGATCTCGCGTTCGCTGGCCCTGCCGATCCATTCGGCCGCGCTTTCGCCCCGGGTGGGGTCCATGCGCATGTCGAGCGGACCATCATTCTGGAAACTGAACCCGCGCTCGGGCTGGTCGATTTGTGGCGAAGAAACGCCCAGATCGAGCAACACGCCGTCGAGCCCCGCCGCGGTCGCGTCCCAGTCGGCCAGCGTCGCGAAACTGTCGTGCCGAAACGCGACACGCGGATCACACGCAGCCCATTCGGCCGCGACCCGGATCGCTTCCGGGTCTTTGTCCATCACCAGCAGACGACCGCTCGGTCCGAGCCGCGCGAGGATCTCGCCCGCATGCCCGCCGCGTCCGAAGGTGCCGTCGAGGTAGACCCCGTCCGGCCGGACCGCGAGCGCTGCGAGCGTCTCGTCCCGCAACACCGGCACGTGCACGCCCATCCGCCCTTCCTTTTTCGCGACGTCACACTCGCGTGCGGCGCCGTTCACAAACTCAGCTTCGACATCTCGGGCGTGACCGCGCTCTCGCCGATCGTCATCGCGATCTGGCGCTGATGCGCTTCTTCCGCCCACAACTCGAATTTCGATCCCATGCCGAGCAGGACCGCGTTCTTGCCCAGCGCGGTCGCGCCCCGCTGGCTCGCCGGCACCAGTACGCGACCGTTGCCGTCGACATCGACATGGCAGGCCGCACCGACCAGCTTCAGCTGCAGGTTGCGATGCGCGGCGACCGTGCGCGACAGGCCGTTGACCTCGTCGCGGATCTTTTCCCAGTCGCGCACCGGCAACAGCCACAAACAGCCCTGTTCGAACGGGTTGTAGGTGAAGACCAGGCGATTGCCGCAGTTGGCGGCGATCAAATCGCGATAAGTGGTCGGAATGGACATCCGCCCCTTGTCGTCGATCGTGATGGCCGTCTCGCCCTGGAACATTTTCACCCACCAA
>JAKJFE010000200.1 GCA_022705045.1 Pseudomonadota bacterium | reverse complement strand
CGGTCGATACGATCCCGGAAAACGCTGGCGACGAAGAGATCCCGCCGCTCGGTTTCGCGATCGCGCAACTGCATGGCGTCTACGTGCTGGCGCAGAACACGCAGGGACTCGTGCTGGTCGATATGCACGCTGCGCATGAGCGCATTACCTATGAGCGTTTGAAGGCGCAGCAGGCCTGTGGTGACATCGCGTCGCAACAGCTGCTGGTGCCAGCGACGGTGACGGTGACGCGACGCGAAGCCGATGCCGCCGAGGATCATCACTCGGAATTCGCTCGCCTTGGCATCGAACTCGCCCGCAGTGGCGACACCTCGGTGCTGATCAAGCGCATCCCGGTGCTGCTCGATGGTGCCGATGTCGAACGTCTGGTGCGCGACGTGCTGGCCGAGTTCGTGCAACACGATAGTTCACGCCGACTGGACGAAACCGCGAATGAACTTCTGTCCACCTTGGCCTGTCATGCCTCGGTGCGCGCGAACCGGCGCCTGACCGTGCCGGAAATGAATGCATTGCTGCGTCAGATGGAAGCGACCGAACGATCCGGACAATGCAACCATGGTCGACCGACCTGGGTGCAATGGACGATGCAGGACCTGGACCGCGTGTTCCAGCGTGGACGCTGAAACAGTGCGGACAACGAATTCGATGACGACGAGGAAGAACCATGCGCCGAATCCTGTGGACCACCAGCCTGCTCGCCATGGCGGCGCTCGCTGCCTGTGCGCCGACCGCGCCGCGCGAGGCCGCTGAGGTGGCGACGACCGACACCGCGGCAGCGTCTGCGCCTGCGTTTGATCACTCGGCCGATGTCGAAGCCTGGCGTACGGCGCGGCTCGCGCGTCTGCAGAAACCTGACGGCTGGCTCAGCCTGATCGGCCTGCACTGGCTGGTCGAAGGCGAACAGACGCTGGGTCACGCGGCTGGCAACGACATCGAACTCGCCGCTGGTCCGGCGCAGTTCGGCCGTATCCGTCTGCGCGGCGACGAAGTGCTGTTCGCAGCCGCCGACGGCGGGCCGCAGGTGCTGGTCAGCAACAGCACCGGTGAACGCAGTGATGCGGGGCGGACCTGGCACGTGCTCGCTGCCGATGCCAGCGGCGCACCCTCGATCGTCAGCGTCGACTCGGTCAGCTTTCTGGTGATCAAGCGCGGCGACAAGTTCGCCCTGCGCGTGCGCGACAGCGAAGCGAAGACGCTGAAGCAGTTCGCCGGCATCGAACATTTTCCGGTCGATGAAAGCTGGCGCATCGTCGCCGACTGGACGCAGCATGAAACACCGCAGAGCTTCGGCATCCAGACGGTGATCGGCACCATCGAAGAGATGCCGAATCCTGGCTACGGCACCTTCACGCGCGACGGCCGCGAATACCGCATCTATCCGGTGGTCGAGGAAGGATCGGAAGACCTCTTCATCATCTTCGCCGACCGCACCTCGGGCAAGGAAACCTATGGGCCCGGCCGTTTCGTCTACGCGCCGTGGCCGAAGGACGGCAAACTCGTCATCGACTTCAACAAGGCCTACAACCCGCCCTGCGCGCTGAATCCCTTCTCGACCTGCCCGCTACCGCCCCCGGAAAACCGCCTCGACGTGCGCGTGACGGCGGGCGAGAAGAAATACGACGGGGCGCATTGAACGTCATCGAGACGACGTCGACGTGAAATCTCCGGATGCGTTCAGGACGGTGTCTTGGGCGTGTCCGGTGCCGCCCGGCTTGCGATCAGAGCCGAGGCTGGTGATTTCGTACAACTTGCAATCTGGCGCAATGCACACGTACCGGATCGGCTCGCCCCATGGATCCAGAAGCCGGTCGGGCGTGGTGTATGGTTTTGAGTCGGGATTGCCGTTCGGCTGGAGCAGATCATTCAGTGCGACTGGGCCACGACCGTGATCAAGCTGAAATGAATCGATCGTGGCGGACAGGACGCTGAGGCGGACTTTCACGGGGCTAGGCAATGGGTCCATCATTGACAGATTGATCCAGCGCTGGATCTGAAGAACAAGCCCGATCAGCACCGCGCCGACAATTCCGATCATCACGATGTGGCGGCGCACGATCACTGTCGAGGCAGACGCTTCAGGCTGCCGCCATCGCATCGACGACTTCGGCGAGCGAGGCGCGGTCGGGGGCGTGGAGGAGGCGGGCGGCCTTGTTCTTGAGGGCTTTGCGCGAGAGACGGGTGATGGTGTCGCGGACGTCGGCGAGGGCACTCGGGTGCATCGAGAACTCGGTGAGGCCGAGCGCGATCAGCAGCGGGGTGTAGCGCGGGTCGCCGGCGATTTCACCGCAGACGCTGATCGGTCGTTTGGCCTGGCGGGCGTTGTCGAGCACCAGATAGAGCAGGCGCAGGAAGGCCGGGTGCAGCGGGTCGTAGTTGGCCGACACCGCCGCGTTGTTGCGGTCGGCGGCGAGCACGTATTGCGCGAGATCGTTGCTGCCGACAGCGAGGAAGTCGGCATGTCGCGCGATGTCGGCGCTGACGAGTGCGGCGGCCGGTACTTCGATCATCGCGCCGAGCGGAATCTCGTCGGCAACCGGATGACGCGAGCGCCGTACTTCATCGGTACACAGTTCGATCAGCTCTCGCGCTTCTCGCACTTCCTCGACCGAGGAAACCATCGGCAACAGGATGCGCATCGGGCCATAGGCCGAGGCGCGCAGCATGGCCCGCAGTTGCGCGGCGAAGATGTCGCGACGCGCGAGTGAATAACGGATGCCGCGCAGGCCGAGCGCGGGATTCTCTTCGGTGCCGATGTCGAGCGGACCGCCGATCGCCTTGTCGGCGCCGAGATCCAGCGTGCGCAGCGTGACCGGGCGGCCGGCCATTGCGACGATGCCGTCCCGGTAGGCGCGGAACTGCTCGTCTTCGCTCGGCAACTCGCGCCGCTTCATGAACAGGAATTCGGTGCGGAACAGGCCGACGCCATCGGCGCCGGAGCGTCTGGCCGCCGCGATCACGTCGGCGTTCTCGGCATTCACGTGCAGCTTGATCGATACGCCGTCGCGCGTGCGCGCATCGGTCACCTTGACGCGCGCACGTTGCTTGCGCAGCTTTTCGGCTTCCTTCTGCTGCGTGCGGAAGCGCGACAGATCGATGTTGTCCGGGCGCACGATGATGCGGCCGTGATCGGCATCGAGCAGGATGGTGTCGCCTTCGTGCACCACCGCCAGCGCCTGCTTCACGCCGCAGGCGAAGGGCAGGCGCAGTCCTCGCGCGAGGATGGCGGTATGCGAATACGGACTGCTGGCGGTGCAGATCAGGCCGCGCAGGCCCGTCTCGGCGAGTTGTGCGAGTTCGGCCGGCGGCACCGTGTCGCAGACCAGGATCTGCCCGTCGGCCGAAGGCTTGCGTTCGGGTTCCGCGCCACCGCGCGCGAGGGCCGCATAGACGCGCGACACAACGTGGTCGAGATCGTCGCGACGCGCACGCAGGTAGGGATCGTCGATCGCATCGAAGGCTTCGGCGAGCAGGTCGCGTTGGCGCTTCAAGGCAGCAGTGGCGCGCAGTTGTTCCTTGCGGATCAGGGCGACGACGGCGTCGGTGAATTCCGGGTCGTCGAGGATCATCGCGTGTGCGTCGATGATCTCGGACAGGTCGCGTGCGAGCGCACCGCTGACCTTGTCGCTGAGGTTGGCAAGTTCGGTGCGCGCAGTCTTCAGCGCGCCTTCGAAACGCTTGACCTCGTTCGGTATGCCGGAGGCGAGCAGCGGCTCGGTCTCGACATCGATCTTGGTGGAATAGACGACGCGCGCGGTCCCGAGCGCCAAGCCCTTGGCGGCGATCTGGCCTTCGAGTTCGCTGCGCGCAGTCGTCATTCGCCCTCGTCGAACTTGCGGTTGAAGAGATCCACCACGGCGGCCATCGCTGCGACCTCGTCGTCGCCCTCGACGCGCAGCCGGATCGGCGTGCCGATGCCGGCGGCGAGCAGCATCAATCCCATGATGCTCTTGGCGTTGATCTCGCGGCCACGGCAACTGATCATGACCGTCGAACGGAATCCGGACACCAGTTGCACGAGTTTCGCCGAAGCACGTGCGTGCAGCCCAAGCTTGTTGCTGATGATGATGTCCTGCTCAAGCATGGTCGACGATCACTCCATTGCGTGCGCCGGCGGTCGCGGTATTGACCAGATCATCCAGCGATTGTTCCGGGTAGTTCATCACGCGCAGCAACATCGGCAGGCTGGCGCCGGCGACGCGACGCACGCGTCCGCCGAGATTGGCGAGCTTGGCTGCGACATTGCTCGGCGTCGCGCCGTAGACATCGGTCAGCACCAGCACGCCGGCGCCCTGTTCGAGCTCGCGCAACGCGGCAGAGGCACGGATCAGCACCTGTTCCGGTGCTTCGCCGAAGCCGGCTTCGATCGCCGCGGTCTTCAGCGGCAAGGGCCCGACGATGCCGCGCGCCGCACCGAGCATGCCCGGCCCGACGCCGCTGTGGGTGAGGAGCAAGACGCCGACGCT
>JAKJFE010000058.1 GCA_022705045.1 Pseudomonadota bacterium | reverse complement strand
GGTCAAACCACCCGCGAAAGCGGGCGCGAACCAGACGAATCATCGAAATCCGGATGCAGTACCGACACCGCCATCGCGGCGATCGGTTCGAAATCGAGGATTCTCAACAGCCTGCTAGTCATTCCGCGGACTGAATCCGCGAAAGCGTCGTCGTCGCATAGTCTTGATTCGACGATGAGCAGTTCGCGCACGCCTGCGGCGAATTCATTTCGCGCAGCGTCCGTTCGCTTCGTTCGTGGTGCGGGATGCTTGAGTGTTCTCAAGCCGTCAGTCAGTAGGCGAACGGCATCAACAACCGGACGATCTCGACGACGCCATGTCACCAGTTCTCCGGTGTCCTTGAGCATGGCGTATGCCGACCAAGCTGCATCATTGAGCAACCCTTCCGCCGAACCCGGCAAGGCGAGAATGCGACTATTCAGCACGCGCGCGAGACGTTCGTCGGAAGTGTCAGCCAACCATTGTTCCGCTTCGGCAATAGTCGCTTGAATGTCGGACCATTCATCCGCAGGGGAGGGACGCATCGATGATGCGGCGCTATGTGCGGAATAGGTGGCAAACAATCGTCGGACCTTCACGATCAATTCGTCAGCATCGGCACCGTCGATCTCCTTTTCGATCCGGGCTTTCAGCTTGTCCGATCTTGCCTTGTGAATCTTGGCCGCGAGTGTGCCGTCGACGCTTTCCTCCTCGGGCAAGTCGTGAGCATGCACGAACAACTCGCTGCCGATGCCAACGAATGCGCCGCTTGAACGAATCGCGCGCGGGCGTGCCATCAGGCTTTCTTCCGCTTGATCGGAATCACCTTGGCGCCCTTGCCGATGCATAGCCGGTGTAGTGTTTCGAGCGCGGCGAGCTTTTCGGGAAGGTAGTCGTGCCGGTCGTAGTGCTTCGCTTGCACGCCGCCTAGCCCGTGCGACTGCAACTGCGCGCGGACGTGCACCGGCACGCCTTCGGCCGCGAGTCGCGTTTCGACCGTGCGGCGCAGATCGCCGGGCGTGAAACTGCCATTTTCGAGTTCGTCGGCTTCGGCCATCGCATCGGCCACGGCGCGGACCCGGTGTTGCACGCTGGCATAGACGGCGCCCGACAGCCCCTTGTCGATGGTGAACAGGTAGTGGCCCGCATCGCCCCGAAGTTGTCGCAGAGCATCGGCGGCCGCAGGGATCAGCGGGATCAGGTGAACGCGCGGAATTGCACGCCGCCCCTTCGGGTCGCGCAGCTTGATGACGGCGGCGGACTGGTCAAGATCGGCGATCGTCAGTCGCGCCAGTTGTTCGGCGCGCTGGCCTCCGGTCAACAAGTGAAATCGCAGCAAGGCACCATCAGGGGCGGGCAGGGCTTCGATTCGGCGCCAATAGGCGCGCAACTCGGCCACGGACAGGGCACGATCCCGGGCACCAGCGGCGCTGCCTGCAATCGGAATCAGGTCGCGCGCCGGATTCGCGGTGATCTTCATTTCGCGCAGGGCAGGCAGGGCGAGCGCATCCATTCGGGCGCGCAGGCCGGACTTGTATGCGCTGCCGATGTAGCTCTGCAACTTGCCGGCTTCGCGGCGTTTGCCATCGTTGGCGACGCGCGCCACGACGGCAAGCAAGTCGTCGGCGCTCACGTCGTCGGCTACGGTGGTCCAGAGCAACGGCCATGCATCGCGAACATGTCGCAGCAAAGCGCGTTCTACGGCACGCGCGCTGGGCTTGCCTTCATCGCGCAGGCGGTCAACGTAGCCGGTCAGCAGATTGCCGAGCGTGGCAGCTTGGCGCGCGGCGGCCTTTTCTGCGGCTTGGGTCGCTTGTTCGCGCTGGCGCTCGGACTCCCTTCGCTCCGCATCCAGCGCAGCGCGAAGGTCGCGGTCGCCGTTCAAGTAGCGATTTCGCAGCACCCGGACCTTGGCGCGGGCTTGGTCGAGTGTCAGGCCGCGCTTTCCACGCACGTCGAAACTGCCGATTGGAAGATCGTCATATCGAAGCAAACTGTCTCGATAGCGGAAGTAGAAGCTGGCGCCACCAGACGGCGAGCCCTTTGCGCGCAAGGCTCCTTCGTTCCGCGCGCCGGTCTCGGTCAACCACGCGCCGGGTGCCAGTGCTTCGATCTCCTTGACGGTCATTGCCATTTGAATCCCCGTGTGTGCCAGTCCCTACTCAGTCCCTACTTCGCGCAGGCTAGGGCGGGAAGCCTAGGGACTGGATTGGACGAACAATACATGAAAAACAATGCATTGCGGATATTGCAGGGGATTTGCTGGGACTGCGTTGGACGAAAAAATAGGGATTGAAAATCCCCGTGTAGGGGGTTCGATTCCCTCCCTGGCCACCATTCAGAACAAGGGCTTGCGAGAAATCGCGGGCCCTTTTTCTTTCTCGGTCATTCGTCTGTCCCTACTCAGTCCTTACTTCGCGCAGGTAAAGGGCGGGATGACCAAAGACTCACGCATTTCGGGCGCAGAAAAAGCAACGCCACCCGAAGGTGGCGATTTGCGGAACCCTGAATCTCTGTAGTCAGCCCTTGGGAAAAGACACGGGCACCGTGAAACTTACCTTCGTGGTGTGCCCTTGTTGGTCAGCGGATCGTCCGCCTGCGCCCAATCCAAAGATGCCCGCCAGAACCGAAACCTTGGCGTCAGTCCCAGTTTCGCTAGACACAGTCAGAGCGACGTCGAAAACGATTTCTTGGACAACGTTTTCCGAGTTGTCGATTGGACCTCTGGTCTTGAGGTCGCTGTTCATACGCGGGTGTAGTAGCGGATTCACTCGCGCACCGGTCTCTTTCAGTTCTGCTTGTGCGTCAATGACGCCGTGAACAACCTCGGCGATCGTTTGCGAAACGAATTTGCGAAGATCCATTCTTGGCTCCTAGTTTTTGTTGCAACTACAGTTTAACAGTCACAAAAAACAACAACGCCACCCGAAGTTGGCGTCCTGATCGTGGCCGTAGTCCAATCCATGGCCCGAAGGCAGCGAGTGCATCGTCACCACAGGCACGACACTAAGGAAGCCTGCATGCGAGCGAGCAGGTGTCGTTGTTCGTGCCGTCTCATGGCATGAGACGCGTATCGGCGTGAATCGCGTGCCCGATGGAGCGCCCGATGCGTCTTGCACCTGCCGAACCCCGATTCCATGACGTACCGAGCCCGGTGGATGGCGCACTGCTGGCCGAGCGGCTGCGACACAAGTATGCGGATCGGATTTCGACGCATTTTGCGCTGCCGGCGCGCGCGGGTCGCTACGTGCCTTTGCCCGGGGATTTGCCGCCCGGCATTGCGCGTGCCTTGAAGTCGCGCGGCATCGAACGCCTGTACAGCCATCAGGGCGAGGCGTGGTCGGCCGTGCGCCGCGGCGAACATGTCGTCGTGGTCACGCCGACGGCCTCGGGCAAGTCGTTGTGTTACCTGCTGCCGGTGCTGGCCGATGCGATGACGGCGAAATCGAAGTCGTTGTTCCTGTTCCCGACCAAGGCGCTGGCGCAGGATCAGGTCGCCGAACTGCTCGAACTCAATCGCGCCAGGCGATCCGCCTGCATGGCGAGATCGTCGTCAGCAATCCGGACATGCTGCACCAGGCCATCCTGCCGCACCACACCAAGTGGGCGCAGTTCTTCGAGCAGTTGAAGTACGTCGTGATCGACGAGGTGCATACCTATCGCGGCGTGTTCGGGTCGCATGTCGCGAACCTGATGCGGCGGCTGAAGCGCATCTGCGCGTTCTACGGATCGTCGCCGCAGTTCATCCTGTGCTCGGCCACGATCGGCAATCCGGCCGAACATGCGGCCGCACTGATCGAAGCGCCGGTGCACGCGATCACCGACAGCGGCGCCCCGGTCGGAGAGAAACACGTCCTGTTGTGGAATCCGCCGGTCGTGAACCCGGACCTCGGCCTGCGTGCTTCGGCACGCTCGCAGTCGAACCGCATCGCGCGGCTGGCCATCAAGGCGAAGCTGAAGACCCTGGTGTTCGCGCCCTCGCGGACGATGGTCGAGGTGCTGACCAAGTACCTGAAGGACGTGTTCGACCACGACCCGCGCAAGCCGGCGCGCGTCCGCGCCTACCGCGGCGGTTATCTGCCGACCGAACGCCGTGCGGTCGAACGCGAGATGCGCGCCGGCCAAGTCGACGGGATCGTCGCAACCAATGCACTCGAACTCGGTGTCGACATCGGCGCGCTGGATGTCGTCGTGTTGAACGGCTATCCCGGAACCATCGCCGCGACCTGGCAACGCTTCGGTCGCGCCGGCCGGCGCCAGCGCCCGAGCCTCGGCGTGCTGGTCGCGTCCAGCGATCCGCTCGACCAGTACCTCGTGCGTCATCCCGAATTCTTCCGCGATGCGCCGCCCGAACACGCGCGCATCGCGCCCGACCAGGCCCTGATCCTGCTCGACCACATCCGCTGCGCGGCGTTCGAACTGCCCTTCGTCGGACGCGAAGCGTTCGGGCCGATCCAGCCGGCGCCGTATCTGGAGGTGCTGGCCGAGTCCGGCGTCGTGCATCGCGAGGGCGAGCGCTGGGAATGGATCGCCGACAGTTATCCGGCCAATGCCGTCAGCCTGCGGTCGGTGGCGGACGGCAACTTCGTCGTTGTCGATCGCACCGACGGGCGCCAGCAGATCATCGCCGAGGTCGACTACAGCGCCGCGGCCCTGACCTTGTACGAAGGCGCGATCCACATGGTGCAGTCGACGCCGTACCAGGTCGAGCGCCTCGACTGGTCGGGTCGCAAGGCCTATGTCACGCGCACCCAGGTCGACTACTACACCGATGCGATCGACTACACGCGGCTGAAGGTGCTGGAGCGCTTCGACGGCGATGCCAGCGGTCTCGGCCAGGCGCAGCACGGCGAAGTGCATGTCGTGCGCCGCGTCGCCGGCTACAAGAAGATCCGCTACTACACCCACGAGAATATCGGCTACGGCCCGGTGAACCTGCCGGATCAGGAGCTGCACACGACGGCGCTGTGGTGGCAGTTGTCGCAACCGGTGCTGGACGAGGCGTTCTCCTCGCGACAGGACGCGCTCGATGGCTTCCTCGGCGCCTCGGTCGCGCTGCACCTGGTCGCGACCGTGCAGGTGATGGCCGATGCGCGCGATCTGCAGAAGGCGGTCGGCAGCGGCGACGGCGCCTGGTTCGCGAGTACGGATACGCGCGGTCGCGGCACCCTGCGCGCCGCCGATGGATCGAGTGCCGGCGCCGATGCGCTCGCGCAGTTCCAGCCGACCGTGTTCCTGTACGACGCCTACCCCGGCGGCATCGGGCTCAGCGAGCCGCTGTACCAGCGCCGCACCGAACTGGTGACGCAGGCGCAGGCACTGGTGTCGGCCTGCAGCTGCACGGCGGGTTGTCCGGCCTGCATCGGCCCGGTGCTCGCCACCGACGAATCGCGGACCACGACGCCGAAGCAGTTGGCGCTGCGCGTGCTGCGCTTGCTGGACGCGCGATGAGCATCACCCTCGATCGCCTGCAGCGGCTACGCGCACAAGCGGGGCACGCGCCATCACCGACGGCACCCGCATCTCCGGACGATGCACCGATCGACCTGCCGTTCCTGAAGGTGCTGATGCAGCGCCGTGCCCTGCGCAGTCATCTCGACGGCATCGACCGCAGCCTGCCGGGCGACGAGATCGCGCCCGGACTGCGCCTGATCGAATCGACGATCGACTGGCTTGATGCACCGGATGTCGTCGATACGCGCTTCGATCCGCGTGCGACCTGCGCGATTGAACTGGCGCCGCAGGACGTGCTCGCCTTCGACACCGAAACCACCGGATTGGCCGGCGGCACCGGTACCCGCGCCTTCATGATCGGTGCGGCTGACTGGCATCAGCATCGCGTGCGGATCCGGCAATTGCTGATCACGCAGTTGTCCGCCGAAGCGGCGATGCTCGACTGCTTCGCCTCCTGGCTGAACGACGCCACGGTGCTGGTCAGCTACAACGGCAAGTCCTACGACGCGCCGCTGCTGGCCGCGCGTTACCGGCTGTCGCGCATGAAGAACCCGCTGGCCGGCCGAGCGCATCTCGACCTGCTGCATCCCTCACGCCGACGCTGGCGCGGCCACTACGAAAACTGCCGGCTCGCGACCATCGAACGCGAAGTGCTCGGCGTCGTGCGCGAAGACGACCTGCCCGGATCGGAAGCGCCAGCGGCCTGGCTCGATTGCTTGCGCGGAGGAGGGGCGCGCAATCTGCGCCGTGTCGCCACGCACAATCACACCGATGTCGTCAGCCTGCTGCGGCTGCTGCGACATCTGTCTTCAACGACGGATTGATCGCACGGCCTGAGTCAATGTCCGTCGAACAAGTCGGGCGTCACCGTGAGTGCACTCGTGGTCCAAAGGCCATCCACATGCTGCAATTGCAGCACCGCGAAGCTGCCCCACTGCGCCGCCCATGAACGCGTCCGCGTGCTGACCGAGCTGCCGTCCGATCGCGTCAACGTCACCGACGTGCCGGGCGGATGACGACGGTTCCAGTCGAGGGCAGATTCAAAGGTGAGTTCCATGAGCGCATGGTCCGTCGAGCTCATCTCAGCAGCCGAGACTGTGACGGGTGTGCTTGGGAATTTCGCAAATCGGCTAGAAGCGGTCCATCGACGTCTCTGGAGGGCGATTCAACGGAAGTTGAACTTATCATCCACACAACGCCGCGCCTTAGCTACTCAACAAGATGTTGCCACTAATGAAACGAAGTGCCCTTCTTCTACTCGCCGCATCATCGATCGGAACAGTGTATGCGGAGAACTCAATGAGCAACCCGAGACTTTCCTACGAAGACTCCTGTCGCAAGCTGCAGGGAACCCACTTGGAGATTGGGGAATGTCCGTCGATCCCGAAGTCGTTGCCTGAGCCGGAGGACGAAGAGCTGGGCATCAGCTTCTTCCGAACCTTTGTCGGAGACGGCGACGACCTTAGCAATCTCTCTCTTCCACGCACATTCATGGGCCGATCTCAGATCGTTGATGTTTCGTTCCAGAACACCGATTTGAGCGAATCCAACCTCCGATGGAATGACTTCACCAACGTCAACTTCAGTGGAGCGGTTCTGACTGGAAGTGACCTCAGGGCCTCCGCATTCTCGAAGGTGCTGTTCGTCGCTGCAGACCTAAGAAAGGTCGACATGCGCCGGTCCTCGTTTGAGGATTGCGACTTTACGAATGCTGACATGACCGAGGCTCTGCTCACAAAGACACAGGGAGAGAGTCTCCGTCTGTCGAGTAAGCAGCGGACTCAGGTCAAGTGGGAAAACAGCGACGGCCCTGAGCCGAGCGGCGGCTAACTCGCGAGGCAGCGATGCAAACGCTGCAGCTTGGCTAGGCACGTCGATGGCGATTGTGTACGGTGCAACCGCACTCAATACGTTGTCAGCCTAGCTGTCCGCTTCGGGTCGTCCTGTGTTGGCCGAAACGACAACCAAGTTGACGCGCTTCTCACGCCGCCAATCCCGCATCCCCTTCGAGCACGGTCTGCTGCATGCGGGGTGTTTCGCCTGCGCGCCAGAGTGTGGTTTCGTGGCGGACGCGGTAGCGCAGCGGGCCGCCGTCGATGCCAGGGCTGCGTGCGAGCGGGCGCGGGATGCAGATGAAGTCGGTCTGCATCGTGGTCGCGTCGACGCGTACCGTGGCGTAGCCGTGGCCGCCCATGTCGACGAATTCGAGATGCGGGGCGTTGTCCGGATTGCGTAGCGCGAGCGCTTTCGCCAAGTCGCCGCTGGCGGCGTATTCGAGCGCCGAGCGCACGCCGTGGTGCAGTAGCAGGTTGCAGGTGGGCTCCATGCGGCCGTCGGCGCGATCGGCGATATACAGGGGCCGCAACGGGTCGTCCTTGCGGCCGTACTCCTGTGCCTCCTGCATGCCCGGCGACGTGATCGAACCGACCACGAAGCTCACGCCGACCGGCTCGAACGCGGCGGGCGGCAGGGCCTTGGCGGCGTAACCGGCCCAGAAGCTGTGACGATCGCCAGCCACGGCCGCGAAGCCGGTGATGCCGGCATCGCGCACGGTGTCGAAGATCTGTCCGCGTTCGTGGTACACGCCGCCCCAGTCGCCGTTGCCCAACACGGCATAGCCGTCGGTCCATTGGCCCATCGCGGCCGGCAGGTGCTGCGGATCGATGCGCCAGTCGGGCGTGCCGAGCGAGGTGCCCCAGATTTTCCAGGTCGCGGTCGCGCTGCGCAGGCGCTCGAGGAACCACGCTTTCTGCTTCGCGCCCAGCATCGATTGCGCGGGTTCGGTCGCGCAGTAATTGGCGATCGACTTGTCGCCGAAGACGAGCTGCGCCGGCGGATGGCCATCGGCATAGTCGCGGCCACCGTCGAGCTGCATCGACAACGTCTCGGGGAAAAACGGAAAAGTCTGGCCCTCGAACAGCGGTGCAAGCTCGTCGCGATTGGAATGGTCAACACCGCGAAAACTGCGCTGGTCGGTGATGATCAGGTCGATGTGTCGCCCCCAACGCAGGGCGCGATACCCGATCAGGCTTTCGATCGCGGCGATGTTGTTCGGCTCGAGGCCAAGCCCGCTCTCGTCGAACTCGGTCACCGGTGTATCGACCACCTCCGGTGCCTCGAATGTGGCGATCTGTCGACCCGGTGCGAAGACGCGGGCGGGCTGGTACTCGAACCAGGCCTGGTTCGCCGCGACCTTGAGTTTCTGTGCCGGGATCGGGCCGGCTTCGCCGGGGAACGACTGCAGCGATTGCCAGGCCAGCCACGAGAACTCGTGGTTGTCCCAGATGCACACGAAGGGCCAGCGCGCCCGCGCGTCCTGCAGGTCTGGATCGAGCAGATAGGCGTGGTAGAGCGCGCGGTAGTCGTCCAGCGAGCCGGGCACCATGAAGCGATTGTTGGCGACGGCTCTGCCATCGGCGAACGGCTTCACCGGGAAGGTGATCGTGCGGTCGTAGCGCTTGCCGTTCGCGGCGACCTGCTCCGGATACTGCACGACCTCGTAGATGAAGTCGCCGAGGTGCAGCACGAAGCCGAGGCGTTCGTCCGGTGCCGCACGTTCGTCCTCGAAGATCATCTTGCGATACGCGTTCATCGCGCCCTCGGGCAGGCTCTGGCAACTGACGAAGGCGAAGCGCGCCGGGCGCGGGTCATCGAGCGCGGGTGCGGTCAGCGTGCGGCCAATGCGACTGCCGTGGCCATCGTCGTCGATGAAGCGATACCAGTATTCGCGCGCCGGCTGCAGCTCGGCCACCAGCACGCGGCAGGTCCAGTCGGCCGCGGCGAGCACCGGCGCCGACGCCGTCGCGATCACGCGTGCGAACGCGGCATCCTCCGCCACCTCGACGCGCAGCGTTGCGCGGTCGCGCCCATCGTCATACGGACGTCGTGTCCACAGCAGCACACTCTGATGATCCGGATCGCCGGATGCCACACCGTGCGGATACAGATCGCGGCGTTCGCGCCAACCACTCGCCGAAGGCTGCACCGATGCACAACCCCAGGCGAGCGTCGCGCCCATGGCTGCGGAGAGTTTCAGGAACGTTCGGCGGTCCAGGTTCGACATGGCGGCCCCTCGCTGCCAGCGGATCACGACGATCGCTGTACCGTCATGCTCGAATTGGCCCCGTCGCCGGCAGCGTGCTGGAAGTCATGGCGCGGGATGAAGTGGATGGTTTGCGGGACGTGGTCGCGCCAGTGCTCGAATCGCTTGGTGTCCGGCAGATCAACCCGCCATCGGCAAGCGCAACATCGCGATGGCGCCGCCGTCGGGATGGTTGTCGAGCTGGGCACTGCCGCCGTGAAGATCGGCGACGGCGGCGACGAAGTTCAGGCCGAGGCCGCTGCTGCGGTGGCTGCCGTCCGGGCGTGGCAGCGAGTAGAAGCGTTCGAACACGCGATCGCGTGCGTAGTCGGGCACGCCGGGTCCGTGGTCGCGGACTGCGATGCATACGCGGTCGCCGTCTCGGTGCGCGTGCAGTTCAATGCGGCCGCCGCGCGGTGAAAACGCCGAGGCGTTCTCGATCAGATTCGCGAGTGCTTGCTGCAACAGGAACACGTCGCCGGACACGGCGAGTTCGTCATCCACCTGCATCGACAGCGTCTGCGCAGCGGTTTCGAGACGCGGGCGCACGTCGGTGGCGACGCGTTCGAACAGTTCGGCGACGACGATCCGCTGTGGCGCATCCAGTCGTTGCCGATGCTCGACCGCGGCCAGTGCGAGCAGGCGTTCGACCATCCGCGACAGGCGCTCAGACTGGGCGAGGATGGTGTGGGCGAACTGCGTGCGGTCGGCGTCGGCCATCGGTTGTTCGAGCAGTTCGGCGCTGGCGCGGATGGCGGCGAGCGGGCTCTTCATCTCGTGCGTCAGGTCCTGCACGTAACGCTCGACGTACTGCTTGCCCTCGAGTTTCGTGCGCATGGTTTCGAGCGCCGCGCCAAGTTCGGCGAACTCGCCCGCGGTCTGCGGCAACGACGCCCGTTCGCCGGCGGTCACGGCCTGCGCGTAGCGGCGCAACGCACCGAGCTGGCGCGACAGCCGGGTCGCCGCGAGCACGCCCACCAGCAGCGCGATCACCAGCAGCACGCCGCCCCAACGCCAGACGATGCCCTGGCTGCGTGCGATGAAGGGTGCGATGGCACGGTTCGGCTTGGCCACGGTCAGTGCGCCGACGATGCGGCCCTGATCGTCACGGATCGGGGCCGCCACATGCATCACGGTGGACTCGGGATCGGCCGGGTCCTCGACGGTGGAGCGCGCGCCGTATTCGCCGCGCAGGGTGCGATGCACGTCGTTCCAGCGCGAGTAGTCGCGGCCCACGTCGCGGCCGCTGCTGTCGAACACGACGATGCCGCGGCCGTCTGTGACGTAGACGCGATAGTTCGATGCCCGCTTCGGAAAGCCCCAGATTTCGGCGCCGGGATCGCGCGCGCGCAAGCCGCGGACACGTTCGGCGAAGCGCCCGTCGGCGATGCGTCCGGCGAGCAGATCGTCGGTCGCCAGCTCGGCGAGCACGTTGGCCATGTCGACCAGGGTGTCTTCCTGCGACTGGCGCACGCCCGGTTTCACTTGCGCGACGAACACGCGTGCGACGATCAGTCCCGCCAGCGCGACGATGACGAAAGTGCCGAGCAGGATGCGCAGGCCGATGCGCACGGGTTCAAACGACCTGCAGCGAATAGCCGAGCCCGCGCTGGGTGCGGATCGGGTCGGCCTCGGCATCGATCTCGCGCAGTTTCGCGCGCAAGGTCTTGATGTGGGTGTCGACAGTGCGGTCGGTGCTGTCGCTGCCGTCGCTCCAGACGCGGTCCATCAGCTGGGCCCGGGTCAGGATTGCGCCGGGCCGCTGCAGCAGCGCGGCCATGACGCCGTATTCGTAACGGGTCAGGTCGAGCAGGCGACCGCGAAAGAACACGCGGTGCCCCTCGGCGTCGTGCTCGAAGCCGCTGCTCGTCTGCAGTGCGCGCCCACGGCGCAACACGGCGCGCACGCGCGCCACCAGTTCACGCGGCGAAAACGGTTTGGCGATGTAGTCGTCGGCGCCGAGTTCGAGACCGAGCACACGTTCGGCTTCGGCCTGGCGCGCGGTCAGGAAAATCGCCGGCAGGTCGCGGCCGCGGCGCAACTCGCGCAGCAGCGCGTAGCCGTCGATGTCGGGCAGGCCCACATCGAGCAGGGCGAGGTCGAAGGTGCCGCCCGCGATCAGTCGCAACGCTTCGCGACCGGTCAATGCATGCACGGCCTCGAAGCCTTCCGCGCGCAGGGCGAACGCGACGGTCTGCGCGATCGCGCCCTCGTCTTCGACCAACAGGATCCGGGCCATGACACCTCCTCGGCGCGAGCATAATCGAGGCGTGTGATGCAGCGTACCGTGGTCTGGGCGTGTCGCGAATTTGCCCTGCAAAACACAACGCCCGCGGGGTTGCCGCGGGCGTGTCGAAGGCCGTCTGAAGGCCGGATCGATCAGGGCAACTGGCCGACGAGGTAGCGCGTGCCATCGCGCCAGATCTCGATGCTCTGGCCGCGCGGGTCGAAGTCGAGCAGGGCGCGTCCGGCTCGGGCCGGCGATGCGAACTTCAGTTCACCGCGTTCGTCGCTGACCGCAATCTGGCCGCGATCGGTGCCGCCGACCTTGAGCGTGTAGCTGCCATCGGCAAGATCCTCGATCTCGACTTCGAACTCGCGCTCGTTGCCGATCTGTTCGAAGCTGGCCTCGCCATTGGCGTTGCTGTCGGCGCCGGTGCTGGTCAACGACACCAGCAAGGAAACATCGCCTTGCGCGCCACCGCCGCTGTTGTCACCCGAACCGTCGTCGTCACCGCCGCTGTTGTCGCCCGAACCGTCGTCGTCGCCACCGCTGTTGTCGCCCGAACCATCGTCGTCGTCGCCACCGCCGCTGCTGTCGTCGTCATCGTTGTCGGCCGGACCGCTGGCGACACTCGGGAACGTGCCCGAGAACTGCACGACGCCGCCGCGCAGGGCTTCGACGAGTTGTCCGCGCGGATCGAAATCGAGCGGCAACTTGCCGGCCTCGACCGGGTTGCGGAATTCGGTTTCGCCATGAGTGCCGCCGGGCACCGTGGTCACGGCAACGCTGCCGCGTTCGACGCCAGCCACGCGCAGCACGTAGTCGCCGGGCGTCGCGTCCTCGATCTCGACGGAAAACTCGACACGGTCCGCGCGCTGTTCGAGTTCGGCTTCGAGTTCGGGGCCATCGTTGCCCGCCGGTTCGATCTTGAGCAGGTAATAGGCATCGCCGGTGCCGGGCGCGTTGCCAGTGCCCGATCCGCCGCCGCCACTGCTGCCGCCGCTGCCGAACGTCGAGGAGAACAGGACACCACCCGCGCTCCGGACTTCAACGATCTGGCCGCGCGGATCGAAGTCCAGCAGGATCTTGCCGGGTTCGACCGGGCTGCGGAATTCGGTTTCGCCCTGGGTGCCGCCGGTCACGGCCGCAACATCCAGTCCACCGCGGTCTTCGCCACCGACGACGATGCGGTACGCGCCGACCGGCAGGTCTTCGAGTTCGATCGAGAACTCGCTGCGGTCGCTGCGCTGTTCGAAGCGGGCGCGTGCCTTGCCGGCGCCGACATTGCCGACCGGCGTCAGGAACTGCTCGATCTCGCTGTCACCGGCGCTGGCCGACTTGTCGTCGCTGATACCACCGGTGCACTGCGAGGCGAAGCGCTGCGTGCCGCGCTTCAACGACATCGTGCCGTTCGCTAGTTGCGGATCGACCGGGTCGTAGCTGACCGTGGCGGCATCGCAGGAGCTGAAGTCGAAGTGCAGGGTGCCGAAGGCGTGGAATTCGCCGCCGCCGGACGAACCGAACGGACCCGGCTGCACGGTCGCCGACAGGGTGTAGACCGGTACGTCGAACGAGGTGCCGGTCACTGGTGCCGAACCGGCGACCCACAGCGGCGCGCCATTCGCGCCGAAGGTGTACCAGACCACCGCGGCCGTCTTGCCCTGGGTGCCGTTGATGATGTCGACATTGATGCCGTGGCCGAGGATGTTGCGGTCGAGCCAGAGGCCCGAGAATTCGCGGGTGACCTCGAAGGCGGCGGCTTGATGCGCCGCCAGTGCGAGTGCGGCGGCGAGGGCGTTGCGGACGAATCGGCGATGCAGGGCCATGACGTGCTCCTTGGGGAAAGGTCGAACCGGGTGCGATTCGATGGCTGCCATGCTCCTTCCTGCGCCGCGCCCACGCACTCCGGGATTTCACCCAGTGCCAACAGGGTCGTGATCCCAGTGACACGCATCACATTCGCCGCGCGACTGGGGTCTTTCACCCAGACCGCGCGGTGATCGCACCCAATGCGCCCGTCGCCACTCGACGCCCGCCGGAGACTGCACGAAGATCAGGGCATGAACACGCGCCCGCTCCCGATCCTGCTGACCGCTTTCCTCCTCGCCGCATCGTGCGCGCCTGCATCGGCCTCGGTCATCGTCACCATCGTCGGCGACGAGGTGGACGCGCAGATCTCGGTTTCGCCCCCGGGCGGCCCGACCTACAGCGCCGACTTCAAGTTGAATTTCCAGAACCCGGTCAACCTCAGCGAAGCCTGTCTGGGCTTGAGCGCGACCTATCTCGATGCGGCCGCACGCGCTGCCATCGAGGCGCGCATGCCGCAGTCGGGATTGCAGATCGATCCGGATTTTCCAGTGCTGATCTCGGTCAGTCCTCCCGCGGCGTGTGGACTCGTGTTCCGCAACGAAGTGCGTGTCGAACTGCGCACCGAGAATCTGGTCTACGCCGCGAACACGCCGTATCGCCTGTACAAGGCGCCGACATTGGCGAACTTTCGCAACATCACCAATTCGGTGGTCTCCGGCAGCGTGCGTGCACGCGGCAGTTCGGGCGGGTTTTCCGACTTCGTGATGGTGCGCGACACCACGCCCGACCTGCCGGCCGATGCCAACCAGGCGTACGACGCGTTGACGACACGCCTGTCCGATCCCGACATCGACCCGGTGGCGCGGCGGGTGCTGGAAGACAGCCTGGCGCTGAGTCGCGCGGCGTTCGCGGCCGGCGATTATGCGGCCGCGCTCGATCATGTCGACGACATGCGCGGCAACTGCGGACTGTTCGCGGGTGACGAACTCGACAACGAATGGCATGCCACCGGCGACGTCGAGAACGACGAGGGCGAGATCGTGTCGCTGATCGCGCCGCTCGAGTTCGCGCTCGATCGACTGGCGAATCCCTGAGTCGGCACCGGGTCGCAAGGCATCTCGCGAACCCGCAAAGGCACTGGCTACACTCGGACGGTGCTGCCCCTTGTCACTTTCCATCTGCCCGATGCACCGGCGCTGACGCGAACCATCGCGTCTGGCGATGTCGTCGGCCGCGACCCGGCGGTGGCCGTACCGCTGCCGCACGCCTCGATCTCGCGCCGGCACGCACGCTTCGACGAGGCCGGCGACGGCCGCTGGTCGATCGTGGATCTCGGGTCCAAGAATGGTCTGCGCGTGGACGGTTATCGCGTCGATCAGGCGACGCTGGCACATGGCCAATGGTTCGCGGTCGGCGACGTGTTCGCCCGCTTCGAACTGCTGGCGCCGGAACAGTCCGAACGCCGTGCCGCCAACGATCAGGCACGACGCACCGCGTCGCAGACCCTGCGCGCGTTGCTGGTCGACGCGGCACGCGACCCGGCACGCTTGCAGCGGGCGTTGACCGCCTTCGTCGAACTGGCCGAGTGCCGCCGCGGGTTCGTGTTGCGCGGCAATGGCCGTACTGCGTTCACGGTGGCCGCCACTCATCGTGCTGCGGACGCGGCGCCGGCGCGCGGCGATTTCGACGGCAGTTCCGCGGCGGTCGAACGCTGCCTGCTCGAGCGCCGGCCGTTGTTCGTGTCCAATCCGCCCGACGTGGCCTGGCTGAAAGACCGGGCCAGCATCGTGGCCGGTGGCGTGCGCGCCATCGTCTGCCTGCCCTTGCTCGACGGCGGCGACCTGCTCGGCATGCTGTACGCCGACACCGACGACGCGGCCCGGGTCTTCGATGAGCTCGATGCCGAACTGCTCGGCGCCTTCGCCGAGGACATGGCGACCTGGCTCGCGGCGCAAGCCCTCGATGCACGTGTCGCGGCGCTCGGTGCGCGCATTCCCCAGAGCCCGGGGGGCGCATGAGCGACGGCTCGCTCGCCGCGACCCAGACCGGCCAGTTCGCCATCGCCGACCTGTCGCCGGGTACGCGCATCGCTGATCGTTTCCGCATCGTGCGCCTGCTCGGCATGGGTGCCATGGGCCTGGTCTACGAGGCCATGGACGAACAGCTCGATGTGCGTGTCGCCCTGAAGGTGCTGCGTCCGGAACTGGCCCGGCGGCCGGAAGCCTTCGCGCGCTTCCGCCAGGAACTACTGCTGGCACGCCAGGTGTCGAGTCCGCATGTGGTGCGCATCCACGATCTCGTCCAGCACGGCGAGACCTGGATGATCAGCATGGATTTCATCGCCGGGCGCTCGCTGGAAGCACGCATCGACGAAGGCACGCCTCTGCCGCTCGACGAGGCGCTGCGCATCGCGCGCCAACTGGCGCTTGGCCTGGCGGCAGCACATGCGCGCGGGGTCGTGCATCGCGACCTGAAGCCCGCGAACGTGCTGCTCGACGACAACGGCAACGCCTACATCAGCGACTTCGGCGTCGCCCGTGCCGCCGGCGCCACCCGCATGACCGGCACCGGCATGGTCGTCGGCACGCCCGATTACCTCTCGCCGGAACAGGCGCTGGCCGAGTCGCTCGACGGCCGCAGTGACCAATATGCGCTGGGGCTGATTCTGCGCGAGATGCTGACCGGCAAGCTACCGTTCGCGGGCGGCACGGCCGCCGAGATGATGACCCAGCGCGTCGTCAACGAAGCAACCTCGCTGCAGGCCGAACGCCCCGATTTGCCGAACTGGGTCATCGCGCTGGCCGACCGTCTGCTGCGCCGACGCGCGGCGCAACGCTTCGACGACACCGGCGAGATCGCACAGGTGATCGAGCAGGCGCGCCTCGTGACGCTGCCATTGGCGCGTGCGCCGCGTCGTCTCCGCATCGGTGCTGCGCTGGTCGTGTTGGCCTTCGTCGCGGCAGCCGGCCTGTGGGCATGGCGCGGCGGAGACGCGCCGTCGCCAGCGACGCAAGCCGCCGCGATTGCCTCGCTGGATGTCGCAGTCCTGCCTTTCATCGCCGACACGCCCGAGCAGCAGGCGCTGGCGACACGTATCGGTACCGAGCTGGTCGATGGCTTGCAGTCGCAGTCCCGTCCCGGCGTGGCCGACGGCGAGCGCGTCGCGCGCGCCTTGCGCGTGCTCGGTTTCGACACCGGCAATGTCGGCGACCATCTCGATCGTGTCGCCGACGAACTGCATGCCGAGCGCTTGATCCAGGGGCGACTCGAACGCGTCGCCGATGGCCTGCGCCTTCAGGTCGTGGCCACGAAGACCGGCACCACGGAACCGGAATGGACGTTGACCTCGTCCGCCTTCGCGCCGGAAGCTGCGGACGCGACGGTCGCGCCGTTGCTGGCCCAGGTCCGTGCGCGGCTCGGCGCGACCGCAGTCGTCGATCCCGCAGTGACGGCCGCGGCCGCGGCTTGGCGCGAACTGGCGACGCTGGAGGCGGAAGCGCGGTCGCTCGACGCACGCAGCCGGGCGCGGGCCTTGCTCGATGGGCCGGCGCAGGCGACGACGCCGGCCTGGCAGCGCCTGAGTGCTTACGCTGCCTTGCTGGTCGGCGACGCCGATCGCGCCGTGACCCTGCTGTCGCCGCTGGTGCAGTCGCGACCGAGCGACCATCCCGCGCGTCTGGTGCTGGCGCGCGCGCGGGCCGAGCTCGGCGAGTTCGAACAGGCCGAGGCTGACCTCAAGGCCTTGGTGACGGAAGACGAACGCAATGTCGAGGCGTGGTTCCTGCGCGGCAAGTTCGCGATCATGCAGGGCGATGCGAAGACGGCGGTCGATGATCATCTGGTGCGTGCGCTGGTGCTGGCGAAGCGACTGGATGATCGGCGCTGGCGCGCGGAAATCGCCAATGCCTTCGGTGTCGGTTACCGCAACCTCGGACGCATGGCCGAAGCGGCGGAAGAGTACGAGACCGCGATCCGCGCCCGCCATGCGCTTGGGGATGCCCGCGGCGAAGCGGTCAGCCGGCGCAACCTGGCGGTGGCGCTGGCTTATCTGGGTCGCCATGACGAGGCCCGTGCCGAACTGGTGCAGGCCCGCGCGCTGCTCGAGCCGCTTGGTGATGCCGCAGCCTTGGCCGATGTCGCCAACGATGCGGGTGTGCTTGCCGAAGAACGCGGCGATTTCCGCGAAGCGCTCGAGCGTTATCGCGAGGCGCTGGGTTTCCGGCAGACACAGGGCGACCAGCGCATGATCGGCGAAAGCCTGATCAATGTCGGATTCGCCTACGCCCAGGTCGGCGAGTTCGACAACGCCCTGGTCTACTGGCGCCAGGCGAACCAGACCTATGCCGCGATCGACGACGCCTCCGGTGCCGTGCGCGCGCAACAGGGGCTGGCGCTGGCCGAGATCGCGCGCGGCGATCTGGTCGCGGCGCGACAATCGCTGGAGTCCAGCCTGCACCGCGCCGAAGAATTGCAGATGGCCGAGGAGCGCGCGGTCGCACTGGTGTCGCTTGCCGATCTCGCGCGCATCGAAGGCCGTTT
Organism: Pseudomonadota bacterium; assembly: GCA_022705045.1. Classification (GTDB taxonomy): domain Bacteria; phylum Pseudomonadota; class Gammaproteobacteria; order Xanthomonadales; family Ahniellaceae; genus JADKHK01. The sequence goes on along the minus strand of JAKJFE010000058.1, from coordinate 1,805 downwards.
CGCGCAGTCCCTGGCGCAGTCGGAACAGGCGCGAGGCTTGTTCGTCGCGCTGGAAGATCAGCGTGGTCAGGTCGAAGCCGCGCTGGTGCGCATCCAGAGCCTGATCGAGTCGAACGATCTGGCCACGGCACGCGCGGCACTCGCGGCACTTCCGGCCGCAGACATCGGCAGTCGTGAACAGCAGGCGATGCGGGCGCAGCGCGAAGCCGAGCTGCAGTTGCGCAGCGGTGATGCGGCGGCGGCCGAAGCCGCGGCCACGCAAGCGGTGCAACTCGCCGATGCGGCGCACAGCCTCGCGCAGGCCCTGGGTGCACGCATCCTGCTGGCCGAAGCGCAGTCCGCCCGCGGTGCCGCTGTGTCGTCGTTGCGCACACTGGCCGATGCGCGCGCGGCGCTGGCGGCGTATGCCAGTGCCGGCTTGCGCCTGCGTCTGCTCGAAGCCGAACTCAAGATCGATCCGGCGCATGCCGCGGCACGTTATCGCGAAGCCCGCAGCGAACTCGCGCGCTGGCCCGCGTATGGACGCGCCGGAACCCTGCATGCCGCCGCGGCGCAGGCGCTGACCGGGCGCGACGACGCGCTTGCCGCGGAAGCCCGAGCAGCGGCGGATCGCGCCACGTCTGCAGCACCGGAAGCGGAGCCATGAGCGGGCGCGACGCACGCGATGAACTGGCGGTCGAGTTGGCGGCCCTGCGCGCCGAACAGCAGCGGTTGTTCGAACGCATCGGCGCCAACGAACGTCATTTCCGCGGCTTGGCGCGGTCGGTGCTGCGGGTGCAGGAAGACGAGCGCCGCCGCTTCGCACGCGAACTGCATGACGGCATCGGCCAGAACCTGACGGCTCTCAAGCATCGCCTGCAGGCCTTGCAGGCGCAGGTCGGCGACGGCGATGTCGCTGCGCGTCTGGCCGACGCCTTGGCCTTGTGCGCCGACACGCTGGAAGACACGCGTTCCCTGTCGCGCCTGCTGCGGCCGCAGATCCTCGACGATCTGGGCTTGGTTGCGGCCTTGCGCTGGCTGGCGCGCAGCAGCGGCGAGGCGGGCGGCTTCCAGGTCGAGGTCGAATGCGATTGCGACACCTTGCCGGCCGGTGTCGATGGCGACGTGTCGACATTCGTGTTCCGCATCGCCCAGGAAGGTTTCGCCAACATCGTCCGGCATGCGCGCGCCGGTCAGGTCTGGTTGCGCCTGCGTTGCACCGACACCGCCCTGCAGATGATGCTGGTCGACGACGGCGTCGGCTTCGAACCCGAAGCCGCGCTGGCCGCTGCCAGCGCTTCCCGCGGCAGCGGTCTCGCCGGCATGCGCGAGCGTGCCGAAATGTTCGGCGCGCAACTGCGTTGGACCACGGCCCCGGGCGAGGGCACCCAATTGCGACTGCGCGTGCCGCTCGACGGCACGGCAGCACGGGAATCCTGATGACTGCACCGATCCGCGTCCTGTTGTGCGACGACCACACCATCCTGCGCGAAGGCATCGCGGCCTTGCTCGCCACCGCGCCCGACATGCAGATCGTCGGCCAGGCCGGCGACGGCGTCGAAGCCATCGAACTGGCCGTGCGCTTGCGTCCCCAGGTGGTGGTGACCGACATCGCCATGCCGCGCTTGAACGGCATCGAGGTCGTGCGGCGGCTCGGTCAGCAACTGCCGGACACGCGGGTGCTGGTGCTGACCATGCACACCGAAGAGGAATACGTGCTGCATCTGATCCGCGCCGGTGCGGCTGGCTATCTGCTGAAGGACAGCGCCGGCACCGAGTTGCTGACCGCGGTCCGCGCCATCGCGCAGGGACGCGGCTACTTCGGC
>JAKJFE010000199.1 GCA_022705045.1 Pseudomonadota bacterium | reverse complement strand
GGTCTTCGCCGCAACCCTGATCTGCGCCCTCACCGGACTCGCCTTCGGCGTCTACCCGGCGCGCCAGGCCGCCGATCTCGACCCGATCGCCGCGCTCAGGACCGACTGAGCGCGACCGCGGACGTCGGCGCGGCGAGCAGGTTCAGCGCAACCAGCCCGCGCCACCCGCGCGCCGCGCCAGCCCCACCAGCGCAAACGCGATGGCGAGCACGAGGCCCTGGAGCACGTAGACGACGTTGCCGGCCAGTGCGGCGGCGTCGGACAGGACGAACAATCCGATGTCCTGGGCGATCACGCCCAGCAGCGACACGACCAGCAAGGGCATGGCCCAGCGCCGACGCAGGATCAGGCCGAGACAGCCTGCAGCACCGCCCCAGACCGCGAGCGCCGTCGCAGCCACCGCCCAAGCCGGACGCGACGCGTACAACGCCTGCTGTTGCTCGCTCATCTGCGCCAACTGCTCCGGCGTGATGCGCACATCCGCGAGGTAGGCCATGCAGCCCAGCAGGTTCCACAGCAGGGCGATGACAGCAACAGGCAAGAACCATTTCGGTGCAGCGTTCACGGCAAGCTCCCGGGCGGTGTGGACAGTGTGGCGATTCAACGCGCTTGTGCTGCGGTTTTCAACGGGAACAAGCGCCGCAACACACCCGGCGCCAGGCTTCGGTAGATATTGTCGTGGCGCAGATCCGGGCGTGGTTCGTGCATCCACTGCAGCGTGGCCGGCGCGTGTTCCTTCAACGCATCGGCGAGTGCGGCGACATGCGGCGCGATGTCGGTTTCATCGGCAGCGCTGAGATACAGAAGCTCGGGCTGCGAGGCACGGTCCTTTAGCCGCGCCGGCGCGGCGTCGACCAGCGCGTGTGTGTTCCACCACAGACTCGGGCTGAGCGCGATCGAGGTATCGAACAGGCCCGGTGCCTCGAAGAAGGTCTCGACGATGAACAGGCCGGCCAGCGACTCGCCGATGACGGCGGTCTCGCCATTGGTCCGATAACGACGCTCGATCTCGGGCATCAACTCGTCGCGGATGAAGGCGCGGAACCTGGCCGATTCGCCGACGATGGGCCAGATCTTGCGGTCTTCGTCGACCGTCGTGGGCGGCGTCATGTCGCGGCGGCGCTGCGTGTTCTCGATGCCGACCAGCAGCATCGGCACGATTTCTCCGGCCCGGATACCTTCGTCCAGCGTGGTCGCGATGTGCGGAAAATCCTCGGCGAGGCCGCCGTCCGGCATGTACAGCACCGGAAAGCGGACATCGGCCTGCTCGGCATACTGCGGCGGCAGATAGACATTGATGCGCCGCGTCTCGCCCATCACCTGCGACTGCAGCTCGATGGCGTCGTGTGCGGGCACGGATTCGGCGGCAAGGCCCGGATTGCCACCGAGGGCGGACAGCAACACGAGACAGCAGCGCATGGCGTTCAGGTATCGGGTCACGACTTCGTCCTTGAATGGCGGCCGCCAGGATGTCGAGGCGGCCTCACTGCGTGGTGCACACCTGCCGTGGCGAGCCGTCCGGGCCGTTCTCGACGCGACAGACCGTTCGCATCTGGCGGTCGCGCATGCTGCGCATCGGGTCGCCCTGGCGCATCATCTCGCGATGCATACGCTGCTTCTCGACGGCGTCGCGCTGATCGCGCCAGCGTTGCTCGATCTGTGCCACGCAGCCACGGAACGGTTCGCTGCCATCTTCATGGCCTTGTTGCAGGCACCAGGTGGCGATGCTGTCGCAGGGGATCATCCGCCGCTTCACTTCAGCCACCACCTCGGCGCTGCGCGTGCTGCTGTTGACGGCATCGCAGAGTGCGGTGTCGTCGATCGCGGCGAGGCGTTCCGGCGACAGATCGGCGATCTTGGCCGGCGTCTGGCTGCATGCGCACAAGACCGTTGCGAATCCGATGGCGGCCAGCATCCGAATCATGGTGATCTCCCGTCGTGCGTCGACGTCGACGCCAGTTCAAACTTACCGCGCCGCGCCTACAGATGCGCGAAAAAAGCCGGCGCCTGCGTCCAGCGCTCGTTCAATCCGTCGACATGGGTGATCGGGATACGCGCCAGTTCCTCGTCACTCACGTCATCGAGACAACCGAGGTTGACGCCATACATGCGTCCGATCGGCGTATCGGTGCCGATGCCGAAGGCGCGCACGCCGCAACGGCGGCAGAACCAGTGCTCGTTGACGCGGCGGTTGAACAGGTATTTCGTCAGCTCGGATTCGCCGGACAGCAGGCGGAAGCCGCCGTCCCTCGCCACCGCCGGCCAGAAACGCGTACGCCGACAGATCGAGCAGTTGCAGCGGTAACTCGGCTGCGTCAGATCAAGGTCCGCTTCGAAGGTGACGGCGCCGCAGTGGCAGCATCCGCGATAGGTTTTCAGCATCAGTGTCGGCTCCAGGTCATCACGACGATGCGACGGACAGCAGGCGCACGCACCACCACGCGGCGATGCCCATCTGCACCGCGAAGGCGCCGAAACGCAAGGTGACCGCGAGTTCCGAGAGCGAGGCGAGGTGGATGCTCGACTGCACGAGGCGCGCCGCCAGCAGCACGTAGGCCAGCGGATCGGTGATCGCGACGCGATCGGTGACGATGGCGACCAGCATCAGGCCACCGAAGATGGGCAGGCCTTCGATGCAGTTCGCATGCGCCCGCGCGATGCGCTGCATGAATGGCGACAGGTTGCCGTTGTCGGGCTGGAATCCGTTCGCCGGCACCTGCTTGCGCAACACCAGCCACGAGCGCAGCGCCTCCATCCAGATCAGCAGGAACAGCGCCCAGGCGATTAAGCCGGTCAGGGCGAACGCGGTCGGGCTCGGCATCGGCAGACTCCGTGAGCGCAGGTCGGGCGAGTCTAACGCCCGTCCGCCCGACCATGGTCGAAGCGGACGGAGGGGTCCGACGGATCGTCACCAGAGGATGCCGTGGCCGTCGCGGATGGCCTCGTCGAGCCGCTGGCCGAGCGCCGCGAATTCGTCGACGAAGGGCGCACAGGCGTAGTGATCAATGTCTTCCCAGGTGTTGCCGTTGGCCTTGCACCATTCGACGCAGGCGCGCATCACTCGGAACGGCCCGGGGTCCTGATGTCGCCGCACGCGTCCTGCACCACCCAATTCGCGTTCCCGGAGTGGTCCCGATCGAGAAAGCGATGGTGGTTCTTCGCCCGGATGGCCGCCATCGCCGCCTCGGCCGATTCCCGGTCGCGGGGGTCGCGATGCCGGGCTTGCGCGGCGAGAGCGGGCAGCGCGCGTTCGTCCAAGGCATACGCGATCAGCGCGAGTGCATCCTCGCGCACATCGCGCGAACGATCGCCCAGGGCGACCAGCCCCAATGCGAACACCTCGTCGACACAACGCACATGCGGCAGCAGGAAATGCAGGATGACCTTGCGTCCCTTGAATGAGCGGATCCGGCCGTAAGCCTGCACCAGATTCGGAATCAGATTCCGGAGTCCCTGCGCCTGCGCGACGAATGCGTAATGACGGTCGATGATCGGTGTCCAGACGGTCTGATCATAGGCCTGGACGATGTCGCCCACCCCGGGAAGGGACGGCACGATCGCGTTCGCGCCATCCCCATTGCTCATCGCGACTTCGCCCACAGTCGCGCGTACTTCGAGTGCGTGTAACCGGCATAGGCGAGATGGAAGACGGCGCCTTCGCGGCCATCGAGGAAGCCGCCGCGCAGCAGATAGTTCTTCAGCAGATAGAACACCGGGTGCGTGTACAGGTCGAGGAAACCGGCGCGCTTGCCGAGTGCGGCGCGGCCCTCGGCCCAAAGTGCGGCGTAACGCGCGAGCTTGCGGTAGTGCTCGTCGAGATCGCGCACCGGCGTGTGTTCGAAGCGGGCATCGAGCCGCGACACCCGCTTGCCGTCGAGGTCCAGGCGCTCGTGTACAGTGTCCGGCCGATAGCGGATGCCTGCGCGGAACAGTCGCGGCAACCATTCGCGACCCCAGCCGCCATGCTGCAATGGACGCCCGAGGAAGATCGTGCGGCGCGGCAGTTCCCAGGCATCCGCGGAGTCGATGCGGCCGCTGCGCAGGAACGCATCAAGCTGCGTGATCGCGTCGGACTGGAGCCATTCATCGGCATCGAGCAGCAGCACCCAATCGGTCTGCGCCTGCGCGATCGCCGCGTTCTTCTGCCCGGCGAAACCGAGCCAGTCCTGATGCACCACTTCCGCGCCGGCCGCGCGCGCGACCGCCACGGTGTCGTCGCCCGATCCGGAATCAAGCACGACCACGCGTGTGCACACGGCGTTCAGCGCTGCGACACAGCGCGCGATGCGATCGGCCTCGTTCAGTGCGATGACGACGCCGGTGACGGCAATGCGTGGGGGATTCGACATCGCGGCAGCATCGGGATTCGCGGCGGGCGCGTCAACGGGTTACGGCAAGCCAGTCGCGCACGCACTCGTGCAGACGCTGTTTCGGAGCGGGATCACTTGCCCATGCCAGAAGCGTGTCGTGCGCCTGCTGCCAACGCATCGCGTCGCGGCCGTAGTCGAGCAGCGCGGCGGCGAACGCAGGGGGTGTCTCGGCGG
>JAKJFE010000057.1 GCA_022705045.1 Pseudomonadota bacterium | reverse complement strand
GGGCATCGACGGATTCCAATTCGTCGAGTTCGCTGCGCCGGAAGGCCAGGCCCAGGCCCTGCACGACTACTTCCGCATGCTCGGATTCACGCCGGTGGCGCGCCACCGCACGCGCAAGATCACCAATTACCGCCAGGGCGACTGCACCTTCCTGATCAACGAGGACCCGGATTCGTTCGCGGCACGCTTCGCGGCCCAGCACGGCCCGAGTGCCTGCGGTTTCGCGATCCGCGTCAACAAGCTCGCGGAATGGGCGCGCATGCAGGCATTGAAGAACGGCGCCGAGTCCTTCGATGCCGCCGACGAACTCACCAAGGCCGTGGCCGCGCCGGTGATCAAGGGCATCGGCGGCTGCATGCTCTACATCGTCGACCGTTATGACGAGAAAGGCACGATCCACGATCCGGATTGGGTCTGGCTGCCCGGTGTCGACATGATGCCGAAGGGCTTTGGTCTGACCTTCATCGACCACCTGACGCACAACCTCTACGCCGGCAACATGGAGAAGTGGGCCGAGTATTACGAGCGCCTGTTCAACTTCCGCGAGATCCGCTACTTCGACATCAAGGGCGCCAAGACCGGCCTGTTGTCGAAGGCGATGACGGCGCCGGACGGCATGGTGCGCATCCCGCTGAACGAATCGACCGACCCGAAGTCGCAGATCAACGAATACCTGAACCAGTACGGCGGCGAAGGCATCCAGCACATCGCCTGCCACACCGACGACATCTACGCGACCGTCGAGGCGATGAAGGCCCAGGGCGTGGCCTTCCTCGATACGCCCGACACCTATTTCGACGTGGTCGACCTGCGCGTGCCGAACCACCATGAAGACCTGGAACGGTTGCGTCAGAACAAGATCCTGATCGACGCCGATCCGGAGACCAAGCAGCGCAAGCTGCTGCAGATCTTCACCCAGAACGCGATTGGTCCGATCTTCTTCGAGATCATCCAGCGCAAGGGCAACGAAGGCTTCGGCGAGGGCAACTTCCAGGCCCTGTTCGAATCGATCGAACGCGACCAGATGCGCCGCGGAGTGCTGTGATGAGCCTGCGCTACCAGTCCGGTTTCGGCAACGAATTCGCGACCGAGGCGATCCCGGGCACGCTCCCGGTCGGGCGCAATTCGCCGCAGCGCGTCGCGCATGGCCTGTATGCCGAGCAGATCTCGGGCACCGCGTTCACGATGCCGCGCCATGCGAACCTGCGCTCTTGGATGTACCGCATCCGTCCGGGTTCGATGCACCAGCGCTTCGAGCCGATGGCGGAGGGCGCTTTCCACAACCGCTTCAACGAGGTCCCGGCCGATCCGAACCAGTTGCGCTGGTCGCCGTTTCCGCTGTCGACCACACGCACCGATTTCGTCGATGGTCTGTTCACCGTGGCCGGCAATGGGTCACCGGCGGCGATGGCGGGCATCGGCATGCATGTCTATGCCGCGAATGCGTCGATGACGGATCGCTTCTTCGTCAACGCCGACGGCGAGATGCTGATCGTGCTGCAGCAGGGACGCCTGCGCTTCGTCACCGAGATGGGCGTGATCGAAGCGGCACCGCTCGAGATCGTCGTGATTCCGCGCGGCATCCGTTTCCGCGTGGAACTGCTGGACGAGAACGCGCGCGGCTATGTCGCCGAGAACTTTGGCCATGCGTTCCGGATTCCCGACCTCGGCCCGATCGGTTCGAACGGGCTGGCGAATCCGCGCGATTTCCTGGCGCCGGTCGCGGCCTATGAAGATCGCGAAGGCGACTTCGAACTGGTCAACAAGTTCCAGGGTCGGTTGTGGCGCGCAAAGATCGGCCATTCGCCCTGTGATGTCGTCGGCTGGCATGGCAACTACACGCCGTACAAGTTCGATCTGCGCCATTTCAACACCATCGGCTCGATCAGCTTCGACCATCCGGATCCGTCGATCTTCACCGTGCTCACGAGCCCGAGCGCCGTGCCCGGCACCGCGAACATGGACTTCGTGATCTTCCCGCCGCGCATCCTGGCGATGCAGGACACCTTCCGTCCGCCGTGGTTCCACCGCAACATCGCCAGCGAATTCATGGGCCTGATCCACGGCGTCTACGACGCCAAGGCCGATGGTTTCGCGCCCGGCGGCGCGTCTCTGCACACCTGCATGACCGGCCACGGCCCCGATGCCGCGACCTTCGAGAAGGCGAGCAATGCCGACCTGTCGAAGCCGGACTACATCGATGGCACCATGGCCTTCATGTTCGAGACCAGTCTCGTGATTTCACCCACCGCCCAGGCCTTGTCGGCAGCGAACCTGCAGACGAACTATGCAGAGTGCTGGCAGGGCCTGAAGAAGCATTTCAGCGCGCCCGTCTGAGCGCGCCTGATCCGGAGCACGCATGAAACTCGCATCCCTCAAGCAAGGCGGTCGTGACGGCACCTTGATCGTGGTCAGCCGCGATCTGACCAAAGCCGTGGTCGCCGAAGGCATCGCACATACGCTGCAGCAGGCGCTCGAAGACTGGCACAACACCGCGCCGCGGTTGAACGCGCTGTCCGAAGACCTGAATGCGGGTCGTGCCGCGAACGCCTTCGCGCTCGACATGAATGCGTTGGCGGCACCGCTGCCGCGGGCGTTCGAGTTCGTCGATGGCAGCGCCTATCTGCCCCACGTCGCGCGCGTGCGCAAGGCGCGCGGGGCCGAAGTGCCGGCGAGTTTCTACACCGATCCGCTGATGTACCAGGCCACGAGCGCCGGCTTTCTCGGCCCGCGCGATCCGGTCGTCGTGCCGAGCGAGGCCTATGGCATCGACCTCGAAGCCGAAGTCGTCGTCGTCACCGACGACGTGCCGATGGCGGTCACGCCAGAAGAGGCCGCCGGCCACATCCAGCTGATCGGCCTGATCAATGACGTGAGCCTGCGCCACCTGATTCCGGACGAACTGGCCAAGGGCTTCGGTTTCCTGCAGTCCAAGCCGCGCTCGGGCCTGAGCCCGGTGTTCGTGACGCCGGACGAACTCGGCGACGCCTGGGTCGACAGCAAGCTGCACCGACCGCTCGTGACCCACATCAACGGCCAGTGGTTCGGCGCGCCGGAAGCCGGCGTCGACATGCAGTTCAACTTCGCGCAGCTGGTGGCGCACGCGGCGAAGACGCGGCCGTTGTCGGCGGGCACGATCGTCGGTTCCGGCACGGTGGCGAACGAAGACACCAGCCTCGGGGCGTCCTGCTTCGCCGAACAGCGCACCGTCGAGACGCTGCGCGACGGCAAACCGAGCACGCCGTTCATGAAGTTCGGCGACGTGGTGCGCATCGAGATGTTCGATGCGGCGGGTCACAGCATCTTCGGCGCCATCGAACAGCGCATGGCGCCGCTGGTCCGTTGATCCGGCGTCAGTTGTTGCGGTATCGGCCCTGAGCTAGATTCACGGCAGGGCGAGGGAGGAACGCAGCGTGGACAGCACGATCCGGCTTTACAGCTACTGGCGCTCCAGCGCGTCCTACCGGGTGCGCATCGCACTGAACCTGAAGCAGCTCAAGCACGAGATCGTGCCGGTCAATCTGGTCAAGGACGGCGGCGAGCACCATCTCGCCGACTTCCACCACCTGAACCCGCAGGAACGTGTGCCGGTGCTGATCGACGGCGGCCGCGTCATCCGCCAATCGCTCGCCATCATCGAATATCTCGAAGAAGTCTACGACGGCAATCACCTGTTGCCCGGCACTGCGCGCGAGCGTGCCCGTGCGCGCGGGCTTGCACATCTGATCGCGACCGACATTTCGCCGCTCGGCAATCTCAGCGTGCTGCAGTACCTCGAACACGAGGACGGCATGCCGCAGATCGAACGCGAGCGCTGGGTGCGCACGTGGATCGAACGCGGTTTCGCGGCTTTCGAGGAAATGCTCGCCGACAATCCTTCGACCGGCGATTTCTGCGAAGGCGACCTGCCCTCGATCGCCGATTGCTGCCTGGTGCCGCAGGTCTACAACGCCAAGCGCTTCGAGGTCGACCTGACCCCGTACCCGACCCTCCGCCGCATCAACGATCACTGCCTTAGCCTGCCGGCCTTCGACTTGGCAAGGCCCGAAAAGCAGGGCGACGCACCGAAGTAGTGTGGGGCTGCGGTGCGAACAAGCTTCGCGACTTGTCTGCTATGCGAAGTAGCGACCATTTCGTCGGAGCGTCACCCAGCCAACCGTGGCAACTGCAACAATCATCAGTGCCCAGCTCCATTGTGACCCGCTGGGAACCGGAGTGCTGGGCGCGAAAACCGAATACTCGAAGGGCGGGTTATCGGGGGTTGGATCAACATTGCCCAATAGACTGCCTTGGCTGAGAATCGTGATCGAGTCATGACCGACGAATCGTGCAATCAAGGTGAAGTCGCAGACTTGGGTCTCACCCGCTGCGAGTTCAATAGAGAGTAGCGTCATGAAGTACCCAGGCAGGATGCCGCTGCCCGGTTCAGGTTCGACACTCGCGAGGCCATAGCCGCAGGTGGCTGACACCGGCCACGTGAGGTAGTGAAAGGTACCAATCGTAGGGCGAAACCGATCTGTATCTGGACCATGATTGGTGATCGTCAGTCGAAACGTCACCGTATCGCCTTGCCGATACACCGCGGGATTCGGCGTCACTGTGACAGACTTGTCGGACACGCCGGCCAGTAGAGGACCGGACAGCAGCAGCGTTGCCCACCGTATCCGCATATTCATTGCTCGAACCCGTCAACCAGCAGGCGATCATCGCGAAACCTAGCCTCGCGGCTTTGGGGCGTCAACGAGGCTCTCGATGCTGAATTGCAGTAAGCCGAAGACATCGCATGTTGGCCGTACAGCGCCGGCCTTCGACTTGGCAAGGCCCGAAAAGCAGGGCGACGCACCGAAGACCTGATCGCGCACAGCGAGGCTTCAGATGCGGCGCGCACAATCGCCGCATGCGCGTCGCCCTGGTCGTTACCACCTACAACTGGCCCGAAGCTTTGGCATTGATTCTGGCCAGCGTCCGCGCGCAGTCGCGCCTGCCCGACGAAGTGATCGTGGCCGATGACGGTTCCGCTCCGGACACCGCGGCGCTGATCGCGCGCGAGCAGGTCGGCTTTCCTTGTCCGTTGCGCCATGTCTGGCAGGAAGACGCGGGTTTTCGCGTCGCGCGCGTGCGCAATCTCGCGATTGCCGCGACCGATTGCGACTACGTGCTGCTGATCGACGGCGACATGGTGCTGCATCCGCGTTTCGTCGAGGACCACGTACGCGCGGCGCGCCCGGGCGGTTTCGTGCAGGGCATGCGCGTGCTGACGACGCCAGCCGGTCGCGAGCGCATGCTGCGCGAAGGCGTCACGCGCTTGCGCTTCGGTGATGCCGGGCTGCGCCGTCGCCGCCATACCTTGCGCATTCCGCTGTTGTCGCGGCTGTTGCTGCGGCTGACGCGATCACGCAGCCGCCTGTCCGGCATCAAGACCTGCAACCAGGGCTGGTGGCGCCGCGATCTGCTGGCGCTGAACGGCTTCGACGAGCGCATGCAGGGCTGGGGTCGTGAGGACGAGGAATTGGCATTGCGCGCGTTCCATCGCGGACTCGTGCGCCGCTCGTTGCGTTTCGGTGCGCTCGCCTTCCATCTGCATCATCCCGAGCGCCACCACAACGGCGCCAGTCCGAATGACGCGGTGCTGGCGGAAACCCGGCGACACCGGTTGACGCGCTGCGTCCAAGGCATCGACGCGCACCGGCCGCAGCAGCTGCCGGCTGACCAGGCAAGCTGATCAGTAGGCGTTCGGATCGTAGGGATCGTGCTCGGCGCTGCCGCCGCCTTCGGCAAGTCGGATCTTGAGCGCCAGGCCATCCCGCGAATCGGCCTTGTTGAGCGCTTCTTCCAGTTCGACCTTGCCTTCCTTGTACATGCGGAACAGGGCCTGGTCGAAGGTTTGCATGCCGTCTTCCAGCGAGCGGTCCATCGCTTCCTTGATTTCATGCACCTGCTGGCGGCGCATCATGTCGCGGATCACCGGCGTGTTGATCAGCACTTCGACTGCGGGCAGGCGCTTGCCGTCCTTGCCGACGACGAGGCGCTGCGACACCACCGCCTTCAGGTTCAGCGACAGGTTCATCAGGATGTTCTTGTGCGCCGACTCCGGGAAGAAGTTCAGGATGCGCTCGATGGTCTGGTCGGCATTGTTCGAGTGCAGCGTCGCCAGGCACAGATGGCCGGTTTCCGAGAACGCGATCGCGGCTTCCATCGTTTCCTGATCGCGGATTTCGCCGATCAGGATGACGTCCGGCGCCTCGCGCATCGCGTTCTTCAGGGCCTCGTGGTAGCTCTTCGTGTCCAGTCCGACTTCGCGCTGGTTGACGATCGACTTCTTGTGGCGGTGCAGGAATTCGATCGGGTCTTCGATGGTCAGGATGTGGCCGCTGGTGCCGCTGTTGCGATGATCGATCATCGCCGCCAGCGTCGTCGATTTGCCCGAGCCGGTCGCACCGACCACGAGGATCAGGCCACGCGGTTCCATGATCAGGTCGGACAGCACCTTCGGCAGTTTCAGCGACTCGAAATTCGGGATCTCGCTCTTGATGGCGCGGATCACCATGCCGACTTCGCCGCGCTGCTTGAAGACGTTGACGCGGAAGCGTCCGGCTTCCTTCACGGCGATGGCGATGTTGAGTTCCAGGTCGCGTTCGAACTGCGGGACCTGGCCTTCATCCATCAACGAATAGGCGATCTTCTTGACCATGCCGCCGGGCAGGCCGGTGTTGCCGAGCGGGTAGAGCTTGCCCTCGACCTTGATGTTCACCGGCGCGCCGGTGGTCAGGAACATGTCCGACGCACCCTTTTCCGCCATCAGTTTGAGGAAGTAGCCGATGTCCATGCGCGCCTCGAATGATCTGGGATTCGTCGTTGCAAACCCGGCGTAGGCTTTCCACAATAGCCAACGACCAGAGTGCGTGCGACTTATGACATTTTCGCGATTGAAAATCCATCTTGCCGGTCCGATTTTGACCTTGTGGCTGGTTGCCTGTGCGTCCACGCCGGTGCCCACCGGGGACGTCGATCGTTCGTCGATGCTGGTCCAAGGCGCGTTGGCCGCCGAGGCCGAAATCTACGCGCCGGTCGAACTCCAGTTCGCGCAGGATCGCGTGGCGCAGGCGCGCGAGGCACTGGCTGCGGGCAACAACAAGCTGGCAGCGCGCCTTGCGGCCCAGGCCGAGGCCGACGCGGAACTGGCGATGGCGCGTGCACGTGTGGCGCGGCTTCGGGCTGCAGCGGATGCGCAGGCGGCCGAGAATGCAAAATTGCGTGCCGAACTGCTGGGAGAGACGCCATGAAGTCTGCGCTGCGTCTGTTTCCGCTGGCGTTGCTGGTCTGTGCGACGCCCTTGCTCGCGGCCAAGCGTGACCTCGAATACGAACGCATCGAGCAGCAGTTGCATGCGTTCGAGAATGATCCCGATATCGGCGGTCTGGCGCCGGCCGAAACTGCGCGCGTGCGTGAAACGCTGGCCTTGATGAAGGCGGGTGCGCGCGGCGACGAGCGTGCGCATCTCGTCTATCTGGCCGAGCGTCGTCTCGACGGAGCCATCGCCACGGCCAATGCAGTGCGCGAAGAACGTCGCCTGACGCAATTGCAGCGCGAGCGCGACCAGATCCTGCTCGAAGCCAGCCGTCGCGACGCCGAGATGTCGCGGCTTGAAGCCGAGAAGCTGCGTCTGCAATCGCTGGCGCGCGCCGAGGAAGTCGAACGTGCACGCAGCGATGCCGAAGCCGCGCGCGCCGAATCGGCCGAAAACGCCGCCCAGGCGGAGGCTGCGCGGGCCGAGGCCGACCAGGCCCGACGTGTCGCCGAAGCCCAATCGGCGGAAGCCGAGCTGGCCAAGCGCGAGGCTGAACTCGCGGTTGCCGCCGCCGACAGCCTGCGCTTGCAGATGCAGTCACTGACCGCGCGCGAAGAAGCCCGCGGCAGCGTGATGACGCTTGGCGAGGCGGTGTTTTCGCCGGGTCGTTCGCAGCTGCAGCCGGACGCGATCGCGAACCTCGACAGCGTCATCGAATTCGTCAACCGCGACACCACGCGCAAGGTCCGCATCGAGGGCCATACCGATGCCAGCGGCAGCAACAATGCCAACCAGGTGCTGTCGCAGCAGCGTGCCGAGGCGGTGATGGCGGCGCTCGCGGCGCGTGGCGTCGACGCCGCGCGCATGACCGCGATCGGCCGCGGCGAGGATGTGCCGGTGGCCCCGAACGACAGCGCCGAAGGCAAGGCCCGCAACCGCCGCGTCGAGATCATTCTGGTCGGGAAATAACGCGGATTTAACGCGCAATCGATTGAATCTTCAGGCCGAAATTTTCGGCTTGCCGGGCTTCCGGGAACGGAGTAGGTTCAGGCCACATGCCGCTCCGTTCCGATCGCGGCATGGCAGGAAGGTCCGACGATGCAAGCGTGCTGCTGTCTCGAGGAATCCGCCGCCGACCACCACCGTGTGGCCCGCGCGCGAATGCACGCGAACTTCCGCCATCCGGGCCTTAGTCCCAACCACGCGCACCCCCACGCCGTCGACGTTCCGGTCGCGCGGCGCGCCGTGGCGCCTTTGCATGCAGAGGAGGTCAGCTGATGTTCGAAGCACAACAGCGTGAGGTCGAGGCGATGATGAGCCAGAGCCCGGAATTCCGGAGTCTCTTTCTCAAGCACCGCGAACTCGACAAGCAGGTCCGTGACGCCGAGCTGGGCGTGTTGCCCATCGACGATGTCACGCTGGGTCGGTTGAAGAAAGAGAAGTTGTGGGCCAAGGACAAGCTCACCCACATCTGGGAGCACAGGGCGTGACGCGTCGCCGCACACGAAGTGCGGCAGGAATCATGCAGGGCAGGACCCTGCGCTGGGAGCACCCGTAACGGATTGCGCAAGCAGACGGTGCTCCTCGGCGACGGCCGGTGGCGTATGCCCCGGCCGTCGTTTTTTTCGGGGTCGTCGCTGGTGTGGCGCGGCGGCTATCATCGCGCGCTCAATCACCGCGGATGCCGGCCATGCCCCACTTCAACAGCGTGCTCGAACTGATCGGCAAGACGCCGATGGTCAAGGTGCAGAATCTCGACACCGGACTGTGCGAGTTGTACCTCAAGCTCGAAAGCGCCAATCCGGGCGGCTCGATCAAGGACCGCATCGGCCTGTCGATGATCGAAGCGGCCGAGCGTGAGGGGAAGATCCAGCCGGGCGCGACGCTCGTCGAAGGCACCGCCGGCAATACCGGCATCGGACTGGCACTCGTTGCGCAGCAGAAGGGCTACAAGCTCATCCTCGTGGTGCCGGACAAGATGAGCCGCGAGAAGATCTTCAACCTCAAGGCGATGGGCGCGGAAGTGGTGTTGACGCGTTCCGACGTTGCCAAGGGCCATCCCGCCTACTACCAAGACCTCGCAGCGCAGATCGCGAAGGACACGCCCGGCGCCTACTTCATCAACCAGTTCGGCAATCCGAACAACCCGAAGGCGCACGAGGAAGTCACCGGCCCGGAGATCTACGCTGACATGGACCGGAACATGGACGCCATCGTCTTCGGCGTCGGCTCGTCCGGCACGATGACCGGCCTGTCGCGCTTCTTCGCACGCGAGGCGCCGCACGTCGAACTGGTGATCGCCGATCCGGTCGGCTCGATCCTCGAGGAATACATCAACCGCGGCACGCTCAGCGAGAAGTCGGCGAGCTGGATGGTCGAAGGCATCGGTGAAGACTTCCTGCCGCCGATCAGCGACTTCACCCGCGTCAAGAAGGCCTACGCGATCAGCGACAAGGAAAGTTTCCTGGCCGGGCGCGAACTGCTGTCGAAGGAGGGCATTCTCGGCGGCTCGTCGAGCGGCACCATCCTCGCCGCGGCGCTGAAGTTCTGTCGCGAGCAGACCACGAAGAAACGCGTCGTCGCCTTCGTCTGCGACACCGGCAACAAGTACCTGTCGAAGATGTACAACGACTACTGGATGCTCGACAACGGCTTCCTCGAGCGCACGGTCCACAATGATCTGCGCGACCTGATCAATCGTCCGTATTCGCAGCGCGACACCGTTGTCATCGGCCCCAACGACCTGCTCACCATCGCCTACCAGCGCATGAAGCTGTACGACGTGTCGCAGCTGCCGGTGATGGACGGCGACCAGCTCGTCGGCATCGTCGACGAAAGCGACGTGCTGATGCACGTCTACGGCGACGAGTCGAAGTTCCGCGACAAGGTGTCCACCGCGATGGTCACCAAGCTCGACAAGCTCGACGTCAAATCGCCGATCGAAGCCCTGCTGCCCGTGTTCGACAAGGGCCACGTCGCCATCGTCACCGAAGCCGACAGATTCCTCGGCCTCATCACCCGCATCGACCTGCTGAACTATCTGCGGCGACGGGTGCAGTGATCAGAGAAGGTGACGATGATGTTCGGGCGACTAGCGAGGCTTCTCTTTCCCGGTTCGGACTACGGCAATCTCGAGCGGCGGAATCGGATCGATGGCAATCGCGCATTCTTCCGGGTGTCACGTGAGATTTGGAGATTCATCGAAGGTGAACGCTTCGTGGATGTCTACATGGAAGGTGGGGGTCGCAGCTACTTTCTTGACGTCAACGGCGCACTGTTCTGGCAGGTTGGAAAATATGAGCGTTGGACGCCTGAGATCTGGCTGCAGGGGCAATCAATTGGCATTGCGCCCGTGACTGTGGATGAAAGACAGGGCGTGATTCGTGCGATCGTCGGGTTTATGGCATCACGCCACAAGGCCGAGGTTGAAGTCAGGTCCTGATCTCTCCGATCACTAGCCTCACCGCCTTTCTCCGAACAACGACCCGAAGCTGAGGTAGACGGAGTCTTCGCCGCCTTCGGCCTGGCCGTAGCCGAGGAAGATCGGGCCGAGCGGGGAGTCGATGCCGACGAAGGCGGAGCCGGCGTAGATCAGCGAGTCGACGCTGACGGCGTCGCGGCTGTCCCAGACGTTGCCGGCTTCGACGCTGGCGCCGATGTAGGCGGGCAGGGCGAACAGGCGCGACATGTCGCCGAAGCGGCGGTAATAGATGGCGCGGGCGAGCGCGCTGTGTTCGCCGCTCAGGTCGCGTTCGCCGAAACCCGAGAGACGCGTGAAGCCGCCGAGCGTGGCGAGGGCGCTGAAGGCTTCCGGATTGCCCCAGGCGGTTTGTGCTTCGGCGCCGACGAGCAGGCGGTGGCGATCGAACGAGAAGGCGCGGTACCAGTCGGCGCGCAACACTTCGCCATTGGCATCCGAACCGAGGCCGGGACGCGTGATCGTCAGCTCCGCGGCGCCGCGGCGTCCGCGCGTCGGGAAACCGAGGTCGTCGAGGCTGTCATGGTCGAGCGCGAGCACGAAGCTGCTGGCGTCCGAGGTGATGCCGGTTACCCCCGGCACCGGCAGTTGGCCGGTCTGGATCTGGGCACGGTTGTGGCTGTATTCGTATCCGCCTTCGATGCGCCAGCTGCGACCGATGTTGGCGCCGATGCGTGCGCCGACCAATGCCCGACGCAGACGCGCGTCCAGTTGTCCGGTGTCGCCGCCGAAGGTCTGGTTGCGGGCATCGAAACGGATCTCGGGGTTCCAGTAGTACTGGCCGCGATCGCCCCAGGGCTGGTACCACTCGCCGCTGAGTGCGGCGACGCGGCCGAGATCGGCGCGCACCCGCGCTTCGGCGCCATGTTCGGACAGCCCGGTGAACGTCGCCTCGGCTGCCAGTTGGTAGTCGCTGCGACCATTGAAGTCGTCCGACAGCTGCAGGCCGAAGCCGACGAAGTTCGGGCCCCAGCCCTTGTCGACCGGCGTGATCAGCAGGCCTGTGCTTTCGCCGCGTCGCGCCAGCTTGTACAGGATGCGCTCGTAATGACCGGTGCCGTACGCGTCAGCGACGCGTCGCTCGACATCGGCGTCGTCCAGCGGCTTGCCGACCAGGCCGCGCATCGCCGTGTGCACGAACAGCGGCGCGCGCGTACGTTTGGCGCTGACTTCGACGAAATCGATCGGCGGCACCTCGAACTCGGCGCGCCGTTGCGTCGAGCGCACCGCGGCGTAGGCATCGGCCGGCAGCGCCAGCGGACGCAACTCGGCGACCACGGCCTCGGCCGCCTGCTCGCCCAGCGCGACGGTCGAGATCGCGCGGTCGAACGCGGCGCTGCTCATCGCGCCGAGATCGGGACGGATCAGCACGTCCTCGGGACTCATGCTGGCCAATGCCTGGTCGGTCCGCTGCTTCATCAGCAACGTGATCATCTGCATCGTGATCGACAGCGGCGAACCGAGCGTGTCTTCCTCGGCCAGCGGCTCGCCGACATCGACGACGATGACGCGGTCCACGCCCATCGCCTTGACGATGTCGACCGGCACGTTGTTGACGATGCCGCCGTCGACCATCAATCGGCCGTCGACGCGGATCGGTGCGAACGCGCCCGGCACCGACATGCTGGCGCGGATGGCCAGCGACAGGTCGCCGTCCTTGAACACCACCTGCTCGCCGTGGCCGATGTCGGTGCCGATGGCGCGGAACGGGATCGGCAAGTCGTCGAAACTCTTCAGTTGCCAGTACGGCATCAGCATGCGCCGCAGCAGGTTCAGGAATTTCTGCCCCTGGAGCACGCCACGCGGCGCGATCAACTTGCCGTCGCGCAGGCCGAGCTTGAATTCCAGCAGGTCGCGGTAGTCCTCGTCCTTGCGCCGCATCGGCAGATCGGCACGCGCCGGGTCGTCGCTGAAGAAATCCTTCCAGTCGATCGACGCGATCAGCGCCTCGATCTCGTCCGGCGTGTAACCGGCCGCGTACAGCCCGCCGACGATCGATCCCATCGAGGTGCCGGCGATGGCGTGCACCGGAATGTGTTCGCGTTCCAGTACCTTGAGCACGCCGATGTGGGCCGCGCCGCGGGCGCCGCCGCCGCCCAGCACGAGGCCAATCTTCGGTGCGCTCGGAAGCGCGCGGGCGTAGTCCTCGGGCGTCACGTCGGGCACGCCGGTCTGTGCGGTGGTCGCGGCCGCGGCACAACCGCAAGTCAGGAGAAACAACAGGGCGAGACGACGCATGACGGACCTTCGCGGGTGGATGCGGCCATGTTAGCCGCCGCGCTACGCTACGCGCCCATTTCGAGGTGAATCATGGCCCAATCGAAACTCGTGCGCGGCCTCGGCACGCGCGCCATCCACGCCGGACAGAAACCCGACCCGAGCACCGGCGCGGTGATGACGCCGATCTACGCGACCAGCACGTATGTGCAGCGCAGCCCGGGCGACCATCAGGGCTTCGAATACTCGCGCTCGCACAACCCGA
Organism: Pseudomonadota bacterium; assembly: GCA_022705045.1. GTDB lineage: Bacteria > Pseudomonadota > Gammaproteobacteria > Xanthomonadales > Ahniellaceae > JADKHK01. Next base: position 6,844 of record JAKJFE010000057.1, on the reverse strand, counting down.
CCCGTTTCGCCTACGAGGACTGCGTCGCCGCGCTCGAAGGCGGCCGCAAGGGTTACGCCTTCGCGTCCGGCCTGGCCGCGACCGCGACCGTGCTCGACGCGCTCGATTCCGGCAGTCACGTCATCGCGATGGACGACATGTACGGCGGCACCTACCGCCTGTTCGAGCGAGTGCGGCGCCGTTCCGCCGGGCTCGACTTCAGCTACGTCGATCTGAACGATCTCGCGGCAGTGAAGGCCGCCTTGCGTCCGAACACGCGCATGATCTGGGCTGAAACGCCGACCAATCCGCTGCTGAAGCTGGTCGATCTCGCGAAGGTCGCCGCGTTCGCGAAGAAGCATGGCCTGATCTTCGCGGTCGACAACACCTTCAGTTCGCCGATTCTGCAGCGTCCGATCGAATTCGGCGCCGACCTCGTCATGCATTCGGCGACCAAGTACCTCAATGGTCACTCCGACATCGTCGGCGGCATGCTCGTGGTCGGCGACAACAAGGACCTCGAAGAGCGCATCACCTTCTTGCAGAACGCGGTCGGCGGCGTGCAGGGACCGTTCGATTCCTTCCTCGCGCTGCGTGGCCTGAAGACGCTGCACCTGCGCATGCAGGCGCATTGCGCGAACGCCGGCGAGCTGGCGAAGTGGCTGGAGACGCACCCCAAGGTCGAGCGCGTGATCTATCCCGGCCTGAAGTCGCATGCCCAGTACGCGCTCGCGAAGAAACAGATGGACGGCTTCGGCGGCATGATCTCGATCGTCGTGAAGGGTGGACTGAAGTCGGCGCGCCGGATGATGGAGCGCTGCCAGATCTTCGGTCTCGCCGAATCGCTCGGTGGCGTCGAAAGTCTCGTCAATCATCCGGCGATCATGACCCATGCCTCGGTGCCGCCGGAGAAACGCAAGGCGCTCGGCATCAGCGACGCACTGGTGCGCCTGTCGGTTGGCGTCGAAGATGTCGCCGACCTGCGTGCGGATCTGGAACAGGCGCTTGGCTGAAGTCGGCGCCGGCCGGAACTCCGGCATGACATCCGGCCGATGACGCGATGGCCGCATTGCGATGCACTGCGGCCTTTGCCGGAGTCCACGCCATGACGCGTCACCTGTCCGTTGTGCTCGCCGTCCTGCTCGCCGCGTGCGCGCAGGCACCGACCTCGGCACCTGTGGCGCCGGTCGTCGACGAACGCGCACAACTGCAATCGTTTCGCGAGCACTACGTGGCCTTGAAGGTGGCGGCGCGCGGCGAGGATGTTGCGCTGCTGCTACGCGAAGCCGATGCGACCTACGCATTGGCGCCCGACGTGCCGATGGTGATCTGGCTGCGCGCGTTGGCGCAGGCCGTGAATGCGCAGCATGACGCGGCCTTCGACAGCCTCTCGCAACTCGCGGATACCGGCCTGGCATTCAACATCGCCGCGTCGCCGGCGTTCGCGGCGCTCAAGTCCGACCCGCGTTTCGAGCCGCTGGTGCAACGATTTGCCGAGAACGCCGCCGCGCGTGGTGTGGTCAATCTCGCGTTCACGGCTTCCGGCCTGCCGACCGATTTCATCCCCGAGTCGATCGTGCGCGACGCCGCCAACGATCGCTGGCTGCTCGGCAGCGTGCGCCATGCGCGCGTCGATGCCGTCGACGATCGCGGCGGCGCTTACGACCTGGTCGCCGAACGCAGTGGGGGTCTGCTCAGCGCGCTCGGCATGCGCCTGATCGGCGACACCCTGTGGGTCGCCTCCGCGGGGTTCGCGGAAACCGCTGGCATCGCGAAGGCCGACCTCGGACGCAGTGGTCTGTTCGAGATCGACGCGCGCAGCGGCGCGGTTCGGCGTTCCTGGTTCTTGCCGACCGATTCCCAACCGCACGCGCTCGGCGACGTGTTGCTGGTCGGCAGCGATGTCTACGCCAGCGACAGCATCGGTGGTGGCGTGTATCGACTCGACGCGCAGCGTGAATCGTTGCATCCGGTCGTCGCGCCCGGCGTGCTGCTGTCGCCGCAGGGCATGGCCGAACACACGGGTGACCTGATCGTCGCGGACTATCCGAGCGGCCTGTGGCGCGTCGACGTCGCGACGGCTGCGATGCGCAAGTTGCGCGCGACCGTGCCCGTCGCGCTCACCGGCATCGACGGCCTGTATTCACACGACGGCGACCTGATCGCGATCCAGAACGGCACCACGCCGAAACGCATCCTGCGCATCGCGCTGTCGGAAGCGGGCGATGCCATCGAGCGCGTCGATGTGCTGGCGCAAAACCTGCTCGGCTGGGGCGAACCCGCACTCGCGACGATCCACGACGGCGCCCTGTACTACATCGCCAACAGCCAGTGGGACCGCTTCGACGCGGATGGCAACCTGCCCGCCGCCGATCAACTGGAAGCGCCGCGCATCATGCGCCTGCCGCTCGACTGATCAGCCGATCCAGCCGGCGAGCACGAACAACGCGAGCGTGGCCATCCAGACGACGAGGATGCGCCAGACCAGGGACTGCGACTGGTGCAGCGGCAGCAGGGTGGTGTTGGCGGCTTCGTCTTCGAAGTCTTCGTCTTCGGCGTCGACGCTGGCGCGGGCGGCAGCGAACAGGAAGCCGATGTCGCGCACCAGATAGCCCTGGCCGATGCCGTGGTGGAAATCGCGCCAGCTTTGCGCGACCGCATCGAAATCGGCGGCCAGTGCCATCGCCAGCGTCATCAGTTGCGCCGCGGGCCAGTCGAGCAGCACGTGGAACTCGCGCAATGCGTCGGCGTGTTCGCGCGGCAGGGCGCTGCGGAACGTGTCGGACTGCGCGACCAGTTGCACCAGGCGGTACAGCAGCGCACCTGCGGCGCCGAGCAGCAGGAACCAGAACAGCACGCCGAACCAGCGCGTGAGTGCGGCGCGGAACACGGTGTCGACCAGGCTGCGGCCATCAAGGCCGACCGCTGGCGTGGGCGGATCGGTGGGAATGTCCTGCAACGCGGCGAGCCGCGCATCGCGGTCGGTCGCGTGTGTCACCGCGCCGATGTCGGCGTCCAGATCGCGCGGGCCCCAGCAATAGAACAGCACCGCGGTCGCGAGCAGAAAGGACGGGAAACCGTAGGCGACGCCATGCAGCAGGAACTGCAGCACGCCGACCAGCAGCACCAGGAGTCCGATCGACCAGAGGCCGCCGAAGCGACCGCGCCACAGGCTGCTGCCGGCCAAGGGATTGAAGTCGCCGCGCAACCAGCCTTCGAACCAGCCGTAATGCCGCAGGCGGCCGAGCTCCGGCAGGCTGTGGCTGAGGATGATCGAGACAAGTACGGCGAGTAGGGCGGTGGCCATGGGCGCTTCCTGCGTTGCGCCGATTCTAGTTCACATCGCCCGGGCTTACATCGCGAGTTCGACGGCGCCGGTGGCTGCGAGTTCGTCGATCAGCGCTTCGCTGTAGCCGAGTTCCAGCAACACCTCGTGGGTGTGTTCGCCGCGCAAGGGCGGGGCGCGGTCGGAATGGTGCAGGCGACCGTCGAAGCGCAGCGGATTGGCGATCTGCGGCAGATGCGTGTGCAGGGTGTGCGGCAGGTCGAAACGCAGCCCGCGGGCTTCCACCTGCGGATCGGCGAAGACTTCTTCCATGTCCTGCACCGGACTGCAGGGAATGCCGGCGTCGTCGAGTGCGCGCCGCCATTCTTCCTTCGAACGCGTGCGCATGCGTTCGTTGATCAGCGGCGCCAGCAGGTGCCGATGGGCGACGCGCTGGCTGTTCGACGCGAAGCGCGGATCGTCCGCCCATTGCGCCGAGGCGATCTCGCAGAAGCGGCGGAACTGCATGTCGTTGCCGACCGCGAGGAACAGGTCGCCGTTCAAGGTCGGGAAGCTCTGGTAGGGCACGATGTTCGGGTGCGCGCTGCCCAGCCGCTCCGGGATTTCGCCGGCGATCAGGTGGTTCATGCCTTGGTTGGCGAGGATGGCGACCGCCGAATCGAAGAGGGCGGTGTCGATCCATGCGCCGCGACCGCTGGACTGGCGCTGGATCAGCGCCGCCTGGATGGCGTTCGCGGCATACAGGCCGGTGATCATGTCGATGACCGCGACGCCGACCTTGACCGGGCCGCGCCCATGTTCGCCGGTGATGCTCATCAGCCCGGCCTGGGCCTGGATCATCGCGTCGTAACCGGCCTTGGCCGCATTCGGGCCGTCCTGGCCGAAGCCGCTGATCGAGCAGTAGACGAGGCCGGGCGTGGTGGCGGACAGGCTTTCGTAATCGAGGCCCATGCGCCCGAGCGTGCCCGGCTTGAAGTTTTCGATCAGCACGTCCGAGGTGCGCGCCAGCGCCCGCACGATCGACTGCGCGCGCGGGTCGGTCAATTCCAGCGCCACCGAGCGTTTGCCGCGGTTGCAGGACAGGAAGTAGGCCGATTCCTCGGTGGTCGCGCCCTCGTCGTTGACCAGCCAGGGCGGACCCCATTCGCGGGTGTCGTCGCCGGCGCCGCTGCGTTCGATCTTGATCACGTCGGCGCCGAGATCAGCCAGGACCTGGGTCGCGAACGGGCCGGCGAGCACGCGCGACAGGTCGAGCACACGCATGCCGGACAGCGGGCCCCTCACGCGCAGCCTCCGCGACGCGGCGGCGTCGGTCTGGGCGATGGGGACGAGACAAGGCGCATGGCGGGTCGGATCCGGCAACAAAATGAAAAATCAGCCGGGGCTTGTAGCAGGCCTGCCGCGGCGGCTCAAGCGGCGCGGCCTTGGCGGGCGTGCGCGGCTCTCGCTACATTGCCCGAAGACTGATGCCCAGATTGTGGAGCCCGGCATGGATCGCAGCCTGCTCGACGCCGTACTGACCACCGATACCCGCAGCGCCGCGCGCCAACTGGAAGGCGAGTCCGACCAGGCCATCGCCGACCTGCTGACTGCCATCAACCCCGGGTTCGCGGTCGAGATCCTCAGCCAGTTTCCGCCGGACCGACGCGAACGCATCGCGGCCGCCACGCCGTTTGGTGCCGGGCAGCAATGGCTGCTCGACCATCATCATGCCGAAGGCACGGTCGGACGCCTGATGGAACGACCACTGGCGGTATTCCGTCCCGACACCACGGTGGGTCAGGTGGTCGAAGCCCTGCGCGACGTGGTCAAGAAGGCCTTCGTGACCTATGTCTTCGTCACTGAAGGCGATGGCCGGATGGTCGGGGTCGTCGCTTTCCGTGAACTGCTGTTCGCAGGGAAGGAGCAGCCGCTGAGCGCGGTGATGGTGAAGCAGCCATTCGCGCTGCGCCCGGACATGGCCCTGGTCGACGCGATGCGCGAAGTCGTCACCCGCCACTATCCGGCCTATCCGGTCTGCGATGCGGAGCAGCGACTGGTCGGCTCGGTGCGCGGCCAGGTGCTGTTCGAACAGCAGGCCTTCGAGATCTCGGCGCAGGCGGGTTCGATGGTCGGTGTCGAGAAAGAGGAACGGTTGTCGACGCCGTGGACGCGCAGCTTCAAGTTCCGGCATCCATGGCTGCAACTGAATCTGCTGACCGCGTTCCTCGCCGCGGCTGTGGTCGGTTATTACCAGGACGCCATCGACAAGATCGTGTTGCTCGCGGTGTTCCTGCCGGTGTTGTCGGGACAGTGCAGCAACAGCGGCTGCCAGGCGCTCGCCGTCACCTTGCGCGGCATGACGCTAGGCGAGTTGAAACCTGGCCAGGGCTGGGAGCTGATCGGCAAGGAAGCGTTGCTCGGCTGGTGGAACGGCTTGATCGTCGGCATCGTCGCCGGTGCCGCGCTGTATGTGATGGCGATGCTGCAGAAGAATCCGGACGCGTTGACGCTGGCCGGCATCTGCGTGTTCGCGATGGCGGTGTCCTGCGTGATGTCGGGCATCGCCGGGGCCGCGATTCCGCTTGGACTGAAGCGCGCAGGCGCCGATCCTGCGACGGCGTCCGGCATCTTCCTGACGACGGCGACCGACATCGTCAGCATGGGCGTGTTCCTCGGTCTGGCCTCGTGGTTGCTGCTGTGAGTACACCGCGGCTCATCGCCTATCGTGATCTGGTGCCGAGCCGCTGGAAGAACGGGCTCGGCGTGACGCGCGAAATCGGTCTGGCGCCATCGAACACGCTCGATGCCGGTTTCCGCTTCCGCGTGTCGCGTGCGCTCATCGATGCGCAGGCGCCGTTCTCGAGTTTTCCGGGCGTGCGCCGCTGGCTGGTGCTGGGCCGCGGTGGCGCGCTGGAACTGCGTTTCGACGGCGAACCGACCCGGCAACTGGAACGCGTCGGCGACCTCTGCGCATTCCACGGCGAGGACGTGGTCGAAGGTGTGCCGCTCGACGGTCCGAGCGAAGACTTCAACCTGATGCTGGCCGATCCGATGCTCGATGCCGAGGTGATCGTCCGGCCGCTGGTCGGTTCGATGATCCTGCACCAGCCGGCCCAGGCATGGCTGCTGTTCCACTTGCTCGACGGACACGCGCACCTGCAAGGCACGACCCAGGCCCTGGGCGCGGGTGACACCTTGTGGATCGACCCGGTCGAGGCCGATCGCATCGCGGCGCGCGTCGACGGCGGCGGGACCGCATTGATCATCGCGATCGTTCCGCGTTCATCGAGCTGATCGCGCGCTGAACTGCTGGCATCTTCCTCCCGAAAAGCATGGGCCAGCCGCCTGTTCACGACGCTACCTTCGGGTGACCGCAATCGGCGGTGCACCGGAGAACCTGACATGAGCTTCCGCAACTTGGGCGCAACGTTCCTGCTGGCCTTGATCTCGGTCGATGCAACGGCGGCCGATATCGTTCCGGTCCGCATCGAGAACCGCGGACTGCCGGTCGTCGTGAAGCAATTTCGCGACGGCGTGCAATGCGATCTGAGCCAGCTCGGCCGCAATCACTACTTCATCGGTGACGACCTGCGTCGC
>JAKJFE010000056.1 GCA_022705045.1 Pseudomonadota bacterium | reverse complement strand
TCTGCAGGACTATGCGCGTCTCGATCCGCGCGTCGTGCAGACCGACAAGTCGCGCAACGAAATCTCCGTCGGCGGCCAGAATCCGCGCTACAACGCGATCAAGGTCGACGGCATCAGCACGAACGACTCGTTCGGTCTGGAAAGCAACAACATGCCGACTCCGCGTCAGCCGTTCTCGATGGATACCATCGAGGAAATCTCGGTCGACGTGGCCAACTACGACGTGACCATCTCGGGTGGCGTCGGCGGCGTGATCAACGCGGTCACCAAGTCCGGTACCAACGAGTTCCACGGCTCGGTCTACGGTCTTTACCGTGACAACAGCTGGGTGCGCGAGAACGACAACGGCTCCGACTTCTCGGGCTTCACCGACGAGACGACTTACGGCTTGACCGTCGGCGGCCCGATCGTGAAGGACAAGCTGTTCTTCTTCTTCAACTACGAAGACTACAACCAGGGTGCGCCCGGCCCGACGTTCGGTCCGGTCGGTTCCTCGGCCTCGAACATCGTCAACATCACCCAGGCCGACATCGATCGCGTTCGTACCATCGCCCAAGGTTATGGCTTCGACGCCGGTGATTCGGATGTCGGTGGAGCCGACACCACGGGCGAAGAATATGGTCTGAAGATCGACTGGAACATCAACGACGCCCATCGCTTCAACTTCCGCTACGGCATTTCGGATCAGAGCGTCGCGGTGCTCCCGGGTTTCGGTGGTCGGAACGGCAATGAGATCGCGCTCGGCTCTTTCGTCTATCAGCGCGACTTCCAGCTCGACACCTACACTGCCCAGCTGTTCAGCGACTGGACCGACAGCTTCTCGACCGAAGCCAAGGTGTCGTTCCGCGACTATTCCGCTGTGCGTACGCCAGTAGATGATCTGCCGTCGATCGCGATCACGATTCGCAATGGTACTTCCACGGGCATCTTGAACCTCGGCACGGAAGAGAACACCCACGCGAACATTCTCGAAACCCAGACCTGGAACGGTTACGTCGCGGGCAACTGGTTCCTCGGCGACCACACCGTCAAGTTCGGCGCCGACTACGAAGATAACGACATCTACAACCTGTTCGGTCGTCGTATCAACGGTTCTTATTCGTTTAGCAGCATTGACAACTTTGCGGCCGGCATTTCCAGCCGTTACCAGCTGTTCGTCCCGGTGGGCGGCAGTCTCGACAACATGGCTGCCAACTGGTCAATTCGCAATCTTGGCTTGTTCGTGCAGGATTCGTGGATCGTCAACAACAACCTGACAGTCAACTACGGTTTCCGTGTCGACACGCCGGACGTGCCGGAGGCGCCGACTTACAACGCGGCGGCTTCGACGGCCTTCGGTTATGACAACAGCAGCACGATCGACGGCAACAAGACCGTTGCGCCGCGTGTGGGCTTCAACTACACGTTCGACAGCGAGCGTTCGACCCAGCTGCGCGGCGGTCTGGGTCTGTTCCAAGGCGCTGCAGCCAGCGTGTGGCTGTCGAACCCGTTCTCGAACAATGGCCTCACCTACACGGACTACTTCTTCTCGCGTGGCATCACCAGCTTCGACCCTGATCGCGCTGACCAGCTCGGCTTGTTCACCCCGGGAGCTGGTGCCACGCAGTCCATCGACTTTGTTGATCCGGACCTCGGTCAGCCGTCAGCCTGGAAGGGCAACCTCGCGCTCGACCACGAATTGCCGTGGTGGGGTATCGTGGCTGCGGCAGAAGTCGTGCTGCTGCAGGTCGAGGAAGGTATCTACTACCAGCACCTGAATCTGGGTGCGCCGACCCGTTACGGTCAGGACGGTCGTGCGATGTACTGGAACACGACGGGCTACAATCCGCTGTGTTGGGGTGTCGACGGCAGCTCGGTTTCGGGTACGTCTGCGCCGGCCACTTGCGTGAACAACAATAGTGAGAGGACCTCAAACGTCTCAGGCCGCCAGAACCGCAACCGTTCGTTCAACGATGCCATCATCGCGCGTCCGACGAACAAGGGCGGTTCGCAGCAGGCCTCGCTGTCGTTCACCAAGCCGTTCGCTGCCGACAACGACTGGTTCTGGATGGCGTCCTACACGTACACGAATGCGGATGAGGTCAGCCCGCTGACCAGTTCCACCTCGGGCTCCCAGTGGGGCAACATCAATACCTTCAATCCGAACGAAGAAGTGAATGCGACCTCGTCGTACGAGATCCGCAACCGCTTCAGCGCTGCGGTCAGCTGGAAGCACGCGTTCTTCGAAGACCTCGACACCACGTTCTCGCTGTTCGGTGAAAGCCGTTCGGGCCGTCCGTTCAGCTACGTCTTCGACAACGACGCCAACGGCGACAACCGCTCGAGCAACGACCTGCTGTACATCCCGACCGGTCCGGGCGACGTGGTGTTCGGCTCCGCGGCTGAAGAGGCGGGTTTCTGGGCCTTCGTCGAATCGAACGACTATCTGAACTCGCACCGCGGTCAGGTGGCCGAGCGCAATGGCGCCCGCGGCAAGGACGTGAACCAGTTCGACGTGCGTGTCTCGCAGGAGCTTCCGGGCTTCTTCGGCGACAACAAGGCCGAAGTCTGGATGGATGTCCTCAATGTCGGCAATCTGCTGAACAAGGATTGGGGCAAGATCGACGAAGTCGCCTTCCCGGGCAGCTACGGCGTGGTCGAGTACGGCGGCGTCGATTCGGCAACGGGTCGCTACGTCTATCGCTTCAACACGCCGGACACCAGCCGCATCTACGACGACCGCGGCATCTCGCGTTGGTCGGTGCAGGTCGGTTTCCGTTACGAGTTCTAAGCGGACCGCGTTGCAGCAATCCGAAAACGGCCCGCTTCGGCGGGCCGTTTTCTTTGGCAAGCCTTGACCGGGCGGTGGTTCTGCGGAATTCTGCCTACCCGCCTGAACGGCATGCGCCCACGAACTGACCATCGGAATGGTCAACATCAGCCTCTTCAAGAATTTCGTCCCACTCGGTTCGCTGCTGCCGACCGATCGTGCCGAGTTGGCCAAGTACGCGCGTGTCGGCGTGTATCAACCCGGGCAGATCATTTTCTCGCGTGGCGAGACGGCCCAGACCGTGCCGTTCCTCGTCACGGGCGAAGTCGAGGTGTTCGATGGGGGGCATGCGCGCATCATTCGCGGCGACACGCCTGACGCGCGCAGTGCGCTCGCTTCAGGGTTGCGGCGTGCCGCGACCGCGACCTGCCTGAAGACGGCCCAGGTGCTTCTGGTCGATCGCGAGCATCTGGATCTGATTCTCACCTGGTCGCAGACCGGTGGTCTGCAGGTCACCGAACACGGCGCGAAACACTCGGCGAGCGAGGACGATTCGCAAGACTGGATGACGGCATTGCTGCAGAATCAGGCCTTCCACCGCATTCCGCCAGGCAACATCGCGCAATTGTTCGCGTGCATGCAGTCGGCCAGGTTCAATGCTGCGGAGACCATCATTCAGCAGGGTGATCGCGGCGATTGTTATTTCATCCTGACCGAGGGACGTGTGCAGGTCGTGCAGCAGGACGCCGACGGTCTCAATGAGACCGAAGTGTCGGTGCTGGGTGTCGGTCGCGGTTTCGGCGAAGAGGCATTGTTGTCTGGCAATCCGCGCAACGCGACGGTGCGTGCGCTGACCGATGTGTCGGTGATGAAGATCGATGCGCACGACTTCGAACGCCTGTTGAAGGCGCCGGTGTTGTCACAGATCGCCATTGAAGAAGTGACGGCGGAACATCAGTTGATCGATGTGCGCTTGCCTGGCGAATTCGCCCGCGGCCACGTGCCGGGCGCGATCGGCCTGCCGCTCGCGCAGTTGCGCGAACTGGCGGTACAACTGGACCCGCGTCGCCCTTGTGCGGTGTATTGCGACTCCGGCCGGCGTAGCGCTTCGGCCACATATCTGCTGTGCGAACGAGGTTTCGACGCACGGCTGGTGGCAGGCGGCGTGCCTGCCGAATTGATGACCGAATCGACTTGAACGGTCGTCCGGCGCCGAATGCGCCCTGATCAGAGGAATTCCGAACGATGTCTCCCGTGACCTTGAATGCCCGCATTTCGCCGATGGGCGGAATGGATATGTTGTCCCGCCAGGAAGTGGGGCGTCTGCGCGACGCCAGCCATGGCGGCCTGCACCAGTTGATGCGCCGCTGTGCGCTGGCCGTGCTGTCCAGTGGCTCGACGTCCGACGATCCACGCGCCCTGCTGGATCGTTACCCGGATTTCGACATCCAGGTGCACCAGCAGGATCGCGGCATCAAGCTGGAACTGATCAACGCGCCGGGCGAGGCCTTCGTCGAGGGCGAGATCATCCGCGGCATCAGCGAACTGTTGTTCGCGGTCGTGCGCGACATCGCCTATGTCGCCAGCGACATCCAGTCCGGTCGATTCAATCTGGAAGAATCGAACGGCATCACCAATGCCGTGTTCGAGATCCTGCGCAATGCGCGCATCCTGCGTCCGCACCTAGATCCGAATCTGGTGGTCTGCTGGGGCGGCCATTCGATCAAGCGTGACGAATACGAATACACCAAGAAGGTCGGGTATCAGCTGGGTCTGCGCGGGCTCGACATCTGCACAGGCTGCGGTCCGGGTGCGATGAAAGGCCCGATGAAGGGCGCCACCATCGGTCACGCCAAGCAGCGCCGTCGTACCAACCGCTACATCGGCATCACCGAACCGGGCATCATCGCGGCCGAGTCGCCGAATCCGATCGTGAATCACCTGGTGATCATGCCGGACATCGAGAAGCGTCTCGAAGCCTTCGTGCGCATCGCCCATGCCATCGTCATCTTTCCGGGTGGTGTCGGTACGGCTGAGGAGATCCTGTACCTACTCGGCATCCTCGCGCACCCGGAGAACGCCAGCATTCCGCTGCCGATGATCCTGACCGGGCCGAAGCAGTCGGCCGCCTATTTCGAGCAGATCGACGCCTTCCTGAAACTCGCGCTTGGGCCGCAGATCGCGGACAAGTACCGCATCATCGTCGATGACCCGAGTGAAGTCGCGGCCGTCGTCAATGCCGGTGTCGAGCAGGTGCGCCGAAACCGCATTGCCGAGAAGGATGCGTTCTTCTTCAACTGGTCGCTCAAAATCGACGATGCACTCCAGCAGCCGTTCAAGCCGACCCACGAGAACATGGCCAGCCTGAAGCTCCATCGCGGCCAGGAAACCCATGTGCTCGCCGCCGAACTCCGCCGCGCGTTCTCGGGCATCGTCGCCGGCAACGTCAAGGAAGAGGGCATCCAGGCGATCGAACAGCATGGGCCGTTCGAGATCCACGGCGAGCCCGAGATCATGTCGGCACTCGATCACCTGCTTGCCGCTTTCGTGACTCAACACCGCATGAAATTGCCCGGTGGTGCGGCCTATCAGCCTTGTTATCGGGTAGTGGCGTAGTGACTGGTCACTGGCTCCAACAAGCCGCTGGCAGCTTTGCGCCAGCCTGATCAATCGACATCGGTGTGCACGAAGTACTGCCTTCCTTATCGCTTGCTTGCGGACCGCCTGAACTGGCGGTAGCGGTAATCGTGTAAGTTGTTGCCGTGTTATTGGTCACGGTAAACGTGTAGTAGGAGTTGGTAGCGCCAGTGTTGCCAACCTCGGCCAGAGTTCCATAAGTCGGCCTGTCTGCACGCCAGCGCTCCTGAGCCATACGGATTTCACCGAGAACGCGTTGCGCATCCGCGCGACGCGACTTCCGGACCTCGCGTTGGTAGCTGGGGAGCGCGATCGCCACGAGAATTGCAACGATTGCAACAGCGATCATTAGCTCTATCAGGGTGAATCCACGTTTGCGTGCCATGACAGGCTCCCGACGACGATGGCCAAATCCTAGCAGTGTCATCGGTCGTCGGTCACCGCGGTGCGCGCCATCCATCCTTTTGGCAAAACCGCCTGTCGCAATGCGATTGAAGGCCTCGAAACCTCCCGATACCGTTCCAACATGGATGAGGAGCTTCACATGTCCAAAAGCCTGTATCGAGGAATGACGGTGATTGAGCTGATGGTCGTGATCGCCATCGTCGCGATCCTCGCATCCCTCGCATTGCCGAGCTTTCGCGACTACATCGAGAAATCGAGGTTGCGAGGTGCTGTCGACTCTGTCGCCGGCCTGATGGCAATGGCTCGCGCCGAGGCGGTTCGGCAGGATAGGCAAGTTGCGGTTGCGTTTGGAGGAACCACGACGGCATGGTGCTTCGGCGCAAACGTCGCGGCGGCGCCTGCTGCGGTCGGCGATCGAGTGCCGGATGCCGTGGCCTGCGATTGCAGCGCGCCAGCCACCTGCTCGGTTGGTGCCGTGTCTTCGACCAGTTTTTCCGGGGTCACGGTCACTTCGGTCTCCGCGGCTGCGGTGATCAGCCCCAAGCTCGGCACGACGATAGGGCTGACGAATCAGGATTTTGGATTTCGGTCGCCAGGTGATCGGTTCCAGTTGAATACGCGCATCACGCCGCTCGGTCACGTCAGGAGTTGCCGACCGTCGACCGCTGGTCTTATCTCTGGATTTGAGGTTTGTCCATGAAGCTAAGACTGAGAATCTCTGGGTTCACGCTGATCGAATTGATGATCGCGATGGCGATCGGTCTCATCGTGATCGGGTCGGCGATTGCTTTGATGGTCAGTGTAATGCGAGCGAATTCCGAGAATATGCAGTCGACCCGACTCACCCAGGAGTTGCGAGCCCTGACGGATATCGTGGCGCGCGAGCTACGGCGCGCGCGGTACAACGAAGACACCCTCACTTTTGTCGGCGAGGCACGTGACGACGATAACGGTGACGGCGTGGTCGACTCCGATGACTGGCAACCGACGAATCCATTTGACGCATTTACGGTTGTTGCTGCTTCGGGAAACGATGATGCAGACGCTGCAACTGTCGACGGTTCTTGCGTCCAGTTTTCCTACGACGGCGCCGAGAACGGTGCTTTCCGGACGATTGCACGCACGCTCAACAACGGCGTAGGCGCGATTGCGCTCGGGCGGGCCGCTGCGGCTTCTCCCGCGTGTGCGAATGTCGATGTTCAGCTTTCTTCGCCGGAGCTCAATGTAACGCGCTTCTCGATTAACTATCGCGGCAGCAACGTTGTTGCGGGGCGGACGGACACGGACTGGGCACGGATTACTGTCGAGGGACGATTGACGAATGCGCCGGACATCACTCGGCGTATTACCGAGACCGTCCGCATTCGTTCTGCACTTTTTCCCACGCTCGCTCCTCTCCCTCCCGCAACACCCTGATTGAATGTTGGAGTATTTATGAATATTCGTTGGGCTGGGTATTCACATGCAACGCAGCGTGGATTTACGCTGATCGTAGCTATCTTGCTTCTGCTCGTGCTGACGATATTTTCGCTGAGTGCGCTGAATGTCGGCGTGTTTGAGCAGCGGACCTCCGCCAACGACTACCGCTCCAAGGTCGTCCATCAGGTTGCCGAGGTTGGCCTGAATCACGCCGCAGAGGCTATCCGTATTCTGGAAGATTCGATCACTCCGCAAATGGGTGACGCAGTCAATGCTGCACTTTGGCAGCGTTGCGCCGCGAATGATCAATCGTTCCCGTGTGGTGCTGAAACAGACCAGGCCAGACGGGGAAACATGTATCGATACGTCGGCGGAGTCGATCTCGACAATGATGGAACCATCACGACGTTTGAGCGGCGATCCATCAACTTTCCTTTGACCGTTGAATCTGGCTCGGCGCGTCGATTGCTGCAGACAACGGTTCCATCGGCCGACCCGGCAAATCCCTTCACGGTTCAATATGCTGTCGGCGCATTGTTATGCAGGATCGACGTTACCGCCAATCCGGGATCTGCGACCAACAACAATCCGTGTACGGCCGCAACTGCAAACGCAGGTCGACTCAATGCAATTACCTTGGTATCACGGGCCGAAATGGTGGGAGAGCAGGCTACCGCTACCGTGAGCCGCACGATTGTGCCCTTGGAACGCGTCGGCATTAATCCCAAGGTTCCTGCCATCACTGCCGGTGGGCTTCTGACAGGTGTCGGAAGTTCGACGATCGTTGGAAATCCAAATGCAGGTGGGTCTGGTGTGGCCATCGCGATCTGGGCGAGGAACAATTTCTCGGGCGGAAATGGCAGCTGGCAGACATGCCATCTGGATGACTGGATTCGAGACTCCGAGATTGAACTTGTCGATGGCGAACCTGTGTGCGGCGGCACAGGCAATTCGTGCTTGTGTGAATCGGGTAAGCAGCTTTCCGGTGGTGGCATGCCAGGGGTCGGCGAAGGCATTGATGTGCTGGATGTCGATAACAATGTTGCTGGAACGTATGACGCAACGACCAAGGGCACGCTGATGGACAGCCAATCCTTCCCCTGCGATATGTGGGAGTTTGTGTTCGGCGAGGTCAAGGCCCGCGAGGACACGAACGGTGACGGCTATTGCGAGGATGCCGTCGATGCAAATGGCGACGGAGAAATCGACAGTGTTCTCGATTTCATTCGGGGCGAGTTGCAGGCGACCGAGCTGACCTGTGCCGAGGCCAGCGCGCAATTGAATGAAAGTTCGACCGGTGCCTTTTGGATTCGCTCCGCGGTGGGGGCCCGGGACTCGGCATGTGCACTGCCCGCCAGGCGAATTGGCAGGCCTGCCAACCCCGTGGTGCTGATCGTGGATGGAGGCGTGAATTCATCCAATGGAATGCAGATATTCGGCCTCGTGTTCGGCACCTACGACAAGACGCTGGACCTGCCATTGGTCCCTGATTCGAACGATTCGCAGAGCGGGAACTGGTCTGCGGGTGGCGGTCAGGCGGAGATATACGGCGCAGTCGTCCTGGAGGGCGGCGGTCGGATCAACGGCAATGTCGATGTCATCTACAACCGTCGATCGCTCGGTGGTGGCGTCGCTCCAGGCAATCCTGTGGTCGGCGAAGTACCTGGTTCTTGGACTGATCGTTACTCATATTGAGGAGGGAGAGCATCATGAATCTCTCAATTCGTTTTTCCAGTCGGTCAGTGCGCGGTTTCTCTCTGATTGAAGTGCTGATTGCTGTTCTTGTGCTGGCTACCGGAATGCTGGCTCTGGCGGCATTGCAGGCGAGCGTGCCCCGCAACTCCGTGGACGCCAAGGTTCGCTCCCAGGGACTTGCTGCGGCGGTTGCGGTCTTGGATTCGGTGCGAGCCAGGGCATCTGCCTCCAATGACAATTACGAATCGCTTGGCACGGGAACCAGTAGCTGGAGCGCCTGGTCTCCCCCTGCGTTCGGAACGACCTTGACGGCAGCTGCTTCGTTCGAGTCCAGAACTGCTGTCACTCGGTTCGTGCGCGATAGCACCGCTGCGGGCTGCGGCAGTGCGTCGAATGTTCCATGCTTCCGAGTCGCCGGTGCCGGTGACTCATATCGATTGAACGACACTGCCGAGTTCAAGCGCGTCACGGTTGATGTCCGATGGACGGACGGTTCCGGAAATGTGCGTCAAGCTTCCGTGAGCGATGTCGTGACCTCAGTGACTCGCGACAAGACCGCTTCGGTGATGAATCAGACGCCGACTCCGCCATCGGGAGGGGGAGAACCTGTTGCGCGCATCCCACGACCCAGCGAAGCCGGCATCATCCCGATTGCAGTCGGAGACGGTCGAGAGACCGCTGCTTCCAACCCGAAGCCAATCACCGGGCGCGAGCGTGGTCGCACCGACGAGACATCGTTCCAAGTCTTCACCTATGCCAACGAGGCCAATAACGTTGCACGTCTCACCCGCGTGATCGACACGCGCGTGCTGGGTTGTCGTTGCGAACTGGGTGCGCAGCCCACAGGCGGGAATGCGTATTTTGCGTTGCCCAAGCAGCCGACCTATTGGAACGGCAAAGATTACGTCGAGCCTGCAGATGGCGTTTCGGGGCTGCGCGGAAGGACGGTCGCGAATGCGGTCCAGAACCAGGATCTGTGCGTCACCTGCTGCCTGGACCATCATGATTTCGCAGGTCAAGCGACGAAGTTCGATCCGTTCCGCGCAGAGACCCTGCACAAGCACTATCGTGACACGAACGAAGCCAACTTCCTTCCGGAGTTCGTCGAGTCAAACACCGCAGGCGATCGTTACCTTGAGGCATGCCGATTCATTCGCGTGAATGGCGTGTTCCGGGTGGCTACCGACGCGCGCCTTGAACTCATGAACATGCTGGAAACGGACGCTACAGTGACCAATGCGTCGGTCCCGCTGGCCAGCAAAGTGCCGCGGTATCAAGAGGCAGTGAAGAGCTTCGTGAACCAGCGGGTTGTTTCGAGTGTCCAGAATCCGGACTTGTCTTCGTTCTCCGATATCCTGGTCGACCCCACGCAGATGTCGCTGCAGAACACCGGCAGCCGTCGATTCCTGCACAACCGCGGGTTGTACATCGACTATCTCGAGGCCGACGCGCGCGAAGCCATCGCGAAGGCCATCACCGACTGTCCGGCCGCCAGTTCGACGGTCGATTGTGTGTTGCCCTACCTGCCTTTCGTGTCGATCAACACCACCGACATCGCCCAATGGGACTCGGACCCTTTGGTGAGCAACATCTCGGTGACGAATCTGGGCACGAACACGCCGCATCCCACGCCGAACGGGAACCAGGCGGAACTGCCGACGTTCGCCCGCGGTATCACGACCGGCTTGGCAAACGGAACCGAGAATGCGAACGTGTTCATGCAGCGTTCGAACACCGGGCTCAGCGATTCGAAGCCGATCGATTGGCTTGATGCCGGCGTCGCAATCGCCGACCCGCACGCGACGGTCACGGGCGAGGTGTCGACAGACCGGCAGTCCTTCCGCGTGGGCAATTCGAGTGGTGGTGGTGCAAGCTGTCCGAATGGCACCTACTCGGTCAATGTCGTGCCCCCGGCGAATATCGCCCTTGGAAATTTCGGTCTTTCCTGGGGTAACCCATTGGCGTTGCCGAATGGTTGTACTTCGGCTGAGGCTGGCGGCACTTGCTCGGCACCAGTGCTGAGCGGCGGAACCTATTCTGCGGACTGCCCGATTCGCTATACCCTGCCGCAACAAAGTCTGTTGGCCATCAGCAACTACAATCGTAGTTTTGTGTCATCGACGTCCACGAATTGGTCGTGCGGAAACAAGTCGGGAACGTTCCAGCAAAACATGTGCACCAACTTGCGTGTCACCAGCGTCACGGCGGGACTGCTGGGCACCAGTCCTTACACCGGGGTGACCGTTTCATCGCCCACCAACGACGGCCGGCTCGGTGAGCTGACAAACATTGATATTTCCCTGTTGCAGCCTTCGACGATGGTCACTGTGACGCTTGGAGCCGACAGCAATAGTCCGATCGCAATGGGCTACACCTGCAACGGTAACAAGCTGGTGGTGACCCCGTGTCCGAACTGATTCGGACTGCTCGCGGCGATGGAAGCCCGCGTCTCGACGCGGGCTTCTGAAAAGCGAATCCAGCTCCGCTCAAACAAAAACCCGCGTCCTCTGACGCGGGTTTTTCATAACCGGCTCTCCGAGCTGGATTCGAACGGTAAGGACCGTCGCTCGCGCGACGCGATGGGAAATTTGCGTCGAGTAGGGACCGTGTAGGGACCTGAGCCCAATACCCGGAAACAAAAAGCCCCGCGATTTCTCGCAGGGCTTTGATTTGTCTGGCTCCCCGAGCTGGATTCGAACCAGCGACACACGGATTAACAGTCCGTTGCTCTACCGACTGAGCTATCGGGGAATTGGGAGGGCGCGCATGATCGTGAGTTCGGGGGGCGATGTCAAGCTCGGGGCGGTCGCTGTTTTGTGCCGGCAGCGGCGAGCCAATCACCATGTGTCCATTCGGCCGGGCCGATGACTTCCTGATCGACGAACTCCGGATGCAGCAGTTGCACCTCCCAGACCACGTCGATGCCATGCGTGTTGTCGGCCATCAGCGGCGGCAGCAGTTCGGTGAAGATCGATTCGAAGTCGACGTCGCCATCGAGATGATCCGATAAGGCGCTACCTGCCGGAACATGCGGCAGGAATTGCTCGAACAGGATCACGGATTGCACCGGCGTCTGGAAACTTCGGGTCTTGGTCTCCTTGCCCGACTTCTCGGTGTATTGGCCGTTCTCGCGGTTCGCAGCGACGACCCGCAGCGTGCTGCGTTCCAGCGGCACGCGTGATTCACCCCTGACCAGGTCGCGTGCTGCCCTGCGTTCGCCTCGACGTGGCGTCGCCGCGTCTGGTGCGAGCGCGATGCGCATGTAACGGCGCAAGCGCGCGCGGATCGCAATCCACAGGCCGACACCGAGGACGCCGCTGCCGGTCAACGATTTCATCGCAGGCGATTCGCTGCCGTCGCTGCCCTGATGGTCGTACCAGAGGATCTGCGATTCGGGCACGAATTCGTCGTGCAGACCGACAACGGCATTGCCGCCACCAATCACGCCCGCGACCGCGAGCAGCAGCTTCACGATCAGCCGGTCTGACGGCGACAACGCACGCAGATTGGCGGTGAGCGAATACTGATCCGGCGGCTCGATCCATGTCGCCGTCTTCGCGGCATCGCTGGAGAGTGTTCGCATCGGCACGTCGAGTGGTGTTTCCAGCGTGGTGTCGAAGATCACGCCGTCGTCGACACGCAAGCGCGCAACGATCGCCATGTCGACGTCCTTGCCGCGATAGGCGTACAAGGTGTCCGGTAGTTCCGACACAGGCACACGGACCAAGGGCCCCGTGATCCTGAGCGGCACTTCGAACAATGGCTTGGTCTGGTCGACGCCGCTGCTGCGTTTCACGTCGACCTTCAATCGCAGCGACAGATTGGCCTCGTGGCCAATGAGCGACGCATCGAAGCCTGACAGCTCGCAGACCGGCATCGTGCCGGTCAAGCCATGGTCGATGCGGGCGCGCAAGCCGCTCATGCCGCGGGCTTCCGTTGATAGTCGACGAAGCGGAATGCATGAGCATGGCGCGCGTCGGCGGGGTGATCGCGATCGGGTCGTGCGTCCCATTGCCCATCGTCGAAGTTCGGGAACCAGGCGTCGGCCTGCGGCAGGTCGATCTCGACGTGCGTCAGGTGCAGCATGTCCGCACACGGCAACGCCAGTGCGTACACCTCGCCGCCACCGATCACGAACAGACGGTCGCCAGCCAGCGCCATGGCTTCATCGAGTGAAGCAACCGGGATCATGTCGACAAACGGCGCTTTGCCACTTCGCGTCAACACCAGGTTCTTGCGACCGGGCAGTGCACGTCCGATCGATTCCGCAGTCTTGCGGCCCATCAGGATGGCGTGGCCGAGCGTCAACGCCTTGAAGCGCTTCAGATCATCCGGCAGTGACCATGGCAGCTGGTTCTGCCAGCCGATGGCACGATGGCGGTCGAGGGCGGCGATCAGGGAAACGGCGGTCATCCGGCAAGCTTACGCGAGTCAAGTGTCGAGCAGACGCAGCGCGAGATCGAGCACGCGCCGAACGGCCGTCGGCAAGGCCAGACCGACGAATGCGGATCGCGCATGCCATTCGTGCTCTTCTTCGCCGATGGCGTCGGCGCTGTCGACTTCGACCATCAACGGCACGATGTCGAGCTTGAAATGCGTGAACACGTGCCGGTAGGTCGAGCCGCTACGTGATGCGACAACGGCGATGCCACGCCGCGCCAGGTCCGCAAGTGCGGCTTCGGCGTTTTCGTATTCGGGCAGTCCGAGCAACCCGCCCCAGATGCCGGCTGGTGGTCGCCGTTCGAACAACACGCGATCGTCCCGGTCGATCAGCACCAGCATCACGGTCGATCGTTCCGGCGTGGTCTTGCGTGGCTTCGGCGTCGGCAGTTGCGCGACACGATCCTGAGCCAGCGCGACGCAATCGGAGTGCACCGGGCAGTCATTGCAGCGCGGGCGTTTCGGTGTGCAGCGGGTGGCGCCGAGATCCATCATCGCCTGCGTGTAATCGGCCAGACGATCCGTCGGCAGACGGTCTTCGGCAATCGCCCACAGCTGTCGTTCGACCGCGGGTTGGCCGGGGTGCCCGTCGATCCCCGCATGGCGTGCAAACACGCGTTTGACATTGCCGTCGAGGATGGCGGCGCGTTGCCCGAAGGCTAGTGCGAGGATGGCCGCGGCGGTGCTGCGGCCGATGCCGGGCAGGGCGATCAGTGCATCCAGCGTCTCCGGCAGTTCACCGCCGAAGTGTTCGACGCAATGCTGTGCCGCGCGATGCAGGTTGCGACCGCGGCTGTAGTAGCCAAGTCCCGACCACAGCGCGAGCACGTCGTCGACGCTGGCGGTTGCGAGCGTCGCAACATCGGGAAAACGGGCGACAAATCGTTCGAAGTAGGGGATGACGGTCGCGACCTGCGTCTGCTGCAACATGACTTCGCTGAGCCATACGCGATAGGCCGTGCGCGGTTGCTGCCAGGGCAGGTCGTGACGACCGTGCACATCGAACCAGCGCAGCAGTCGCGACGCGAAATCCGTTGCGCTCATCCGTTCGTTGCGGGCAACAGGCCGTCGACGAATTCCTCGGCATCGAACACGCGCAGGTCGAGCAAACCTTCGCCCACGCCGATGAAGCGGATCGGCACACCGATTTCGCGTGCCAGCGCGAACACCACGCCGCCCTTGGCAGTGCCGTCGAGTTTGGTCACGACGAGCCCGCTCAGACCCACGGCCTGGTGGAACTGTTTCGCCTGGTTCAAAGCGTTCTGACCGGTATTGCCGTCGATGACGAGCAGAGTTTCGTGCGGCGCGGTGGTGTCGAGCTTGCCCATCACGCGTTTCACCTTGGCGAGCTCGTCCATCAGTCCGGCCTGGGTATGCAATCGACCGGCCGTGTCGGCGATCAACACATCCGCGCCACGCGACTTCGCTGCGGCCAGTGCATCGAAGATCACCGATGCGGAATCCGCACCGCCGCCCTGGGCGATCACCGGCACATGGTTGCGTTCGCCCCAGGTCTTGAGCTGTTCGACCGCGGCGGCGCGAAAGGTATCGCCGGCCGCAAGCATCACGTCGAGGCCTTCGCGTTTCATCCATTTCGCGAGTTTGCCGATGGTGGTGGTCTTGCCGGCGCCGTTCACGCCGACGACCAGCACGACGAACGGGCGCGGCGTGTCGGGCAATTCCAGCGGCTTCTCGATGGGCCTCAGCATCGCCACCAGCTGCCCGCGCAGGTGCGCGAACAGCGCCGGCACGTCGGCGAACTCGCGCGCCTGCATGCGTTTGCGCAGGTCGTCGATCACGTCGGTGGTGGCCTTGACGCCGACATCGGCGGTGAGCAGCGTCGTTTCGAGCTGGTCGAGCAGATCGTCGTCGAGCCGCGGATTGGACGAGAACAGCGCGCTGACCTGGCGCCCGAGCAGGCTGCCGCGCAGGCGGTCGCGCCACGTCGGGGTCGCCGCGGCCGGGCTGGGGTCGGCATCGGGTGTTGCGGGTTCGGACGGGTTGATGGCGGCCGGCAGGTTCTCCGGCTTGCGCTTGAAGAATCGGAACATCGTGACTCCTTGAATGACAAAAATGCTAGCAGGGAGTCGGACGGCTTGATTCGGGCACGTCGACCGGGTCCAATCGAGCCTCACCCAGGGGAGGTCGACATGCGCAAGTCATTGCTGTTGTTTGGAGCTGCCATTGCGATGGCCATCGGTCCGGTCGTGGTTCGTGCCGGGGCCTACGATTCGGTCGTCAAGATCGTGAACCAGTCCCTGTGGGACATCCACCACCTTTACCTGTCGTCCACCTCCGATAACGAGTGGGGACCGGATCAGCTGGGAGACGAGGTGATCTCGAGCGGCGACAGTTTCCAGCTGCACGGCATTCCCTGTGACGACTACGACGTCAAGATCGTCGACGAGGATGGCGACTCCTGCATCGTCGGCGGTGTAACGCTCTGCGCCGACAACGACGCCTGGACCATCACCGACGAAGACCTGCTCGCCTGCCAGGTCGTCACCGAGGAATGAGTGGCGGCAGCGGCCGCGTCCGCATCATCGCGGGGCGGCTGCGCGGATCGCGCATCGACGTGCCGGATCGGCCCGGATTGCGGCCGACCCCGGATCGGGTGCGCGAAACGCTGTTCAACTGGCTGATGCCTTATGTTGGCGGCGCGCGTGTCCTCGACTTGTTTGCTGGCACCGGTGCACTCGGGATCGAAGCGTTGTCGCGCGGCGCCGAGTCGGTCGATTTCGTCGAGCGGGATCGCGGTTTGGCCGAGGCGCTGCGGACGACCTTGGCGCGGCTCAAGGTGGCCGATGTCTCGCACGTGCATGCGACGGTTGCCGAGACGTTCCTGGCGCAGGCGCGTCCGCCCTATGCCATCGTGTTCCTGGATCCACCCTTTGCCGAGAATCTCTGGGCCGCCACGGCGCAGCGGCTTGAGGCGGGCGGTTTTCTCGTCGACGGCGCGATGATCTACGTCGAGTCGCCCGCGCGCACCCGGCTGGATCTGCCCGACGCTTGGCGTTTGCATCGCGAACTGATGGCGGGCGAGGTGCGCGCAGCGCTCTATCGGCGCGTCGCGCCGGTCGGGTAAGCTCCGCGCGCTGTCACTGCCGAGCGCTGCCTTGTCCACGTATTCGCCCCGCACCGCGGTCTACCCGGGCACCTTCGACCCGATGACGAACGGTCATACCGACCTCGTGCATCGTGCCGCGCCCCTGTTCGAGACCCTGTACGTCGCGATTGCCGAGAGCCCCGGCAAGGGACCGACCTTTCCGTTGGCCGAACGCATCGCCTTGGCGCGCGAAGCGATCGGCCCGGTCGCAAACGTGAAGATTGTCGGATTCGACTGTTTGCTCGCCGAGTTCGTGGGCGAAATCGGTGCCGGAGTGATCCTGCGCGGCCTGCGCGCGGTGTCGGATTTCGAATACGAGTTCCAGCTGGCCAGCATGAACCGCCACCTGATCCCGCGTGTCGAAACCCTCTTCCTCACGCCGGCCGAGCAGTACAGCTTCATTTCGTCGTCGCTGGTGCGGGAAATCGCGCGGCTCGGCGGCGATATTTCGGGTTTCGTCCATCCCGCGGTCCAGCAGGCCTTGAAGTCGCGCTGGCGTACCGCATCGTAGTCCTATCGTCTTACCGGGGAATGCCATGAAGAACCTGTTCCGTATCGCCGTCCTGCTGACTCTGCCGCTGTTCGCGATCAGCGCCTGCAAGAAGGAAGAAGCCGCCAAGCCTGCCGCAGTTGCTGCCGCGCCGGTCACGATGCCGACCGACCCGAATGACACGGCCGCCTGGAAGAACTATCTGGTCAGCGTGGCCAAGCAGAACATGGAAGGTATTCGCCAGCGTCCGTACATGTATTACATCCCCGCTGGCGACACGCCGGAGATCCAGGATCAGGTCGATCGCCAGATTTCCGATGTGACCGATGTGGTTGGTCGTGGCATCCTGCCCGGCAACATGATCGCCTTCGGTTCGCCGGATTCGACGCGCTTGGCCGACGGCATCATCGAGGCCTTCAAGGTGGCGCGCCCGAATTCGCTGAAGGACGTGCGCGTGTTGTTTATCGGCGCCGCGGCGGACGAGCAGCGTGTGCGCGAAGCGGTCGCGCCGAGTTCGGCCGATTTCGTGTTCGTCGAGGCGAAGTAATCACTGCACTCACGGACGCAGAACGGCACCGGGGTCCCCGGTGCCGTTGTCGTTGCGGCGATCGTCATCCGCTTCGGCGATAATGCGCGGATGTCCCTGCTGATCAACGATCTCTGCGTCAACTGCGATGTCTGCGAACCGGTCTGCCCGAACAAGGCGATCAGCGCCGGCAAGCACATCTACGAGATCGACCCGACCCTGTGCACCGAATGCGTCGGGCACCATGACGAACCGCAATGCGTGGTCGTCTGCCCGGTTGAATGCATCAATCCCGACCCGCAGGTTCCGGAAACGCGCGAGCAACTGCTCGCCAAGTACGCGCTGTTGATGCGCCAGCAGGAGATCAAGGCATGAGAGTCCTTCGTTGCGCCGTGTTGTTGCTGGCGGCGGTTGGCGCGGTTGCTGCGGAAGCGCCCCGCGCGCCCGGCAAGGCGGCGATCGCGAGCGCGCATCATTCCGCCACCGATGCGGGGTTCGAAGTTCTCGCCAAGGGCGGCAATGCGTTCGATGCCGCAATCGCGGTGACGGCGGCCCTGGCCGTGGTCGAATCTTCATCCAGTGGCATTGGCGGCGGCGGTTTCTGGCTGCTGCATCGTGCCAGCGACGGCAAGCAGGTGATGATCGATGGTCGCGAGGTCGCACCCGCGGCCGTGGACGCGAAGGCTTACCTCGATGCCGAGGGCAAACTCGATCGCGACAAGAGCGTGAATGGCGCGCTCGCCGGTGGCATTCCCGGCGAACCGGCCGCGCTCGTGCATCTGGCCAAGCACTACGGTCGGCTGCCACTGAAACAGTCGCTGGCACCGGCCATCCGCCTGGCGCGAGACGGTTTCCCGCTGGAAGAGCGACTGCGCGGCATGCTGGCGATGCGTCAGGAGGTGATGCTGCGGTATCCCGCATCGCGCGCCGTGTTTTTTCCGAAAGGCGAATTGCTGCCGATCGGAAGCATCATCAAGCAACCGGATCTGGCGAAGACGCTGGAAGCGATCGCGGACGACGGGTTTGACGGGTTCTACAAGGGCAAGCTGGCGAAGCGGCTGGTCGACGGCGTGCGTGCTCAAGGCGGCAACTGGACGCTGGACGACCTCGCGAACTACAAGGTCGTCGAACGCGAACCGCTGCGCTTCGACTATCGCGGCGTGCGCATCGTCACCGCGGCGCCGCCCTCGTCTGGTGGCGTGCTGCTCGCGACCATCCTGAACATCGTCGAAGGCTACGACTACGCCAAGCTCGGCCGCGTCGATCGCATCCATGTGCTGACCGAGGCGATGCGCCGCGCCTATCGCGACCGAAGCTTCATCCTCGGCGACCCCGATTTCGTGCAGATGCCGATCCGTCTGCTCACCAGCAAGGACTACGCCGCCGGCCTGCGTGGCTCGATCCGCATGGACAAGGCCACGCCCTCGTCGTCGCTGCCGGAAGGTCGTGTCATCGACGGTGGTACCGACACGACGCATTTCTCGATCATCGATGCCGACGGCAACATCGCTGCGGTGACCGCGAGCGTGAACCTGCCGATGGGTTCGGGCTTCATCGTGCCCGGCACCGGTGTGTTGTTGAACAACGAGATGGACGACTTCGCGCTGGCAGCGAACCAGGCCAATGCCTATGGCCTGATCGGCACCGATGCGAACGCGCCGAAGCCGGGCAAGCGCATGTTGTCGACGATGTCGCCGACGTTCGCGTTCGCGCCGGACCGCGTCGCCGTGATCGGCACCCCGGGCGGGTCGCGCATCGCCACCATGGTCCTGATCGGACTGCTCGAATTCGTCGAAGGCAAGTCCGCGACCGAGATCGTCGCGACGCCGCGCTTCCACCACCAGTACCTGCCGGACGCGATCTCGGCCGAAGCCGGTGCCATTGCGAAGAACGATGCTGCGGCCCTGCGCGAACGCGGGCACACGCTGAGCGACGGCGAACGCCCGTGGGGCAACATGAACCTGGTGATCTGGGACCTGAAGACGAATGCGCTCAGCGGCGGCAGCGACCTGCGCGGCGCAGTCGGCAAGGCCGACGTGCGTTGAGGACGACACGATGACGATCAAGCTCTGGTCCGTGCTCGGCAACAGCCAGAAACTCGATGGCGGTGCCATGTTCGGCAATGCACCGAAGGCGGTTTGGGCGAAGTGGATCGCACCCGATGAACAGAATCGCATCCCGCTCGCCTGCCGCGCCCTGTATGCCGAAGGCGTCAACGGCAAACGCGTGTTGTTCGAAACCGGTATCGGTGCGTTCTTCGAACCGAAGCTGCGCGAGCGCTACGGCGTGGTCGAGGATCGTCATGTCCTGCTCGATTCGCTGGCCGCGATCGGCGTGAAACACGAGGACATCGATGCGGTGGTGATCTCTCACCTGCATTTCGATCATGCCGGCGGCCTGCTCGCGCCGTGGGCGGAAGGGCAGGCGCCGTCGCTGCTGTTCCCGAACGCGCGCTACATCGTCGGTGCCGAAGCCTGGGCGCGCGCGAAGGCGCCGCATGCGCGTGATCGGGCCTCGTTCATTCCGGAACTCTGCGATCTGCTCGAAGCATCGGGTCGACTGGAGATCGTGCACGGCGATCGTTGCGACACCCTTGGCAACGACGTGCGTTTCAGTTTCTCGAACGGCCATACGCCCGGCCTGATGCTGGCCGAAATCGGTGGCGATCACGGGGTCGTGTTCTGCGC
>JAKJFE010000198.1 GCA_022705045.1 Pseudomonadota bacterium | reverse complement strand
CCAGCACCGGGAAGTTCTGCAGGTCATTGGCACCGGTGTCGCCAACGACGCGGGCGACGGCGACACCGGTGCCAATGACCTGCAGAACTTCCCGGTGCTGGGCGCGGCCACCGCGCTCAATGGCAACCTGACCGTGTCGGGTTCGCTCGACGCCGGCGCCAACGCCAACTACTACATCGACGTCTACGCCAACCTCGCCTGCGACGCGTCCGGGCACGGCCAGGGCTACCGCTATCTTGGCCGTATCGACACAAGCACCGCGGCCAATGGCCAGACCAGCTTCCAGCAGGGCTTTGCCGATGACGCGATCCTGCCGGGTCAGTTCATCACCGCAACCGCCACGCGCACCGGCCCGACCAACATCGGCGACACGTCCGAGTTCTCGGCGTGTATGGCCGTCGAGGCAGGCATCGACGAACTCTTCCAGGACGGCTTCGAGGATTGAGGCGGATCAGCCGCCGGACGCGTGCAGTGCACGCTCGGCGGCTTGGGTGTCGGGATGGTCTGGGCCGAGGGCGTTGCGGAGGGCGTCGCGGGCGGCTCCTATTTCGTTGCGTGCTTCTGCCTTGCGACCGAGCGCAAGCAGTGCCAGTCCGCGGCGGTAGCGTGAGGTGGCGGTGTAGGGCGAGTCGTCGCCGAGCACTTTTTGCTTGGTCGCGAAGGCGGCGCGGTGCAGGGCTTCGGCCGCTTCGGCGTCGCCGCGGCCAAGTGCGGTGACGCCAAGGGCGTCGCGCGTTTCCAGAGTCACGATGTGCTCGCGACCGAGCACGCGCTCGCTCTCGGCGAGCAGCGCGTCGCCCAAGGTTCGCGCCTCGTCGAACCGACGTCGCTCGTTGAGCAGTTCGAGGAGGTTGAAACTGTGGATCAACCGGGTTTCGGTGCCGCCCGGCGTGTCCTTGGCATTGCGCAATGCGTCGATGACGCGGCGATAGCCCGCTTCGGCTTCATCGTGGCGGCCCAACGCCTTGAGCGTATTTGCGCGATTCGCGAGGATCAGCAGGGTGGCTTCGGCGTCGGCACCGTAAAGCGCCGACGCGTGGGCGAGGGCCATGTCGTTGGCGACAAGCGAGCCGGCATAGTCGCCGCGGTCGTAGAGGATCGCGCCCAGCGCGCTGCGCACGCCGAGCGTGGCCGGATGCGGACCGCTGCCATGACGCGGTTCGAGGTAGGCCAGGTTTTCGCGCGCGATCGTCTCGGCGCCGGCGAGATCGCCGCGGGCCGCGGTGACCTGGAGCAGCAGGTGACGCAGCGAAATCCAGATCGATGCGAGTTCCGCACGATCGCTTGGCCAGCGCGTCAGCGTGTCGCGCAGGATCTGTTGCGCCACCTCGGCTTCGCCCAGCGCGAACGCCGCGCCCGCACTTTGCTCGGTGGCCGCGGCAAAGGTCTCGAATGCAGCCGGGTCGTCTCGCGTCAGCGCGAGCGCCTGCTCGGCGTCGCGGCGCTGGCGTGCGTAGTCGTTGAGGCAGTCGGCCACGCGCGCGCTGGCGACTGCGGCGTCGGCCACGGCAATCGTCGCTGCGGCCGTCGTCGCCTCGCCACGCAGCCGTGCGATGGCGCGCTCGGCCGCCGCGACTTTGCAACGCAGGGCCTCGGTTTGTGCCAATGACTGCAGCAGCGCCAAGCGTGCGCGGCGATGCGATGGGTCGTCCCCGGCCAGCGCCAGTCCGGATTCCGCCTGAGCCACCGCCGTTTCGTCGCGACCCAGAGAGGCAAAGCTGCGGGCGAGCACGCCATGCAAATCAATGCGTTGCGGCGTCGACAAGCGCGATTCGTGGGCCAGTCGCTCGGCGGCCACATCGAGCACCTCGCTGACCCGGGTATCGGCGCCGCGCTTTGCATCCATCGGCGCCGCGAGCATGTCGACGAGGAAGTCATTCACCGCTTCGGCACTGTCGCGCGCAGCCGTCGCCGCCCGCGCTTCGCGTTGCGCGCGGTCGGCCTGCACGAGCGCGCCGACCAGCGACGCGAGGATCGCCACGAGCGCCAGACCGGACATCGCGACCGCGACTTGATGTCGACGCAGGAAGCGGCGCAGGCGATAGCCGTGCGCATCGCCGCGGGCGAGCACCGCTTCTCCGGTCAGGTGGCGGCGCACGTCGGCCGCGAGTTCAGTGACCGAGGCGTAGCGCGACAAGGGGTCGCGGCGCAGGCAGCGTGCGATGATGCAGTCTAGGTCGCCGCGTACCGCGTCGACTGCAACCGCCGCATTCGCAAGCATGGTGCTGCTGGCCGGCGGCGGGTCGCTGGCCTCGAGCGCAGCCGCGATGCGCGCGACATGGCCGTCCGAGCGCGCCAGCGGCAGCTGACCGGTGAGCAGTTCGTGCAGGATCAAGCCCAGCGCGTACTGGTCGACTGCCGGCGTGATTTCGTCGCCGCCAAATTGCTCGGGTGCCGCATAGCGGGGCGTCAAGGCCTGAACGCCTGTCTGGGTCTCGCCCGGGGCGCTGTCCTCGAGCAGTCGGGCAATGCCGAAGTCGAGCAACTTCGGAGTGCCGTCGGCCGTCACCAGCACGTTCGCCGGCTTGAGGTCGCGATGCACGACCAGATGCCGGTGCGCATGCTCGACCGCATCGCAAATCGCGAGGAAAAGGCGCAGTCGTTCTCCCAGCGTGGGTTGCCGTTGCCGGCACCACGCGTCCAGCGCGACACCTTCGACGTATTCGAGCACAAGGTAGGGATCGCCCTCGGCATCGACGTCGGCGCCGAGGAAGTGCGCGATGTTGGGGTGATTGAGTCGCGCCAGGATCCGTCGCTCGCGCAGCAGGTGTCGCAGCATCGACAGACGCGCGGCGCCGCGCACCCGCTTGATCGCGACGCGCTGCTCGACCTGGCCATCGCAACGCTCGGCCAGCCAGACTTCGCCCATGCCGCCTTCGCCGAGCAGGCGCAGCAGGCGATAGGGTCCCAGCCGATCGCTGCGGCTGCTGGCGCGAGGCGCGGCGTGCTGGACGAGGTCGCCGGCGCGCGCCACGCCGTCGAGCATCTGCCCGAGCGCCTGCACGCGACGCAGGGCGGGATCGGACGTCGTGATGCCGGCGTCGAGGGTGCGGCCGTCGGCAATGCGCGCGATGAGCGCGTCGAGGTCCTGGCGATCGTCGGGTTCAGTGGCCATCGGGCTCGTGCAGGAATTCGGACATCTTCTTCAGCGCGCGCTGCAACTTGATGCGCACGCCATCAGGCGATTCGGACAGTTCCTCGCCGATTTCCGGGAAGCTCATGCCGAATTCGAAGCGCATCACGATCAGCGCCTGGTAATGCGGCGGCAATTGTTGCAAGGCTTGTTCATAGGCGATCGCACCTTCGCGCCCGAGGGTCGCTTCCAATGCCGAGCCGGCGGCCGCAGGCTGCGTCGCCAGTTCGGCCTCATCCGCGCGCTCGGGTTGCAGGCGACGTTCGCGCAGTGCATCGCGCAGCGCATTCATCAGTGTCTGCCGCAGATAGGCATAGAACGCGCCCGCATGCGCGGCATTGAACTGGTCGGTTCGCGCCAGCGCCCGCATCAACGCCAGTTGCACGAGGTCGGCGGTGTCGTTGGCGTCGCGCAGTTGCGGCGGCAGCCGACCATGTGCCCAGCGCGTCAGCATGGGTTCGACTCGGCGCACCAGCAGGTCGGCAGCGGCGCGGTCGCCGGTGCGCAGCCGGTTCAGCAGCAGGGCCGTAGTCTGACCCGAGGGTGGTGCGGGCTCGTTCATGGATCGTGCGTCGCTGCATCCCTGATCGCCGACTAGGGTAGCAGTGCCGAGAACGGGCGCGTCGTGGGGCAAAACCGGGGCAGGGGCGGCCCGGCCGTTGTCTGGATGTCCCGGCCGCGTAAGCTGCCCGAACTTCAAAGGATCCAGCCATGGCCCGACAGATCGCCATCGTCGAAGACGAACCCGCCATCCGCGCGAATTATTCGGACGCGTTGCGTCGTCTCGGCTTCGAAGTGCAGACCTATGCCTCGCGCCCGGATGCGAGCAGCGGCTTCGACATCCGCCTCCCGGATCTGGTGCTGATCGACATCGGCCTCGGTGACGAACCCGAAGGTGGTTTCGATCTGTGCCGCGAATTGCGCCAGAAGGCGCCGACGCTGCCGATCATCTTCCTGACCGCGCGCGATTCCGACTTCGACATCATTTCCGGCCTGCGTCTCGGTGCCGACGATTACCTCACCAAGGACGTGTCGCTGCCGCACCTGACCGCGCGCATCAACACGCTGTTCCGTCGCGTCGATGCGTTGCGTCGCCCGCAGGGTGCGGAAGCGACGCTGAAAAACGGCGACCTGTCCCTGCAGCCCGAGCGCATGCGCGTGACCTGGAAGGACGTGGAAGTGCCGCTGACCGTGACCGAGTTCTGGATGGTGCACACGATGGTGCGCCACCCCGGCCATGTGAAGTCGCGCGACGCGTTGATGCGCGACGCCCAGGTCGTCGTCGACGACGCCACCATCACTTCGCACATCAAGCGCATCCGCAAGAAATTCCTCGCCATCGACGCCAACTTCGACGAGATCGAGACCATGCACGGTGCCGGTTATCGCTGGCGTGCTTGAGGTTGGATCGCGGCTTGGAAGCCGCTCCTACCGGGCAACGCAGCTTCGTAGG
>JAKJFE010000197.1 GCA_022705045.1 Pseudomonadota bacterium | reverse complement strand
GTTGTGCTCAGCCCGAACTTGCGTACGCGCTACGTCGCCGGTGTTTCCTATGGCACGGATGAAGGCGCGGGCGTGCGCGGCGGCATCGAGCGACGCTGGGTGAATGATCGCGGCCACCAGTTCTTCGGCGAGGCCGAACTGGCACAGCGCCGTTCCGCGCTGTACGCCGAGTACGCCTTCCCGCAGTTCGCCGCGAAGATCTCGCGTTACACGGTGGCGACGCGCTGGCAGGACGAGCAGACCGACAACATCGATGCGAAGTCGTTTCTCGTCGGCGCCAATGCCATCGCACGCGGCCATCACTGGTATGCGCAGGCTTCGCTGAACGTGCTCGACGGCAGCTTCCTGGTCGGCGCGCGCAGTGCCGGGCAGGAACGCCAGAGCACGCGCGTCGTCTATCCGGAGTTGCGTTACGAACGCGTGCTCGCGGAAGACCGCGTGCGCCCGGACCGCGGCGCCTCGCTTGACGTGCGTGTGCTCGGCGCCAGCGACGCGGTGCTCAGCGACGTGTCGCTGCTGCAGGGCCGTGCGACCGTGAAAAGCGTCCTGCCGGCGGGACTTGGCGCCCGTCTGATCGCCCAGGTCACGCTCGGCGCCACATCGACGGACGACTTCAGCCGCCTTCCGCCGGAGCTGCGTTTCTTCGCGGGCGGCGATCGCAGCGTGCGCGGCTACGGTTATCAGGATCTCGGTGATCGCGATGCGGAAGGCCTGGCCATTGGCGGTCGTTATCTGGCCACGGCCTCGATCGAATACGAGCGCGAATTCATGCCGGGCTGGAGTGCGGCCGGATTCATCGACGCCGGCGATGTCTGGTCGCGTGGCGAGCCGCATCTCGAACTCGGCATCGGCGGCGGCGTGCGCTGGCGTTCGCCGGTCGGACCGATCCGCATCGACATCGCCCATGGCTTCGACGACGTGGCCGGCGGTTGGCAGTTGCATCTGTCCGCGGGGCCCGACCTGTGAGACGCACGCGCCGACTCGTGCTGATGCTGCTCGCCTTGTTCGCGATCGGCCTGTCGTGGCTGGTCGCGACCAACAGCGGGTTGCGCTTCCTCGTCGCGCGTGTATTGCCGACCGATGGCAGTGTGCGCATGGCCGAGGTGCAAGGCAGCATCTGGTCCGGTATCGACCTGCGTGACCTGCAGATCGCGTTGCCCGATGCGCGCGTGACGCTCGCACAGGCGCGCGCCGACCTTGCGCTGGCGCCGCTGTGGCGCGGTGCGCTGCAGCTCCGCAGCCTGCAGGTGCAAGGCGTGCATCTCGAACTTCCGGTCATCGCCACCGATGCCGCGAAGGACGCATCGGCCCCGGACCTGCCCGACCTGCGCATCGACGTGTTGCGGGTCGATGCGCTGGACATCGTCCGCGGCGATACCCGATGGCACGCGGATCGTGTCGATGCGCGTGTGGCGATGCGCGGGCCATCGATCACGGTCGATACGTTGCGCGTGGTCGCGCAGGGTCGGGTCGATGGTGCGTTGACGCTCGATCTGCGCAAGGATCTGCCGGTGCAATCGGCGCGGCTCGCGGTGGACGTGACGGTCGACGCACAGCGCTACGCCGGCGGGCTCGAAGCACGCACCGAGCGCGGCCGCACCGGTTTGACGCTGGCCGTGCAGTCGCCACTGCTCGCGGTCGTCGCGCTGTCCGATGTGCGCGACATCGACGAATGGCAGGCCGTCGTCGAAGTACCGCCGCAATCGTTCGAGGACACGCCGTTGTCGGCGTCGCTGAAGCTGCAGACGACGCAGGGCGCGTTGCGCGTGCAGGGTCAGGCCACGGTCGGCGATGTGCGCATCGCGGCCATCGATGGTGCGGCCACCTTGGGTGACGAGGCCATCGACATCGCGCCATCGACACTCGATCTCGCGACACCGCAGGGGCGCGTCGCGGTACAGGGACGCATCCCGTTCGATGCGACCGCGGCACTGGCCCTGACGCTGCAAACGGAAGGCTTGAGTGTGGCTGCGGAAGCTGCGCCCGCGCTGCAGATCGCGGGCAGGGTGCAATTGGGCGGAAGACCCGATGCATTGATCCTCGCGCCCGATGTCTCGCTGCGACGCGAGGGTTGGCCGCAGGCGCAGGCGACGGGGCGCATCGCGCAGCGTGACGGTGCGTGGTGGGCCGAGGCCCTGCAGCTGAAAGCGCGCGACAGTCTGCTGGCGCTGGATGGCGCGCTAACGCCGACGGCCGACGCGACGCCGTTGCGGTTGCGCCTGCAACAGTTCGATCCCGCGCTGCTGCTGCCGGATTGGCCGGGCAACATCGATGCCGATCTGGTCTGGACCGGGGCCTACGGCGATCCCGGTCTCGATGGCGAATTGCGCATCGAACGCCTGCAGGGCGAATTGCGCGCGCGTGCACTGCAAGGCGAAGGCATCGTCGTACTGAGCGAAGGCGTGCTGGACCGCGTCGATGCGACGGTCGCGTCCGGCGCGTCGTCGTTGCGCGCGAATCGCACCGATGCATCTTCGCCGCTGGAACTGGCGCTGACCGCGCCCGACCTCGGTGACCTGTGGCCCGACTGGCACGGCCAGGTGCAGGCCACCGCGCGGATCGACCGCGACTGGCAGATCCAGGCGACTCTGGATGCGATGACGACCCCGACGTTCGCGATCGCGCAAGCACAGATCCAGGCGCGTGCCGGCGAAGCGAACGACGCGCCGGTCGCGATGCAGGCGACGCTGCGTGGCGTCGATATCGCCGAGCGCCGTTTCGAACGCATGCAGGTCAACGTGGATGGCACGCGCGCCGCCCATCGCATCGATGCCGATCTGCAGTCCGGCGCGCGACAACTGCAACTCGCCGCCGAGGGTGCGCTGAGTCCGCAGCGTGCGTGGCGCGGTCGGTTGATCGCACTCGATCTGGTCACCCCGATGCTGCGTGCGACGCTGGGCGAAGCGGCGAACCTGTCCTGGCACGATGGTCGCGTCCTGCTGTCGCGCAGTTGCCTGCTCGGCGACGGCGGCGGACGCCTGTGCCTCCAGATCGATCACGACGGCGCACGAACCGAAGCCAGCGCCGAAGCGGTGGCGCTCGATCTGCGCCCCTTCTCCGAACTGCTGGCGCCGAAGGCCCCCTTCACCACGGCGGCGCGACTGTCCGGTGCCGCCGACCTGACACTGATCGACGGTGAACTGCGTTCGCTGAATGCGCGTCTCGAGTCCGCCGAAGGAGCGTTTGCGGTCGACGATCGCCCCGACCTCGATCTCGGTTATCGCGATCTCGCGGTCGATCTCAGCATCGATGGCGAAGCAGGCCGTTGGACTGCAGGCGCGAAGCTGCGGCCCGAGGGCGAAGCCGCGTCGCAAGGCACGCTCGCGCGAGTCGATGGCGAGTGGCAATACGACGGTACGCTCAGCCTCAAGGTGCATCGTTTCGACGCGGTCGAGGCGTTCACGTCGCAGTTCGCATCGCCACGTGGCGACTTGAGCGGTGACATGCAGTTCCGTGGTCGTGGTCTGGAACGGCCGCAATGGAGTGGCGCCTTCGCGGTCACCGGCTTCGCGGCCGAACTGCCGGAGCTGGGCCTGGAATTGAGCAACGGCGCACTCGCGATCGTGGCGGTGCAGACCGGCATCATCGTGCGTGGCGCGATCACGTCGGGTGGCGGGCAACTGATCCTTGACGGCAATCGCGGTGCCGAGGCGCGTGCGCCGTGGCAGTTCAACTTGAGCGGCGACAAGGCGGTGCTGGCCGACATGCCGGCACTGCGACTGGTGTTGAGTCCGGCGCTGACGCTGAACCAGCGCGACGGCGACTGGTTGCTCGGCGGTCGCGTCGACATCGCCGAGGCGCGCATCGACGCCGAAGCGCTGGCGCCGCCGACCGACGTCAGTAGCGATGTCGTCATCGTCGATGCCGACACCGATGCCGCGGCCGATGCCCTGAACTGGTCCGCCGACGTCACCCTGTCCTTCGGCGAGCAGGCGAAGCTGATCGGTTACGGCTTCGACGGTCGCATCCGCGGCGACCTGCGCCTGCGCCAACGCAGCGGCGGCAACGCCTACGGCCAGGGCCAGTTGCAGGTCAGCGGTCGCTACGCCGCGTACGGACAACGCCTGACGATCCGACGCGGCCGCATCCTGTTCGCGAACAGTCCGCTCGACGAACCCACGCTCGACATCGAAGCCGAACGCAAGGCCGGCAGCGCCGTCGCCGGCGTGCGCGTGACCGGCACCGCGCGCACGCCACAGACCGAAATCTACGCGCGCCCGGCCTTGCCGGAATCGGAAGCGCTGGCCTTGCTCGTCACCGGCCGCAGCCTGCGCGGCGTCAGCGGTGCCGACCGCCAGCGCCTGTCGAACGCCGCGCTCGCCCTCGGCACCATCGGCGGCGACCTGCTCGCCAGCAATCTCGGCGCCGAAATCGGCATCACCGGTGACGCCGCGCGCGGCACCGAAGCCTTCACCATCGGCAAATACCTCACGCCCAAACTCTTCGTCGGCTACGGCATCGGGCTGGCCCGCAACGGCAGCGTGCTGATCGTGCGTTACCTCATCCGCGACGATGTCGAATTCGAAGCCACCAGCGGCGAACAATCACGCGCGAGCTTGAACTACATCATCGAGAAATAGCGTCCGTCAC
>JAKJFE010000196.1 GCA_022705045.1 Pseudomonadota bacterium | reverse complement strand
GCTCGAAGTACTGCGCCTTCTGCGTCGTGCCGTACACGCGCGGCGAAGAAGTGTCGCGTCGCTTCGACGACGTGATGACGGAAGTGCGCGCGCTCGAACAGCAGGGCGTGCGCGAGATCAACCTGCTCGGGCAGAACGTCAACGCCTATCGCGGCGAGATGGACGACGGCGATGTTGCCGACCTGGCCTTCCTGATCGAAGCGATCGCCGCCCTGCCCGGCATCGGCCGCATCCGCTTCACGACCTCGCACCCGATGGAGTTCACCGACCGTCTGGTCGATGCCTATGCGAACGTGCCGAAGCTCGCGAACTACCTGCACCTGCCGGTGCAGTCCGGCTCCGACCGCATCCTCGCCGCGATGAAGCGTGGCTACACCGTGCTCGAGTTCAAGGCGCGCATCCGCAAGCTGCGCGCGGTACGTCCGGACATTTCGATCAGCACCGACATCATCGTCGGCTTCCCGGGTGAAACCGAGAAGGACTTCGCCGCGACCATGAAGCTGTGCGAGGACATCGGTTTTGACCAGAGCTTCAGCTTCGTCTATTCGCGCCGCCCGGGCACGCCGGCCGCGAACCTCGCCGACGACACGCCGGAGTCGACCAAGTTCGAACGCCTGCAGCAGTTGCAGGCTGCGATCACCGCGAATGCGAAGAAGATCAGCGAAGCGATGGTCGGCAGCACGCAGCGCGTGCTTGTCGAGAACGTCAGCAAGAAAAGCGATCGCGAGCTCACCGGCCGCACCGAAAACATGCGCTATGTGAATTTCCCCGCGCCCGCGGAGCTGATCGGCCAGTTCGTCGATGTCGTCATCACCGACGCGCTGAGCAATTCGTTGCGCGGGCGTTTGGTGTCGACGACGGAGGCTGCCGCATGAAGTCGCTGGCCGCCCTGATGTTGTGCGTCGTCTCCGGCTTCACATGGGCCGAGCGTCCCGACACCTGGGCCGAACCGATCGCGAGCGCATCCCTGCCGAACCTGCACCGGGTCGCACCAGCCATCTATCGCAGCGCGCAGCCGCTGAAAGGCGCACAGGAAGCCATTGCCGATCTCGGCATCAAATCGGTGATTTCGCTGCGCTGGTCAGCCGACGAGGTGGCGCTGCTGCCGGACACGAACCGCATCCATGCACCGATCGAAAGCTGGGACGTCGACCACGATGAAGTGATGCGTGCATTGAAGGCGCTGATCGATCCCGCGAACCAGCCGGTGCTGCTGCATTGCCGCCACGGCGCCGATCGCACCGGCACGGTGATCGCCGCGTACCGCATGATCGTCGAGGACTGGTCGGCCGACGACGCCATCGCGGAGATGCGGGACGGTGGCTACAACTATCACGCGGTCTGGACCAACATGATCCGTTACCTGCGCAGACTCGATGTCGATGCGGCGCGTACGGAACTCGGCGTCGACGCGGCCTGAACGACCTTGGCATGTGGATGCCCGGGCCGCGATGGGCGCTTACGGCTGCACCGATTTCTGAGCATCGCCCGGCGATGCATGGGCTGTGGGACAGCCTTGTCCCACAGCATCCCGGGCCCACTCGGCTTCGGTTTGCACGGCCGGTGATACCGCTGGTCCAGCGAGCATGGCGTTGCCCTCGGCCAATGCGCGATGCGCGCTCGCACATTCGCCGAGGCGTGACTGAATCACCGCGTGCAACCAGTGCGCACTGCGCTGATCGGCACGCACATGCCGCGCGCCCTGCATCGTGGCGAACGTCGCCCGTACTGGATCGAGGATCGCCTGCGCCGCAGCGGCACCATCGACCGTCAAGGCGACGTGGGCGTGCGTCATTGCCAGACGTTCGGCGTCGCCGGGCCGCAAGGTCTGATCGGCGGCGCGTTGCAGTGCATCCGCGATGGCCGCCTTTGCCGCAGCCGGATCGCCGTCCTTGAGTGCCAGCAGCGCCTGCATGCGCAGTACCTGCACGGCATCGACTACGGCCGTTGCCGGGTCTCGACCATCGACGCGCGCATAACTCGCCCGCGCCGCGTCGAACTCGCCAGCGCGCCACTCGATGTCGCCGCGACGCACGAAATAGTCGTCGCGCACGGCACGACTGGCCGTCGCCACCGCGGCCGGCGTGGTGTCGACGGCACGCACCAGCGCCAGGGCCGCGGCGTTCTTGCCATACAGCGACAGACCGTACGCGCTGGTCGCGATTTCGCTGAGCCGGTTCTCGGCGTCGGTGCGCGCGGCGAGTTCCGCGATCCGTGCCGCTTGTGTGGCGATGTCCTTGTCGTCCGTCGGCGCGTCGGCGGTGTACCGCATGACCGCGAAGTCGAAGCGCTGTCGCGGCGTCGCGTCGGGATCACGGGCCAAGGCGTCTTCGGTGGCGCGCAGCAATGGCGCCGCCAGGTCCGGGCGATGCCGGTTGTAGAGCGTGCGACCCAATGCACCGAGCGCACGCCAGAGATAGGCCGGCTCTTCGGCATGCTCGCGTTGCAGGCGTTCGCCCGCCGCAACCAGCGCTTTCGACAGCGGCGGATCCGGCTCGGTGTAGTCCATCACTTCGAGCTCGCCGAGCACGTCGAGCATGCCCTGCATGTTCGCTTCGGCGACCGCCGCCTCTTCGCGCGCACGCGCCGCCTGCTGCAGCGCCACGACACCGCCGACCGCCAGCGCGGCCAACGCCGTCGCCGTGGTCAGCAGGGGCCAGCGCCAGCGCCGCAACTGCATGCCCAGGCGCGCCGAGATCGAGCCGATCCCGCTGCGGAACGGGCGTCCGTCGAGCCAATCCTGCAAGTCGTCAGCCATTGCCGCAACGCCGCTGTAGCGGTCCGCGGGCGACAGGGCCATCGCCTTGCGCACCACCGGCGCGAGTTCCTGCGCCACGCGTCGTGCGTCATTCGTATCGAGCAGCGCGTCGTCAAGCGCCTCACCCAGTTCATGTACATCGCCACGAAGGATGGCGTCGCGCCAGGGCGTTTCCGCCGCATCGGCGGCGCGATAGGGCGAACGCCGCGCGATCAGCTCGAACAGCACCACGCCGAGTGCATAGACATCGGTCGCCGTCGTGGTGCGGTCGCCGAGCACCTGCTCCGGCGCGGCATAACGCAGTGTCAGACCGGCCGCGACGGTGCGCGTCTGCACCTCGGTGTCGTCCTCGACCAGTTTGGCGATGCCGAAATCGAGCAGCTTGGGTTCGTCATGGGCGTCGACGAGCACGTTCGCCGGCTTGAGATCGCGGTGCACGATGAGCGAGCGATGCGCGAAGGCGACCGCGTCGCACACGCGCAGGAACAACACGATACGGCGCCGCAAGTCGGGGCGATGGGTCGTCACCCATTGGGCGAGATCGCTGCCGTCGACGTATTCCATCGCCAGCCATGACTGGCCGCTCGCAGTGCTGCCGCCGTCGATCAGACGCGCGATGCGCGGATGGTTCAGGCGCGCCAGGATCTGGCGCTCGCGCTGGAAACGCCCGTCGAGCCCCAGGCCGGCGTATCCGGCGCGAATCAGCTTCAATGCCACGCGCTGCTCGAACGCGCCGTCGTCGCGCGCACCGGCATGGACTTCGCCCATGCCGCCACGACCGAGCACATGCAGCACGCGGAACGGTCCCAGTCGTTCCGGCAGTGTTGACGGAAGCGGCGCCAGGTCGCGTTCGTCGAAGCCGGCGAACAGCGCACGCACCGACGCCGCCAACTCGGTGTCGACCACCTCCAGCTGCGCCAGTTCGCGCGCGCGCGCGCCGGCATCGAGATCCACCAGTCGATGGAACTGGTCGCGGGCGGCGGCGAATGCGGCGGCGGTATCGGACATCTTCGGCATCATCCCTGTCGTACGCGAATCATCGCCCGCACCTGACAGGCCTCACGCCGACAGTTGCTGGCGCAGCCAGGCCCGAGCC
Organism: Pseudomonadota bacterium; assembly: GCA_022705045.1. Taxonomy (GTDB): domain Bacteria; phylum Pseudomonadota; class Gammaproteobacteria; order Xanthomonadales; family Ahniellaceae; genus JADKHK01. The sequence goes on along the minus strand of JAKJFE010000196.1, from coordinate 829 downwards.
ATCGCCCAGTCGCGATAGACGGTGCGCTCGTCGAGATTGAGCAAGGCCGCGACCTCGCTCACTTCCAGTCCGCCGAAACAGCGCAGTTCCACCACTTCGGCCACACGCGGATCGAGCGCGGCAAGCTTGCGCAGCGCCTCGTCGAGCGCCGGCAGGTCGGTGTCGGCGTCGATCGGCAGGGCTGCGGCTTCGACGATGTCCACGCGCTGCCAGTCACCGCCGCGCTTGTCGCGCGACTTGGCGCGGGCGCGATCGACCAGCACCTGGCGCATCAGCTTGGCCGCAGTGGTGAAGAAATGCTTGCGGTCGGCGATGTCGATGCGCTGCGCGCCGAGCAGGCGCACGAAGACGTCGTTGACCAGTGCAGTGGGCTGCAGCGTGTCGTGGCCGACATTCGAGCGCAGCTGCTGTGCGGCGATGCGGCGCAGGTCGGCATAGACCAGCGGCAACAGCGAAGCCAAGGCGTCGCCGTCGCCTTCGCGCCAACGCTGGACCAACTCGGTGACTTCGCCAGAACTCATGGCCACAGTGTAACGGCCTGTCAGGTCTGGCTGGTGACGACGTATGTCACAAGGACGACGCCCCTCTGCGTCGCGAGACCGCCGACCATGCCGATCCTCCGCACCCTGCTGTTCGCCGTGGCGCTGATGCCCGTTGCGGCATCCGCCGTCGACGGCGCGCTCGATCCGGGCTTCGCGAACGGGAATGGCGTGATTTTTCCGACCTATGCCTACATCGGCAATCCAGTCGTCGACGACAGCGCACGCGGCATCGCCATCGGGGCCGACCAGCGCATCACCGTCGTCGGCGACTTCCTGCACGACGCCGC
>JAKJFE010000055.1 GCA_022705045.1 Pseudomonadota bacterium | reverse complement strand
GCTGCGTCGCGCCGAAGCCGCGCGCGTGCACCTGCAGGAGCAGAAGCCATGAACGCGGCACGCGCCGAGATCGCCCGCCACATCGCACTGGTGGGCAATCCGAATTGCGGCAAAACCGCGCTGTTCAACCAGCTCACCGGCAGTCGCCAGAAAGTCGCGAATTACGCCGGCGTCACCGTCGAACGCAAGGAAGGACGGTTCACGACGGCGTCCGGTCAGATGGTGCGCGTGCTCGATCTGCCCGGCACCTACAGTTTCGACGCGACCAGTCCGGACGAACAGATCACCCGCGATGTCTGCAAGGGCCATCATCCGGCCGAGCCCAAACCCGATCTGCTGGTCTGCGTCGCCGACGCCACCAACTTGCGCCTGCACCTGCGCTTCGTGCTCGAAGTGCGCCAGCTCGGCCAGCCCATGGTGCTGGCGCTGAACATGATGGACGCGGCTGCGCGCCGTGGCATCCGCATCGACGTCGCCAAGCTGCAGGCCGAGCTCGGCATCCCGGTGATCGAGACGATCGCGGTGAAGCGTCATGGTGCCGATGCACTGCGTGCCGCGATCGACGCGGCGACGCCATCGGTGCCCGCGGTCGTGGCCGATCTCGACCTGCATGCCGAGACGCGTCGCCTGATGCGTGCGGCCGTGCAACTGCCGGTGCAGAGCGTGGCGATGGAAGACGCGCTCGACCGCGTCGTGCTGCATCCCGTGTTCGGCCTGATGCTGCTCGCACTCATCATGTTCCTGATCTTCCAGGCCGTGTATGCCTGGGCGGCGCCGGTGATGGATTGGATCGATGCCGGCGCCACCGGGCTGGCGGAATGGGTGACCGCGACTTTGCCCGCCGGGCCGCTCGCCAGCCTGCTCGCCGATGGCGTGATCGCGGGTTTGGGCGGCGTCGTGATCTTCCTGCCGCAGATCCTGATCCTGTTCGCCTTCATCCTCGCCCTCGAGGAATCCGGCTACCTGCCGCGCGCCGCCTTCCTGCTGGACCGCATGATGTCTGCCGCGGGCTTGTCCGGACGTTCCTTCATTCCGTTGCTGTCGAGTTTCGCCTGCGCCATTCCCGGCATCATGGCGACGCGTTCGATCCAGGATCCGCGTGATCGCATCGCCACGATTCTGGTGGCGCCGTTGATGACCTGTTCTGCGCGGCTGCCGGTGTACGCGCTGCTGATCGGTGCCTTCATTCCGCAGCAGAAGGTCGGCGGCTATGTCGAGTTGCAAGGGCTGGTGCTGTTCGCTCTGTACATGGCCGGGGTGCTGAGTGCATTGCTGGTGGCCTACGTGATGAAGCGGTTCCGTCGCGACAAGCGCGAGCATGCGCTGCTGCTGGAATTGCCTGCATATCGCCTGCCGCATCTGCGCGATCTGCTGCTTGGCCTGTACGAGCGCGCGGTGATCTTCCTGAAACGTGTCGGCGGCATCATCCTGGCGCTGACCATCCTCCTGTGGTTCCTGCTGTCGTTCCCGGCGGCGCCGGTCGATGCGACGGGTCCGGCCATCGACTACAGTTTCGCCGGTCGCATCGGCCATTTCCTGGAACCGGTGTTCGCGCCGATCGGCTTCAACTGGCAGATCTGCATCGCGCTGATTCCAGGCCTCGCGGCACGCGAAGTCGCGGTGTCGTCGCTGGCCACGGTCTACGCCTTGTCGGCCGTCGACGATGCCGCTGCCACCCAGGCGCTGACACCGATCATTGCCGGCTCCTGGGAATTTGCGACGGCGCTGTCGCTGCTGGTGTGGTTCATCTACGCGCCGATGTGCATCAGCACGCTGGCCGTGATCCGCCGCGAAACCAACAGTTGGAAGAATGTCGGCATCGCCGCCGGATATTTGTTCGGCCTGGCCTATCTGGCGTCGCTGATCACGTATCAGGTCGCGAAGGCACTGACATGAATTACGACACGATGCAGTGGACCATCATCGGCCTCGCCGTCTTCGCGAGCGCCGTCTACGCCATCCGGAAACTCGCGCCCAACGCCGTGCGCCGCACGCGTACGAAACTCGCGCTGATGTTCCTGCAACCCGATTGCAGTCCCACCGAACGCAAGCTCGGCCGCTGGCTCGCCCCGAAACCGCAACCCTCCGGCGCTTGCGGCAGCACCTCGTGTAACGGCTGCGGCGATTCGAAGTCGTCCGCGCGATAGGAAACGTCGCGCCTGAAGGCTTCGCGCCTGAAGGCGCTCCAACAGTAGATCGGAGGCTGTTGGAGCGCCTTCAGGCGCGATCCTCGCGTTGCATCACATCCTGAACACACCGAACCCGGTCTTTTCGATCGGGGCGTTCATGGCGGTGGAGAGGGCGAGGCCGAGGACGCGGCGGGTGTCGGCGGGGTCGATGATGCCGTCGTCCCAGAGGCGGGCGCTGGCGTAGTAGGGGTGGCCCTGCTTTTCGTATTGCTCGCGGATCGGGGCCTTGAACTGGTCTTCCTCGTCCTTCGACCACGCGCCGCCTGCGGCTTCGATGCCGTCGCGCTTCACGGTGGCGAGCACGCTCGCGGCCTGTTCGCCGCCCATCACGCTGATGCGCGAATTCGGCCACATCCACAGGAAGCGCGGCTGGTAGCCGCGGCCGCACATCGCGTAATTGCCGGCACCGAAACTGCCGCCGATCATCACGGTGAACTTCGGCACGTGCGAGCAGGCGACCGCCGTCACCATCTTGGCGCCGTCCTTCGCGATGCCGGCGTTCTCGTACTTCTTGCCGACCATGAAGCCGGTGATGTTCTGCAGGAACACCAACGGAATGTTGCGCTGGTTGCAGAGTTCGATGAAGTGCGCGCCCTTGAGTGCGGACTCCGCGAACAGGATGCCGTTGTTGGCGACGATGCCGACCGGATACCCGTGGATGTGGGCGAAGCCGCATACGAGCGTCTTGCCGTAGCGCGCCTTGAATTCCTGGAATTCGGAGCCGTCGACCAGGCGAGCGATGATCTCGCGCACGTCGAACGGATAACGCGTGTCGCGCGGCAGGATGCCGTAGATTTCGTCGATCGGGTAGGCTGGTTCACTCGGCGCCTGGACCGCGACGGGCAAGGTCTTGGTGCGGTTCAGATGCTTCAGGATGTCGCGCGCGATCTCGAGCGCGTGTTCGTCGTTTTCGGCGAAATGATCGGTGACGCCCGACACCGAGCAATGCACTTCGGCGCCCCCGAGCGCCTCGGCATCGACGACTTCGCCGGTCGCGGCCTTCACCAGCGGCGGGCCGCCAAGGAAGATCGTGCCCTGTTCGCGCACGATGATGGATTCGTCGCACATCGCCGGCACATAGGCGCCACCTGCGGTGCACGAGCCCATCACCACCGCGATCTGCGGAATGTTTTGCGCGCTCAGTCGCGCCTGGTTGTAGAAGATGCGGCCGAAGTGTTCCTTGTCCGGAAAGACCTCGTCCTGCAGCGGCAGGAAGGCGCCGCCGGAATCGACCAGATAGACGCACGGCAGGCGATTCTCGAGCGCGATCTCCTGCGCGCGCAGATGCTTCTTGACCGTTATCGGGAAGTAGGTGCCGCCCTTCACGGTGGCGTCGTTCGCGACCACCATCACTTCCATGCCGTGCACGCGACCGATGCCGGTGACGACGCCGGCGCCGGGTGCCTGGTCCTCGTACATGCCATGCGCGGCCAGCGCCGAGAGTTCCATGAACGGCGATCCGGGGTCGAGCAGGGCGCGGATGCGTTCGCGCGCCAGCAGCTTGCCGCGTTCGGTGTGCTTCTTGCGCGCCTTCTCGCCGCCGCCGGCCGCGGCGCGTGCCGTTTGCTGCTTCAGGTCGGCGACGACGCTGCGCATTTGTTCCGCGTTGGCGATGAAGTCGGCGCTGCGCGCGTCGATGCTCGACTGGATCTTGGGCATGGGACCGGTCCCTGAAAGAGGTCGCGAGTTTAGCGAGCGCGCAATAAAAAACCGCCGGGTTGCCCCGGCGGTTTTCGTACCGCGGATAGCGGAAGCAGATTACTGCTTCGGCGCTTCTTCCTTGGCGGCTTCGGCCGGCGCAGCAGCGGCATCGGTCGCGGCAGCAGCAGCGTCCGTGGCGGCAGCAGCGGCGGCATCACCGGCAGCGGTGGCAGCGTCGGCGGCGGCAGCGCCAGCGTCCGTGGCGGCAGCAGCGGCGGCGTCGCCAGCGGCGGTCGCGGCGTCGGCAGCGGCATCACCCACCGCAGCAGCGGCGTCGGTGGCGGCTTCGGTCGTCGCGGCAGCGGCGTCCGTGGCAGCGGCAGCAGCGGCGTCGGCAGCCTGTTCCGCAGCCTGCGTGGCTTCGGTCGCGGCCGTGTCGGCGGCCTGCTGGGCGTCACCACCGCAGGCGGCCAGAGCGGCAGCCAGAGCGGCGATCAGAGCGAGCTTGTTCAGTTGCATGGTTTCTTCTCCAAGGAGTAGGTTGAAAACACGACCTTCCCGCGCCGCATGGCTGGCCTGCCATACGGTCGCGGACGGATACAAGGCCGATTCGGGATATTACACGAGTTCAATTGCGATGGCGGTGGCTTCGCCGCCGCCAATACACAGCGATGCCACGCCCTTCTTCAGGCCGCGGGCCTTCAGAGCATGGATCAGCGTGACCACCAGCCGCGCGCCGCTGGCGCCGATCGGATGACCGAGTGCGACGGCACCGCCATTGACGTTGATCCTGTCGTGGGCAATGCCGAGTTCCTGCATCGCCGCCATCGCGACGACGGCAAAAGCTTCGTTCACCTCGAACAGGTCGACATCGGCGACAGTCCAGCCGATCTGCTTCAGCAACTTGGTGATCGCCGGTGCCGGCGCGGTCGTGAACCAGGCCGGCTCCTGCGCATGCGTGGCATGTCCGAGTACGCGTGCGATCGGCTTCAATCCCCGCGCCGCCGCGTCGTTCTCACGCATCATCACGGCCGCTGCGGCGCCGTCGTTGATGCTCGACGAACTCGCTGCGGTGATGGTGCCGTCCTTCTTGAACGCCGGCTTCAACGACGTGATTTTCGACACATCGCACTTGCCCGGTTGTTCGTCGCTGTCGATGACGACGTCGCCCTTGCGACCCGCCACCGTGACCGGCGCGATCTCGGCCTTGAACGCGCCGGACGCTTGCGCCGCAAGTGCGCGCTTGACCGATTCTGCGGCATAGGCATCCTGGGCTTCGCGCGTGAATGCGTGCTTGTCGGCGCAGAGTTCGCCGAACACACCCATGGCCTGTTTGTCGTAGGGATTGACCAGACCGTCCCAGGCCATGTGGTCCAGTGCCTCAAAACTGCCATATTTCACGCCAGTACGGCTGCCCGGCAGCAGGTGCGGCGCATTGGTCATCGATTCCATGCCGCCGGCCACGACCACGCTGGCGTTGCCGAGTTTCAGCGAGTCGTGCCCCAACATGATCGCCTTCATGCCCGAGCCGCAGACCTTGTTCAGCGTCACGCAACCGGCTGCGGTGCTGATGCCCGCGGCGATCGCCGCCTGGCGCGCTGGCGCCTGGCCAAGACCGGCCGGCAGCACGCAACCCATCAGCACTTCGTCGACCTGGTCGCCGGCCACGCCAGCTTCGGCGAGTGCCGCGCGGATCGCCGTGGCGCCCAGTTGCGGCGTCGCAACACCGGTGAACTGACCGAGCAGGGAACCGATCGCCGTGCGCTTCGCGCCGACGATGACAACGGAATTTTCGGACATGGCAGCTCCAGTGGATGGGTGGTGCGGAAGCCCCGATTATCGCGGTGCAACATGGCCTCGGCAATCAAGAATCGTCACGGTTGTGGCGATTCCCGCCCGCGGCTAGCCTCGACGCATGCATCGATCGATCGCCGCATGCGTGTTTCTGCTGGCCCTGGGCGGGGCTGCGGTGGATGCCATTGCCGACGACGGGTCGACGATCGAGAGCGTGCGCTTCCATTCGATTTCGGTCGAGGACGGACTGAGCCAGCCGACCGTGCGTGCGTTGCTTCAGGATCGGCGCGGTTTCGTCTGGATCGGTACGCTCGATGGACTCAATCGCAGCGACGGCAACCGCATCCGCGTGTTCCGGCACGTGCCGGGCGACGAGAACAGTCTGTCGGACAACCATGTCGCGGCGATGGTGGAAGACGCCGACGGCGTCCTCTGGATCGGTACCGCCGGTGGCGGCCTCAATCGCTACGACGCGTCGCAGGATCGATTCGAACATTTTCGCCACGACCCCGCGGTTCCCGATTCGCTGGCTGGCGACGGCGTCACTGCCTTGGCCCGCGATGCTTCGGGTGCGATCTGGGTCGCCACATCGGCGGGCGGCCTGCAATACATCCGGCCGGGAGAAACACGCTTCGTGTCGGCGCTGGATGCGGCGCAGCTGCCGGGCCTGAACTCGACCCGCAACATCGCGCCGCGCAGCAATGGGCACGTGCTGATCGCGACCCGCCTCGGCACCTATGAACTCGACGCCGACGGGCGTGTGCTGCGCGAGTTGCGCGATCCGTCGTCGGCATCGATCGACAGCTACGCGGTCGCCGAGGATGACGGCGGCGCGGTCTGGATCGGCTCCGGCGAGGCCGGCGTGATTCGCGTCGGCGCCGATGGCGCGGTCCGGCAGTGGCGGGTGCGCGATCAGGGCTTGGCGGGCGATGCGGTTCGCGCATTGCAGTTCGGCGCGGCCAACGAACTCTGGATTGGCACGCTGACCGGCCTGTCGCGACTCGACACGGAGACGGGCGATCTGCGCAACTGGCGTTACGACCCCTACGGTCGCGTCGGATTGGGCGCGCATCGCATCGAGGCCATCATGCTCGATCGCGATGGCCTGATCTGGGTTGGCACCTGGGCGAACGGGGTGAGCTTGCACGATCCGGCGACCTCGGGGTTCCGCCTCGCCGCATTCCGTCCCGATGACCCGCGCTACCTGCCTCGTCCGACGGCGATCGCGGTGGCGTCGGCCCGCAACGGCAAGTTGTGGGTTGGTCTGCACGAGGAGGGCGGCGTCGCCTTGCTCGATCCGAATCGCGGTGTCGAGCGCGTCTATCGTCACGATGCGGGCGACGCCTGCTCCATCGGTTCGTCGACGGTCCAGGCGTTGCGCGAGACACGCGATGGCAGCCTCTGGGTCGGGTCGCCGACGGCGGGGCTGTCTCGTCTGCCGCCTGACGGCCGCTGCTTCGAACACTTTCTGCCGGATGCCGAGGATCCGCAGTCCCTGCCGGCGCGCAACGTCTCGAACTTGTTCGAGGACCGCGATGGTGCGTTGTGGGTCGCCACGTTGGGCGCCGGGGTGGTGCGTCGCTGCGCCGGTTGTACCGGATTCGAGCGCTTCGAAACCCTGAGCGGTGGTCGCAGCCTGCCGCTGAGCGTGGTGAATCTGAGTTACCAGACCCGCGATGGTGCGCTCTGGTTCGGCCTGCGCAGCGATGGTCTGGTGCGTTTCGATCCGGTCTCGCGCGACCTCGTCCACTACCCGCATGGCGGTGACGGCGAGCTGAGCAGTGGCGTGATCACCTACCTGCTCGAAGACCGCAGCGGACTGCTCTGGGTCGCCACTCAAGGCGGCGGATTGAACCGCGGCGAACGCGGCAGCGATGGTCGTTATCGATTTCGCGCCATCCGCCGCAGCGACGGACTCGGTGCCGACGCCATCGCGGCGCTGGCCGAAGACAGCGACGGCCAGCTTTGGATCTCGCACTCGACTGGCATTTCCCGCCTGACGCCGCAGGACGGCGCACTGCTGAACTTCGATTGGTCCGAAGGCACGCAAAGCCTGGGTTACTTCGTCGGCGCAGTGGCGAAAAGCGATGCCGGCGACCTCTACTTCGGCGGGCTCGAGGGCGTCACCCTGTTCGATCCGCATGCCGTGCGTTCACCACGCACGCCGAAGCCACCGATGGTGTCGGCGATCAGCGTGCTCGGGGCGAATGCGCCGGTCGGCGGCGCGATGGAAGGCGATGGCCGTCGTCTGGTGCCGCAGGATGGACGCGTGCTGCTGACGCACCGCGACAAGGTCGTCAACATCGACCTGACCGCGTTCAACTTCACGCATCCGGACTCGATCCGCTACGCCTATCAGCTCGACGGATTCGACCCGCAATGGATCGCGCTCGCACCCGGCGCAAGTACGGCCAGTTTCACGGCCTTGCCGGCAGGCGACTACGGCTTGCGGCTGCGTGCGTCCGGGCCGGGCAGTCCCGCTTGGATCGAATCGGAGACGGCCATGCGTGTCGTCGTCCTGCCTGCGCCATGGTGGTCGTGGTGGGCCTGGACACTGTATGGCGCCGTGGCCTTGCTGCTTCTGTGGCTGCTGGCGCAGCGCGCGACGCGGGTGGCGCGCGCGCGTCTCGATCAGCAGCGCCGGCTGCGCCAGAGCGAGGAATGGTTGAGCATGGCGCTGGAGTCTTCGGGCGACGAGATCTGGGACGCTGATCTCTTGCAAGGCAGCATCGTGCGCCGCAACGCCAACCCGGAAACCGTCATCCCGGATCGCGAGCGCCTGAGCCTGCACGACATCTACGCCGCCATCCATCCCGATGACCAGCAGGCGTATCTCGATGCCTACCATGCGGCGGTGAAAGGCACGAACCAGCGCATGAAGGCGAGTTTCCGCATCGCGACCCGCGACGGCGGCTGGTTGTGGGCCTTGTCCTACGGACGCGTTGTCGACCGCAATGCCGAAGGTCGTGCGACGCGCCTGATCGGCGTATCGCGCGACATCACTGACATCATGCAGCACGAGGAAGCGCTGCAGAAACTCAACGCCGAACTCGAGCATCGCGTCGACGCGCGCACGCGCGACCTGCAGAGTGCGAACGGCCAGTTGCGGCGCACGCTCGACGAGTTGCGGCAGGCGCAGAAGCAATTGGTCGAGTCGGAGAAAATGGCGGCGCTTGGCGCACTCGTCGCCGGCGTGGCGCATGAGATCAACACGCCGCTCGGCATCGGCGTCACCGCGGCTTCGCATCTGGAAACCGAGTCGAAACGCGTGCGTGCGCTGGTCGCCGATTCAGTCTTGAAGCGTTCCGATCTCGACGCCTACCTGGCGACCGCGAGCGACAGCTCCGAACTCATCCTGCGCAACCTCAAGCGCGCCGACCATCTGGTCAAGAGCTTCAAGCAGGTCGCGGTCGACCAGAGCAGCGAGCAGCGGCGCGTCATCGAACTGGCCGAGTATCTGGACGAGATCCTGACCTCGCTGCATCCGCGCCTGAAGCGGACGAAACACGAGGTCGTCGTCGATTGCGATCCGCTGATCCGCGTCAACACGTTCCCGGGTGCGCTCTACCAGGTCATGGTCAATCTCGTGATCAACTCGCTGGTGCACGGCTTCGAGGAGATCGAGGCCGGGCGTGTCGATCTGGCCGTGCGCTGCGTCGACGGACAGGTCGAGATCGACTATCGCGACAATGGCCGCGGCATGCCGGAAGCGGTGCGCGCGCGCATCTTCGAGCCGTTCTTCACGACCAAGCGCGGGCAGGGCGGTTCCGGTCTCGGCATGCACATCGTCTACAACCTGGTCTCGCAGATGCTCGGTGGCACCGTGACCTGCGACAGCGCGCCCGGCGAAGGCGTGCGCTTCCTCGTGAAGTTTCCGCAGGGCGATCTGCGCGGAACCTGATCAGTCCGGGAAGCGGGCGCGGATCTGTTCGGCGCGGGACCAGTTGTCGAACAGCAGCTGCACCAGGCGCGGATCGAACTTCTTTCCGGTCTGCTCGGTGATGAAGCCGCGGATGTCGTCGGCGGTCCAGGCTTCCTTGTAGCAGCGCTTGCTGCCCAACGCGTCGAACACGTCGGCAAGGGCGGTGATGCGACCGCCGATCGAGATCTCGTCACCCTTCAGGCCACGCGGATACCCCGAGCCGTCCCAGTTTTCGTGGTGGTCTTCGGCGATGATGGCTGCGAGTTGCAGCAAGGGCAGGCGCGACGCCGCCAGCCACTGTGCACCGATGCGGGCATGGGTGCGCATCACGTCGGTTTCCTGGGGCGTGTGCGAACCGGGCTTGTTGAGCACCGAGTCGGGGATGCCGATCTTGCCGATGTCGTGCAGCGGTGCGGCGTAACGCAGCATTTCGCGGGCACGGTTTTCGAGGCCATAGGCTTCGGCCAGCAGGTCGGCGAGGTGGCCGACGCGCTTGACGTGGTTGAGCGTGTCCTTCGAGCGGCTTTCGGCGACACCGGCGAGCAGGGTGACGATCTCGACCTGCGAATCGAACATCTCGCGCTGCAGGTGCAGGTTCTCGAAGGCGATCGACACGTTCGTGCAGAACACCTCGACCAGTTTCATGTCGAGCGGACTCAGGTCCCAGGTTTCACCGACGTAGAGCAGGCTTTCGGTGCGGTGACTGTCGGTGAAATGCAGGACGTAGTGATCCTTGTTGAACACGTGGCGCTTGCGCGAATAGGCGTCGCGCAGGGTGTCGGCGATGTGTGGCGGCAGGCGTTCGTCGGCATTGTTGTCGACGAAGCGGGCGTAGTCGCCGTTCGCGGCGGCGACGAGGAAGTGTTCCGGCGTCTGCGCTGCCGGGCGCGGCACCTTGCAATACAGTGCGCCGCGTTCGACCCCGACCAGGGTGGTGAGTTGCCCGAGCACGGCTGAGGCGAACTCGTGCGAATGCTGATGCGAGAAGATTCGCGCCGACGCCTCGATGACGCGTTCGAGCCCACGCTTGTTGGCCTCGATGGTCATGATGTCGCGGTGCGCGCGCAGCGTCGCGTACATCATCGTCGACAGCTTCTGCGCGGTGAGCTCGGTCTTTTCCTTGTAGTCGTTGATGTCGTAGTTCGCGATCACTTCCTGCTCGGGGGCCTGGCCGGGCTGGCCGGTACGTAGCACGATGCGCACGAAGCGGTTGCCGAGTTCGTTGCGGATGACCTTCACGAGGTCGAGCCCGGCCTGATCACTTTCCATGACCACGTCGAGCAGCATCACCGAGGTGTCCGGATTCGCGGCGATCAGACCGCGCGCTTCCTTCGCGGAATAGGCCTGCAGGAACTGCAAGGGCCGGTTTTCGAAGCGGAAGTTCGACAGGACGAGTCGGGTGACATTGTGCACCTCGGGCTCGTCGTCGACGATCATCACCTTCCACGGCTGGACGCTCGTGGTTTCCTCGGGAGCGAACAACTCATCCATCGCAACGACCCCTGTCCAAGCTCGCGTCCGAGCCTACCAGCCTGCGATGAAAACGGAAGTCACGACTGATGTCGGAAAGCATCGGGTTTGTAGGAGGGCCACTCGTGGCCCGATGCTTTTCGCCCGACGCTCGTCGCCTTCCGGCTCGACGTGGTCTCAGCCGCGCCCTTCGAACAACTCGCGACCGATCAGCATCTGGCGGATCTCGTTGGTGCCGGCGCCGATTTCGTACAGTTTGGCGTCGCGCAGCAGGCGGCCGGCCGGATATTCGTTGATGTAGCCGTTGCCGCCGAGCGTCTGAATGGCTTCGAGCGTGACCTGCACGGCCGAGCGCGAGGCATGCAGCAGGCAGGAAGCGGCGTCGACGCGCGATTTGTGGCCAGCATCGTAGTCGCGGGCGATCTGGTACGCGAAGGCGCGCGAACTCTGCAGCGCGGTGTACATGTCGGCGAGCTTGGCCTGCATGATGCCGAAGTTGCCGATCGGGGTGTCGAACTGCTTGCGCTCACGGGCGTAGGCCAGCGAAATCTCCATGGCCGCCTGCATCAGTCCGATCGGACCGCCGGACAGGACCAGGCGTTCGGTGTTCAGGCCGCTCATCAATACCTTCACGCCCTGATTCACCTCGCCGAGCACGTTCCCGACCGGAATCTCGCAGTCTTCGAACACCAGTTCACAGGTGTTCGAACCGCGCATGCCGAGCTTGTCCAGCTTCTGGGCGGTGCGGAAGCCCTTCATGCCCTTCTCGACGATGAAGGCGGTCATTGCCCGCGACTTCATCTCTTTCGGCGCGGTGCGCATGTACACGACCAGCACGTCGGCGTCGGGGCCGTTGGTGATCCACATTTTCGAACCGTTGGCGACATAGACATCGCCGTGCAGTTCGGCACGGCAGCTCATCGAGCCGACGACGTCCGAGCCGGCGCCCGGTTCGCTCATCGCCAGCGCGCCGACGTGTTCGCCCGAACACAGTTTCGGCAGGTACTTCGCGCGTTGCGCATCGGTGGCGTTGTTGTACAGGTTCTGCACGCACAGGTTGGAATGCGCGCCGTAGCTCAGTCCCACCGAACCCGAAGCGCGCGAGATTTCTTCCATCGCGACCAGGTGCGCCAGGTAGCCCATCTCCGAGCCACCGTATTCACCGGGCAGGGTCAGACCGAGCAGGCCAAGTTCGCCGAGCTTGCGCCACAGGTCGGCCGGAAACAGATTGTCGTGATCGATCTCCGCGGCGCGCGGTGCGATCTCCTTGTCCGCGAACGCGCGCACGGTGTCGCGCAGCAGATCGATGTCTTCACCCAACGGAAAGGCACGCATCACGATCACTCCTCAATTCCGGAAAACAAAACGCCACGCGCAGTGTTGCGCGTGGCGTGTGTGCGCCGCGTCGATCAACCCATGCCGCGCATGCGGCCGAGGAAGCGCGGTGCGCCGTTGCCCATGTGCGGCAGGCGGATCTTGCCGATGGTGTGGATGCGCTCTTCGGCCATGCGGTCCGCGGCCTTGTAGGACGGGATGTTGTCACGCTTGGCGATGGCGAAGATCTTGCTCAGGTTGTGGTAGATCGTGCGCATCATGCGCATCGCGCGTTCGCGGTTGTAGCCGTCGATCTCCAGCGACACGTTCATCAGGCCGCCGGCGTTCACGGCGTAGTCGGGCGCGTAGATGATGCCGCGGCGTTCGACTTCGTCACCGCAGTCTTCGGTCGCGAGCTGGTTGTTCGCGGCGCCGCAGATGACCTTGAACTTGAAGCGCGGAATGGTGCTGTGGTTGACCGTTCCGCCGAGCGCGCAGGGCGAGTAGACATCGGCGTCGACGTCATAGATGTCATCCAGACCGACAGCTTCGCAACCGAGTTCGTCGACGCAACGCTGCACCGCGTCCTTGTTGATGTCGGTCACGAAGACCTTGGCGCCCTGGTCGCGCAGCAGCTTCACGAACTCGCCGCCGACATGGCCGACGCCCTGCACGGCATAGCTGTACTTGCCGACTTCCTCGTTGCCGAACTTGGCGTTCAGCGTCGCCATCAGGCCCTGCAGGGTGCCGTAGGCAGTGAACGGTGACGGATCACCCGAGCCGCCATGCACCTGGTGCACACCGGTGACGAAATCGGTTTCCTTGAGCACCCACTCCATGTCGTTGACGTCGATGCCGACGTCTTCAGCCGTGATGTAGCGGCCGTTCAGCGAGTTGACGAAGCGGCCGAAGGCGCGGAACAGCGCTTCCGACTTGTCCTTGCTCGGGTCGCCGATGATCACACCCTTGCCGCCGCCGAGGTTCAGGCCCGACACCGCGGCCTTGTAACTCATGCCGCGTGACAGGCGCAGCACGTCGTTCAGCGCATCCTGTTCGGTCTTGTAAGGCCACATGCGCAACCCGCCCAGCGCCGGACCCAGCACGGTGTTGTGGATGGCGATGATCGCCTTCAGGCCGGCGTCCTTGTTGTGGCAGAAGACGACTTCCTCGTGACCCGTGGACGCGAGCGTTTCGAAAATCATGGGTGGAACTCCAGGACGATATGAATCGGGATGCGGCGGCGAGAAGCGCGCTTGGGCAGGGGCCGGCCGCGGGCGGCGCGAAGTGTAGCCACGTCCCCGGGGCGCCGGAAGTGTGACCTGTTTGACTCCCGTTTGCCGGAGCTTGCTATCGTTTCCGCCATCCCAACAAGGAGAATCCGATGTTCCTGCGTTCCGTGATCCTGTCATTCGCGTTGATGTTCGCCGTCGCCTCGCCGGCGCCGGTGCGCGCCGACGATGCCGCCGTCCGCGCCGAACTGGTGGCGCAATGGCGCAAGATGTTCGAGGCCCGCGACCTGGCCTTCAGCGCCGTGGTCAGCAGCACCGACAAGAAAGGCCGTGTCACCCGTTCCGACATGCGCGTGAACTGGCCGAACCGGTTCCACATGAAGTCGGCCGAGAGCGAATTCATCATCATCGGCGACAACACCTGGATGAAGCCCGAAGGCCAGGGCTGGATGAAGTTCCCGATGAGCATGAAGAAGGTCATCGACCAGTACACGCCGGAAGTGATGAAGGCGTCGATGGACGGCATGACCAACGTGCGTTTCGTCGGCGACGAAGACGTGAACGGCGTCGCCTGCAAGGTCTACAGCTACGATTTCGACGTCAAGGTGATGGGCTTCCGCTCGCAGGGCACCAGTACCGTCTACTTGAACAAGGACAGCGGCTATCCGGTGCGCGTGGAATCCGAAGGCGAAGCCATGGGTCAGCGCAGCAAGACCGTGGTCGACTACACCTACGACCCCAACATCCGGGTTGCTGCGCCGAACTGAGGTCGAGAGATCGCGGGACGGAGCCCGCTCCCACAAAAGCCAGAAACCTGGTCTTCGCTCTTGTGGGAGCGGGCTCTGTCCCGCGACAGATCGTCAGACCTGCTCGACGCCCGGTTTCCCGTCCTCGACGCGGAAACTGGCGAGCGTGCGAATGCCGGAAGCGCGCGACTTCTCGTCGTCGAGCACGCGCAAGCGTGCATCGCAGCCCTTGCGTGTGGCCTCGAAGGCCAGGTAGCCGCGCTTGGTGGTATTGCCGAACTTGACGTGCGGGTTCATCGGAATGCGCGGGTTGAACATCTCCTCGGTCCAGCCCTGCGAGGCGATCGAGGTGCCGCAGAATTCCGCGGCCACGACCGGCGAATCCAGCTTGTCCGGATCGGCGTGCACGTCGGCGATGACCGCAGCGTGGATATCGCCGCCGAGGATCAGCGGGTTGCGCACCGCGTGCGCGCGGATCGACCCGAGCACGTGTTCGCGCGTCGCCGGGTAGCCGTCCCAGCCATCGGTCCAGCGTGTCATCTCGCCGTCGCGCAGCGTGCCAAAGCGCGAGAAGATGGTCTGCTGCGCGATCACGTTCCATTGCGCACGGCTGTTCGCCATCGCACCGTCCAGCCACTGTTCCTGCGGCAGGCCGATCATGCTGCGTGACGGTTCCATCACCACCGGGCATTCCTTCGCGGTCACGTCGGTCGAGCCGCCGCCCTTGTACGGATCCGGACAGGCCTGCGGGTCGCGGTACTGGCGGTTGTCGACAAGGTAAAAACGCGCGAACTCGCCGTAGTCCAGCGTGTCGTAGATGCGCATTTCGTTCGACTTCGGGCGCATCGTCAGCGGCACCGGCATGTGTTCGAAGAAGGCCTGGTAGGCCGCAGCGCGACGCAGCAGGAAGCCCGGGTCCAGGTTCTCGCCCTGGTCGCCGGCATAGTCGTTCTCGACCTCGTGGTCGTCCCAGGTGAAGGCCCAGGGCATGGCCGCATGGCTGGCCTGCAGATCCAGGTCGGTTTTGTACTGGGCATGGCGCACGCGATAACGCTCGAGCGTGTCCGCTTCGGGGCCGACGTGACGGCGCACCAGTTCGTCGCCCCAGTTGCTTTCGTAGATGTAGTCGCCGACGAAGAACATCAGGTCGAGATCCTCGGCGACCAGATGTCGGTGCGCCGCGAAATAGGCCTGCTCGTAGTGCTGGCAGGACGCGACCGCGAAGCGCAATTTGTCGAGCTTGCCGCCCGGACCTTCCGCCGTGCGCGTGCGGCCGACCGGACTGACTTCGTTGCCGCAGAGGAAGCGATACCAATACCAACGGCCGGGTTCGAGACCGCGCACGTCGACATGGGCGCTGTGCGCGAGTTCCGGCACGGCGCGCACACCGCCTTTCTTGACGATGTTCGAGAACTGCTCGTCGCTCGCGACCTGCCACTCGATGTGGATCATGTCCGGTTCCATGCCGCCGTCCGCACGCAATGGCTCGGGCGCGAGGCGCGTCCACAGCGACACGCCATCGGCACGGGGATAGCCGGAAGCGACACCGAGCGTGAACGGATAGCCGGTGAATCGTGGCCCCGAAAATCCGCCCGCAGCACGCGCCGGGCGCGGCGCCAGCGACAGGGCGATGCTCGACGCGCTGAACGCGAACGCGGCGCGGATCACGTCGCGGCGCGTCAGGCGCGGCAATTGCGCACGCAGGCGCTGGATCAGGCGTTGGGCGCGGTCGTAGCGATCGTCGATCATGAGGCGTTTCCTGAACACGAGAGCGATCCGCTGAGCTTAGCGGCTCCGCCTTTCATCCGTATGCAGGCTGCGGAAACGGACCTTGTTCGTTTCGCTTGTTTGCCTTCGTTCTGGCTCGGGAAGGCGTCGACGGGGGCGCCCGGAGCATTGAGCATGCAGGCAAGTACAGAGCGACGCGCAAGGCGTCGTTTCTTCCGGAGTGCATTGGCGGTCGCGGTGGTGTCGGGTTGTGCTGCCGGTTGGGCGATGGAAGCGCTGGCGCAGTCGAGTGGCGGCAGTTTCGTGTTGCGCAAGCACGTGATCGCCGACGGCGGCGTGCAGGCATCCGGGGCCGCGATCGACCTCACGGCCACCGCAGGGCAGATCGCGCCTGGCGTCGCTGCCGGTGGCGGCTTCCGCGCCACCCTCGGTTTCCATCCTGCGGCCAGCGGCGGTGCACTGCCGCTGTTCCGCGACGGTTTCGAATGAACCCCTTGTCCTCCAGGAGTTGCGCCATGCGCCTTCCCATTGCCATTGCACTCGCTGTTTCCTTCATCGCCGCCGGTCCAAGTCTCGCCGTCGGTACGTCCCTCAGTTTCCAGGGCACGCTGGAAGATGCCGGCCAGCCGGCGAACGGGCTGTACGACCTGCAATTCCAGGTCAAGACCACGGGCGGCACGAACGTCGGCCCGTTGCTGACGCTGGAAGACCAGCAGGTGACGAATGGCGTGTTCACCGTCCAGCTTGATTTCGGCGCCGGGGTCTTCACCGGTAGCGATCGCCGCATCGCCCTGTTCGTGCGTGCGGGCAGTTCGGCCGGCGGTTACACACAGTTGCTTCCGGATTTGCCGGTCAGCGTCGCGCCCTACGCACAGGTGGCGGCCACTGCGGAAATCGCAGACATCGCCTACGACACCACTGATTACGCCATCGACGAGATCGATATTGCCACCAGCGCCGTTTCGGCACGCACCATCGGAGCCTCCGCGGTCGGTACCTCGGAATTGGCCGCGGATGCGGTGACCAGTGCCAAGATCGATGACGGCAGCATCGTGGCAGCCGACATCGCCAGCAACACCTTGACCCTGTCGAAATTCCAGGGCGTGAGTGGCAACTACGGCATCGCCGCGACCGTGGCGGCCAACGACTGCAACGACTACGACGTGACTTTCGGCGGTGACGTGGTGGCTGGCGACGCCGTGTTCCTGAACATCCATCCCGATTTTCAGTTGCCGGACTCAATGTCGATCACCGCATTGCGCGTATACGCCGACAACCAGGTCGAACTGCGCATCTGCAACGAAGCCAGCGTGCAGCAAAGCACGGGCGCCATCACCGTTCGCCTCACCACCTTGCGCTGACGACACGCCGGCGTATGGCGTCCGCACCGCTGCCGGCGGTGCGGGCTTGGCATTAGAATTCCGGTCCTTTCGAGTCCGACCGGAGTTCCTGATGAGCACCCCCGCGAGCCAGATGCCCGCTGCCGAGCGTTCGACCGAGGGGACGCCGTTGCGTTTCGTCACCGCGGCCAGCTTGTTCGACGGCCATGACGCCGCGATCAACATCATGCGCCGGCTGATCCAGTCGCAGGGTGTGGAAGTGGTGCATCTCGGCCACAACCGTTCGGTCGAGGACGTGGTCCGCGCCGCATTGCAGGAAGATGCCGACGGCATCGCGCTCAGTTCCTACCAGGGCGGCCACGTCGAATATTTCAAGTACATGGTCGACATGCTGAAGGAGCGCGGCGCCGCGCACATCCGCGTGTTCGGCGGTGGCGGCGGCACCATCACGCCCGAGGAAATCCGCGAACTGCAAGCCTACGGCGTCGAGCGCATCTATCACCCGAACGACGGCATGGCGATGGGGCTGGTCGCGATGATCGAGGACCTGGTGCGGCGCACCGTGTCGCATCGTGTGCCGACGGGGCGTCCCGAACGCGTCAGCAAGGACGACGAGATTTCGGTCGGCAAGATGTTGTCGGCATTGGAAGAGGGCGTGTTCGGCGAATCCGAACTCGCGACCTTGCGCAAGGAATGGCAGCTGGCCGCCGGCAAGACGCCGGTCATCGGCCTGACCGGCACCGGCGGCGCCGGCAAGTCCTCGGTCACCGACGAACTGTTGAACCGTTTCCTTGCCAGCTTCCCGGACATGCGCATCGCCGTGATCTCGGTCGATCCGACGCGTCGCCGCACCGGCGGTGCCTTGCTGGGCGATCGCATCCGCATGAACGCGTTGCGCTCGAAGCGCGTGTTCATGCGTTCGATGGCGACGCGCCGCCAGCACGTCGCGACCAATGTCGTGCTGAAGGACTGCATCGCCTTCCTGCGCGGCCAGGGTTACGACCTGGTTATGGTCGAGACCGCGGGCATCGGCCAATCCGACTCGGAGATCGTCGATCTCGTCGACTTCCCGGTCTACGTGATGACCAGCGACTTTGGTGCACCGAGCCAGCTCGAGAAGATCGACATGCTCGACTACGCCGAACTCGTGGTGCTGAACAAGTTCGACAAGCGCGGCGCCGAAGACGCGCTGCGCGACGTGCGCAAGCAATGGAAGCGCAACCGCACCGCGTTCACGATGAAAGACGAGGATGTGCCGGTCTATCCGACCATCGCCTCGCAGTTCAACGATCCCGGCATCAGCTGGATGTTCGCGAACCTGTGCCGATTGTTGCGCGCCAGGCTGCAACTTCCGGAATCGCGATGGACGCCGGACGTGGACACGTCCTTGCGCGAACCGCGCGCCACCGTGCTGATTCCCGGCCAGCGCACGCGTTACCTGGCCGAGATCGCCGAGCAGGGACGCGGCATCAATCGCGGCGTCGAGTCGCAGGCCGAGATCGCCAGTCGCGCGCAGAGTTATTACGACACCTTGCGTGATCTTGAGGATCCGGCGCTTCCGAAGGCGTTGGAGTTGTATGTCGCGACTGAAGTCGCTCCCACAGCTGTTGGAGCGGCTTCAGCCGCGATCGATCGCTCTTTGGTGACCCTACGCCAGCGTTACAACGACGCCATCAAGTCGCTGTCGAACGACGCGTTGAACCTGCTGCGGGAATGGCCGGCGCGCAAGGACTCGATCACGCGTCCGTTCAACGAATATACGGTGCGTGACAAGACCATCCGTGTCGAGAACTATCGCGAATCGCTGAGCCACCAGCAGATCCCGAAGATCGCGGCGCCGACCATGCGCGACTGGGGCGATCAGCTCAAGTTCCTGATGAAGGAAAACCTGCCGGGTGCGTACCCGTACACCGGCGGCGTGTATCCGTATCGCCGCAGTGGCGAAGACCCGACGCGCATGTTCGCGGGCGAGGGCACGCCGGAGCGCACCAATCGCCGCTTCCACTATCTGTCGAACGGCCAGCCCGCAGCGCGCCTGTCGACTGCGTTCGACTCGGTCACGCTGTACGGCGAAGACCCGGCGCCGCGCCCGGACATCTACGGCAAGATCGGCAATTCCGGCGTCAGCATCGCCACGCTCGACGACATGAAGAAGCTGTATTCGGGCTTCGACCTGTGTGCGCCGAGCACCTCGGTGTCTATGACGATCAACGGGCCGGCCCCGATCATCCTGGCGATGTTCATGAACACGGCCATCGACCAGCAGGTCGAAAAGTACCTTCGCGCCGACCAGGGGCGTTGGGACAAGGCCCACGCCATCATCGAGAAGCTCTACGAAAGCCGTCATCGTCCGAGCTATCACGGCATGCTGCCGGACGGAAACGACGGACTCGGTCTTGGACTATTGGGCGTGACGGGCGACCAGGTCGTCGAGCCCGAGGTCTACGCGAAGATCAAGGCCGAGACGCTGCAATCCGTGCGCGGCACGGTGCAGGCCGACATCCTGAAGGAAGACCAGGCGCAGAACACCTGCATCTTCTCGACCGAATTCGCGCTGCGCATGATGGGCGACATCCAGCAGTATTTCGTCGACCAGAAGGTGCGCAACTTCTATTCGGTGTCGATTTCCGGCTACCACATCGCCGAGGCCGGCGCGAACCCGATTTCGCAGCTCGCGTTCACGCTGTCGAACGGCTTCACCATCGTCGAGTACTACCTCGCGCGCGGCATGAAGATCGACGACTTCGCGCCGAACCTGTCGTTCTTCTTCTCGAACGGCATGGATCCCGAATACACCGTGATCGGCCGCGTCGCGCGCCGCATCTGGGCACGGGCGATGCGCGAACGCTATGGTGCCAACGAACGCAGCCAGATGCTGAAGTACCACATCCAGACATCGGGCCGTTCGCTGCACGCGCAGGAAATCCAGTTCAACGACATCCGCACCACGCTGCAGGCGCTGTATGCGCTGTTCGACAACTGCAATTCGCTGCACACGAATGCCTATGACGAGGCGATCACCACGCCGACCGAGGAATCGGTGCGGCGCGCGGTGGCGATCCAGCTGATCATCAACCGCGAGCTCGGGCTGAACTTCTGCGAGAACCCGTGGCAGGGCAGCTTCATCGTCGAGGCGCTGACCGACATCGTTGAAGAAGCCGTCTACAAGGAATTCGAGGCGATCAGCGAGCGCGGCGGCGTGCTCGGCGCGATGGACACGATGTACCAGCGCGGCAAGATCCAGGAAGAGTCGATGTACTACGAGCAGAAGAAGCACGATGGCTCGTTGCCGCTGATCGGCG
>JAKJFE010000001.1 GCA_022705045.1 Pseudomonadota bacterium | reverse complement strand
CTCGAACAAGCTGATCTGCAAGGGCGAAGAAGACGAGAGCACGTTCTCCGCGGAAGACAACGACAGCGCCGAGGCGCAACAGGCGTTCGCGGCGAAATGCGCGAAGGAATTGTCCGACCGCGCCGATCCGCGCTTCTACACGACGACCGTCGCGGTCGGCGACCTCGACCTCGTCCGCAAGGCACTCGGCGCAACGAAGGTGAACCTGGTCGGCGGCTCGTATGGCACGCGCGCCGCGCAAACCTATCTGCGCTACTACCCGGACAGCATTCGCAGCATCATCCTCGACGGCGTGGTGCCGCCATCGCTTGCGCTCGGCAACGAGCATGCAAAGAATCTGGAAGCCGCGTTGGCGTCGATCTTCAAGCGCTGCCGCGACGACGACGCCTGCCGCGACGCTTTCGGCGATCCGGCCCAGGATCTCGCCAAGCTCAAGCTGCAATTGCGTGAAACCAAGGTGCCAGTGCACTACCGCGACACCAAGACCTGGGCCTCGCGCGACGAGGAATTCGGTTTTGGTCACCTCGCCTCGACGGTGCGTCTGTTCGCGTACCAGCCGGAGGCGGCCGCGCTGTTGCCGTACGCCCTGAACGAGGCCGCCGAAGGCCGCTTCGAGACGCTGATGGCGCAGTCGGACATGATCCTCGGCGATCTCGGCGAGTCGATCATGCATGGCATGCAGCTCAGCGTGATCTGCAGCGAAGACGCCGAGCGTTTCGTCGTCGATCCGGCCGATGCCGACAGCCTGCTCGGCACCGACATGGTCACCGGCATGCAGGCGCAATGCGCGGGCTGGCCGAAGGGCGAGCGCCCGAAAGACTTCCATGATCCGATCCGCAGCGACGTGCCGGTGCTGCTGATGTCGGGTGAATTCGATCCGGTCACGCCGCCGCGGTATGGCGACGAAACCGCGAAGGGTTATGCCAACGGTCGTCATCTGGTGGTGCGTGGACGCGGGCACATCGTGTTGACTGCCGGTTGCATGCCCAAGCTCGCCGCCGAATTCATCGACAAGACCGACGCCAAGGCGCTCGATGCGAGCTGCCTCGACGTGATGCCGGTGATCCCGGCTTTCCAGAACGCCAATGGCTGGGGACCGTAAGCCATGATCGAAGTACGCGATTTGCACAAAGCCTTCGGCGCCGTGAAGGCTGTCGACGGCGTCAGCTTCACCGCCGAGGACGGCAAGATCACCGGCCTGCTCGGCCCGAATGGCGCCGGCAAGACCACGACGCTGCGCATGCTCTACACGCTGATGAAGCCCGACCACGGCCACGTGCTCGTGGATGCGCTCGACGCCCAGACCGAGACCGTCGAGGTGCGGCGCCGCCTCGGCGTGCTGCCGGATTCGCGCGGCCTCTACAAGCGCCTGACGGCCCGCGAGAACGTGCGCTACTTCGCCGACCTGCACGGGCTCGATGCGCAGGTCGCCGACGAACGTGCCAATGCCCTGATTGCCGCACTCGGCATGCACGACATCGCCGATCGCCGCACCGAGGGCTTCTCGCAGGGCCAGCGCGTCAAGACGGCGATCGCGCGGGCGCTGATCCATGACCCGAAGAACGTGATCCTGGACGAGCCGACCAATGGTCTCGACGTGATGTCGACGCGCGCGATGCGCGGCTTCCTGCACAAGTTGCGCGACGAAGGCCGCTGCGTGCTGTTTTCCTCGCACATCATGCAGGAGGTCGGTGCACTCTGCGACCACATCGTGGTGATCGCGAAGGGCAAGGTGGTCGCACAGGGCTCGCCGGACGCGCTGCGTGCGCAGACCGGCGAAGCGAATCTCGAAGACGCCTTCGTGAAGGCGATCGGTACTGATGAAGGACTGTTCGGATGAAATCGCCCGCCATGAAATCGCCAATCTGGACCATCTTCCGCAAGGAAGTGCTGGAAAACCTGCGCGACCGCAAGACGGTGATGAACGCGCTGATCGTCGGTCCGCTGCTCGGCCCGGTGCTGTTCGCGGTGATGATCTCGACCGTGCTGACACGCGAGATGGGTCGTGCCGACAAGCCGCTGGAACTGCCGGTGATCGGCGCCGAACAGGCCCCGAACCTGGTCGCCTTCATCGGCACGCGCAACATCAAGATCGAGGACGGCCCGGAGGACCCGGTCGCCGCAATCAAGTCGCAGGACGAGGAAGTCATCCTGCGTATCGGCAAGGACTACGCGAAATCCTGGGGTGAAGGCGAACCGGCCGAAGTCGAACTGATCTACGACGGCTCGCGTCAGGACACCGAGCAGTCGCGGCGTCGTGTCGAGGATGCGTTGAAGGCCTACGAACAGCAGGTCGGTGCGTTGCGCCTGATTTCACGCGGCGTCAGCCCGCTGGTGGTGCGCCCGTTGTCCATCGTCGATCGCGACCAGGCGTCGGATGTGGCGCGCGGCGCGCAATTCCTCGCCTTCCTGCCCTACATGCTGATCCTCGGTGCGTTCATGGGCGGCATGTATCTCGCCATCGACACCACTGCTGGCGAACGCGAACGCCAGTCGCTGGAGCCCTTGCTGGCGACGCCGGTGCCGCGCGGGCAGATCATGCTCGGCAAGCTGTCGGCGACGTCGGCCTTCGCGATCGGCTCGCTGCTGCTGACCCTGGTCGCGTTCGCGGTGCTGCTGCCGCAATTGCCGCTGACCAAGCTCGGCCTGAAGTTCAACCTGGGTCCGTCGGTGTTCCTGCAACTGCTGCTGGCGCTGGCGCCGGTGATCCTGCTGGCGTCGTCGCTGCAGACCCTGATCGCGGCGAACGCCAAGAGTTATCGCGAGGCACAAAGCTGGCTCGGTCTGTTCACGATGGTGCCGCTGATCCCGACCATGATCATGATGGTGGTGCCGGTGAAGACCCAGCTGTGGATGTTCGCGGTGCCGCTGCTCGCGCAGCATCACGCCATCATGCGCCTGGTCCGCGCCGAAGGCATCAACGGCACCGAATGGGCGATGCTGATCGGCAGTGGCCTGGCCATCGCGGGCATTGCCGCCGCCATCACTGCACGCATCTACCACCGCGAAAGCTTGGCGGTGTCGGCCTGACCGAATGCAGCCGTCGCGAGAGGTCGCGACGGCTGTCGTTCGTGCATCAGAACGAATAGGTGATCCCCAGCGCGAGGCGACTCAGGTCCTTCTCCGTACGCACGAAGAACATCGAGTCCACTGTCGCTGACGGGTACAGCTTCGCCGACGCATGCGCGCTCCAATGGGTCGATAGCGCACGTTCGATGCCGAGCCCAAGCACGATGCCGTCGTGGTGAATGTACGGCTCGTAGCTCCCCTCGGGTCCATCTTCCGGGAGATAGCCGCGGGCACGCCCGTTGTGCCATCCCAAGGTCGGCAACAGCGACCATCGCTCGGCGACAGCGAATCGCCAGTCAAGCCGAGCCGCTGCCGCGAAGTACGTGCTCGAGGTTTCTCCGTAGTCGATCATCTGCGACGGATTTCCAAAGTCGACACGCCAATGGGAGATGCGGTGTTCGTCCAATGGCGTGAAGTCGAGTGCGACACCGAAGCCGTTCGGCCAGCGCAATCCGGCGCTTGCAGCGAGCGACAGCCGCTGCCCGCCGCTGCTATGGCCGGCGTCAAGCGACAGGTATGGGCTGACGGTGGCGGTGGCGCCTGCATCCATGGCAAGCAGGCACGCCGCGAACAAGGCGCCGATTTGGCGCGCGATCAGAAAGCGCATGAGGTTTTCCTTTGGTCCAGTGGGGAGAACGAGCATGCGTTCCGGAACGCATGTCCATGGACCACTCGCTGCGCCGCAAGTTCGACGGTTGGCGTGATGCCGCCGCGGCGCGCTTGGACGTGCCAGCCGGACATTCGACGTATCGGGCACATGCGATCCGGCACTGTCGGCAGTGCACATCATGCCGGACGATGCCGGGCATCCTACGGTCAGCCAACGTGCCGCCAACGATCTCGGACAACATCGCTGCCCTCATCATCGCTTCGACGATGCTGCTCGGCGCCTGCAGCGCCACACGCCCGGACGTGAACGCGGATGATCGATACGCCGCGTTCGATGCAATGCTCGTGCGCGAACCGGGTCACATCGGTGCGTTGCATCACGCGGCACGCATGGCTGCCGCTGCGGGCGACGGTGATCGCGCGATGCGGTATCTCGATGCCTTGGCCACCGCCGGTTTCGACGACGCATTGGAACCCACCGACTTCTTGTCGCTGTCCGGCCGTCACGACTACCGCGCGCTTGCCGCACGACTCGATGTCGCGGCACCGATGGTCGGCCAGGCGATGTTGCATGCCGAGACGCATTGTCTGGATGTGCTTCCCGAAGGCGCCGCTTACGATGCCAAGCGCGGACGTTTCCTGATGTCCAGTGGGCGGCGTCGAACCGTGGTCGCGGTCGACGCCGATGGTCGATGCAGTGAACTGGTGCCCTCCGCCAATGGCGGCTTGCTCTCGGTTCTCGGCATGGACGTCGATGCGGCGACCGATACCTTGTGGGTGGCGAGTGCAGCAGCGCCGTTCATGCGCGACGCCGAGTCGGTCGAGGCAGGCGCGACCTCGATTTCACGCATCGATCTGGCGACCGGGCGCGTGGTCGCCACCTACGCCAAAACGGGTCCTGGCTTGTTCAACGATCTCGATCTGCTGGCCGACGGCCGCATCGCCGTCACCGACAGTGTCGCCGGCACGATCTATCTGCTGGATCCGGGCGCGCATTCGCCGAAACTCCTGCCGCTCCTGCCGGATGCGAGCTTCGAAGGCCCGAACGGCATCGTTGCATTGGCCGAAGGCCTGTTGCTGGTCGCGGACTTCAATGGTTTGTGGTTGGTCGATCCCGCGCTCGGCGCGCCTTCGAAGCGTCGCGTCGCCACGCCCGGCGATCGCTACCTCGGCGGTATCGACGGCCTGGCTCGCGATGGCGAGGACGTGATCGCGATCCAGAATCTGGTCGGGCGCGGGCGCGTCTGGCGTTTTCGCGTCGACACGAAGGACGCACGCGTCACCGAACTGCACTTGCTGTTGCGCCAGCATCCGGACCTGCGCAATCCGACCACGGGCGCAGTCGCGGATCGGCGCTTCCTGTTCGTCGCCGATCCCAACCTGCAGACTTTCGTCGACGGCGCTGTCACGACGGCGCCGGATGGCCATCGCGGTCATCGCATTCTGTCGTTGCCACTCCCCTGAGTCCGCATCACCCGCGCCGATGGCGCGAACTGCCGAGCTTGCGGGTGATGGTGTTGCGGCCGATGCCGAGCAGTTTCGCGGCATCGACGCGATGGCCGCGGGTGAGTTCGAGGGCGGCTTCAAGCAGGGTCTTGTCGAACAGTTCGCGTGCTTCGTCGAAGACGCCGGGCTTGCCCTGACGCATCGCACGCTGGATGGCGTGACGCAATGCATCCGGCCAGTCGCCATCGCGGCCGGAGGCTGCTCCCGCAGGGCCATCGATGCCGCGGCCCGCGGCCGCGATGCCGGACATCGCGGCGATCTGGGGATCGGTCAGGAATGCCGGCAATTCGTGCAGACCGATTTCGCGACCGGCGGTGACGACGGCGAGGCGGCGGCAGAGGTTTTCGAGTTGGCGCACATTGCCCGGCCAGTCATGCGCCTTCAGCCGCGCCATCGCATCGGCGCTGAAACGTTTGGATTCGACGCGCGCTTCGCGTGTGGCGCGATCGAGGAAATTCTGTGCCAGCAGCGCGATGTCGTCACGGCGCAGGCGCAGCGGCGGCAATTCGAGGCGGACGACGTCGAGGCGATGCAGCAGGTCGGCACGGAATTCGCCACGCGCCACGCGTTGTTCGAGATCCTGGTGGGTGGCGGCGATCACACGCACGTCGACGCGGATCAGTTCACGCCCGCCGACACGATAGAACTCGCCTTCGGCGAGCACGCGCAACAGTCGCGTCTGCAACGCGGTCGGCATGTCGCCGATCTCGTCGAGGAACAAGGTGCCGCCCTGCGCCTGCTCGAAACGACCGATGTGGCGCTTGTGGGCGCCGGTGAAGGCACCGGCCTCGTGGCCGAACAGTTCGGACTCCAGCAATTCGGCCGGGATCGCGGCCGTATTCAGCGCGACGAACGGACCGCGCGTACGCAGCGAATGCTGGTGCAGCGCCCGCGCGACCAGTTCCTTGCCGGTGCCGGTTTCGCCGGTGATCAGCACGTTCAGATGCGTGGCCGCGACCCGGCCGATGGCTCGGAACAGTTCGCGCATCGGCGACGATTCGCCGAGCAGCGAGATCGCCTCTTCCGGTGCTGCCGGCACATCCGCTGCGGGCGCCGCGCCTGCGAGTGCGCGTTGCGCCAGGCGCGTCGCGGCATCGAGATCGAAGGGTTTGGGCAGGAAGTCGAAGGCGCCTCCGCGGAACGCCGCACTGGTGCTGGCGATGTCGGTGTAGGCGCTCATGACGATCACCGGCACGTCGGGCTTGCTGCGCTTCAACAGTTCCAGGAACTGGAAGCCGTCGGTGCCGGGCATGCGCACGTCGGTGAACACCACGTCGGGCGAGGCGTGTGTCAGCACGCTCAATGCCGCGCGGGCGTTGTCGAAGTCGCGCACGCGGTAGCCGGCGTCGCGCAGCGATTCGGCGAGCACGAAGCGCACCGAGCGGTCGTCGTCGAGGATCCAGATTTCGCTCATGGCGCATTCTCGCCGGAGTCGCGCTCGTAAGGCAGCAACAAGGTGAACACGGTATGGCCCGGGCGACTGGTGAAGCTCAGGCCGCCGCCGTGTTCGCGCGCGATTTCCTGCGCCAGCGCCAGGCCGAGTCCGGAGCCTTCGGCACGGCCGGACACCAGCGGCAACAGCACGCGCGGCGCCAGCGCCTCGGGAATGCCGCGGCCGTCGTCGATCACGTCGACGCGCAAGGCCAGCTTGTGCGTGGTTTCGCCGATGACGACGCCGTGTTCGGCACGCGAACGCAGCCGCACCTCGTTGGCGCCGGCCTCGAGCGCATTGCGCACCAGATTCAGCATCGCCTGGATCAGGCGGTCGCGGTCGCCCTGCAGTTCCGGCAGGCTGGGGTCGTAGTCGCGGGTGATGCGTGCGCTCCAGCCGGCGTCTGCCTCGGCCAGCGCCCGCACGCGTTCCAGCACGTCGTGGATATTGAGGGCCGCGAACGGGCGCTGTGGATGCGGGTCGAGCAGGCGCTCGACCAGTTCGACCAGGCGCTGCGTCTCGGCATCGATCACATCGATGTAGCGACGCGCATCGGCATCGTGGATGCGCCGCGCCAGCAGTTGCGCCGCACCACGCAAGCCGGCGAGCGGATTGCGCACCTCGTGCGCGAGTCCTTTCAGTGTCGCGGCCAATGCATTCGGCAGGGCCGCCGCGCGTTCGGCCTCCGGCAAGTCATTGCCGCGATGCCATTCGATCGCGAACGCGACCTCGTCGTTGGCGACCGTCGTGCAGATCACGTCGGCCCGCAAATCGATACCGGGTCGGGGCTGGAACAAGGCATGGACGAGCCGTTGCGTCTGGCGTTCCTCGACGCAACGCTGCACCGCCTCATCGAGCAAGGGTCCGACGCCGCCCAGTTCACGCACCGCGATGCCGCTCCAGCGCCGTGCACCGGCACCGGTCCACGCACAGAAGGCCGCGTTCGGCGCGAGCACGCGACGCTCGCGATCGAGCAGCAGCAGCGGCAGGCTCAATGCATCGAGCAAGGGCAGGGATTCGGTCAGCGACATCCGCGCAGTGTAAGCGCATTGATCAGCGCACACCGATGCGCCAGGCGCGCGGTGCCAATATCGCGGAGAGCACGATCAGGCTGCTGGCGAGAGCGAATACCGCGCTGAACGCGTACGTCGGCGCAAGCCGGTGCAATGGCGCGAACACGAGGCCGGCCAGCGCCAGTGCGACCGTGGTCGCCAGCGCATCGGCGAGTTGCAGTGCGGCGCTGTTGCGTCCCTGCTCGTTCACAGCAGAGAGTTCGAGCAGGCGCACGGACAGGCTTGGAAATGACAAGCCAATACCGAATCCGCAGGCCAGCCATGCAACCACCGACAATGCGCCCGACAGCGAACTCGTGGCGCTGACCGTGATGGCGGTCAGGCCGAGTGCCACGACGATCAATCCGGCCCGCAGGATGCGTACGCGCGGCACGCCGGTCAGGCGCGCCTGTGTCTGGCTGCCCGCGCTCCAGCACAGCGCACCCGCACTGATCGCGAGGCCCGCGGCCAGCACCGACCAGCCTTGGCGTTGCTGCAACCACAGTGGCAGGAACGCCTCCGCGGTGAAGAACGCTGCTGCAAGCAGGCCGCGCAACGCGATGACCGTCGGCAAGCCGGCGCGTGCGACCAGCGTCCCGGCGGGAAGCAAATGTGCGCTGGACGCGGCAAGCACGGTCACCACCGCGCCAATCAGCCAGGGCCGCGGCGCCGTCTGTTGTCCCAACAGGTGCAAAATCAGGGCAGCGGCGGCTGCAAGGGTCGCTGCGATCAGGCGGTGTCGTGCATCCGGTGCGACGACAGCATCGCCATGCAGGTCGCGCAAGGCCGGATCGACCCACCGCCACGCCGGCGGCAACAGCACCAGCACCGCCAGGAACACGCTGCGCCAACCTAACGTGGCGACCATCAGGCTGGCGAGCGCTGGTCCGACCAGGGCCGGAACCACCCACGCTGCGGCAAACATTGCGAAGATGCGCGGCCGCATCGTCGCCGGATACAGGCGCCCGACCGCCACGTAGAGTGCGACGCCGAGCTGGCCGGAACCAAAGCCGAGCAGGGCGCGGCCGAGGACCAGCATCGCCATGTCGGTGGCGGAGCCTGCGAGGGCAAGCCCGGCCGCGAACACCAGCACGCCGTCCCGCAAGGTGCCGCGCGGACCGACGCGGTCGCAACGTTGTCCGGCCACGACCATGCCGAGCACCGACGTCGCGAGTGTGGCGCCGAACGCAAGCGCGTAAGCACTGAGTCCGTCGAGCGCGGCGGCGATCGAGGGCATTGCAGTGGTCACCGCCAGCGATTCGAAGGCCAGCATCGAAATCAGGGCGATGCAGCCAATCGTCAGCGCGCGCCATTCCGGCGCGAACAAGCCTTGTTCCGCCTGCGAGTCCCGATCCTTTGCCGTCGCATCCACGTCACTTGCCTCCGCCTTCGCCGGAGCGCAGGATAAAAGTTCAAGTGAACTTGAGGTCAAGCATGGCCGAGCTGCTGCCAATCGGTGTTGTCGCGAAACGCAGCGGTGTCGCCGTGTCGACCTTGCACTTCTACGAGTCGAAGGGCCTCATCCGCGCCGAACGCAGCGTCGGCAACCAGCGTCGCTATCGCCGCGACATGTTGCGACGCATCGCGTTCATCCGCGCCGCGCAGCGCGTCGGGATCAGCCTGGATCGCATCTCCGCCGCACTCGCGACTCTGCCTGATGCACGCACGCCGACGCGGACCGATTGGGCACGGCTGTCGCGGCTCTGGCGAGACGAACTTGACGGACGCATCGCCGCGTTGACGCGGCTGCGCGACGAGCTTGGCCAATGCATCGGCTGCGGCTGCCTGTCGCTGAAGTCCTGCCGCCTGTACAACACCGATGACGTGCTCGGACGCGAAGGCAACGGCGCGCGTCGCCTCGATCCCGGTTGAATCCTAGTCAGCTGCGGGGGAAGACCAGTGGAAGCACGACCACGACGAGGGCCGCCCAGGTCGCATGGACCGGCAGGTAGCGCATCTGCCAGCGCACGAGTGCCGCGATTTCGCCGGAGCCGCGGACGAAACGGAAGCACAGCAGCGCCGACCACGACAGGTTGACGAGCAGCACCAGATTCATGCCCAGCGCGGCGACGCGATTCGGCGTGAATCCGAACTCCGAAATGCGCGCCGCCATCGTCCACAACACCGCGGCATCGACCAGCAAGGCCGCGATCACCAGCATGCACTGCAATGCATCGAACGGCCCGGGCCCACGTTCCGGATCGCGCGCGGACAAGGCATAGAGGACGAGGCCGAGCACCACTGCCAACACGACGTCGAGCGCGAAGATCAGCTCGCGATGGAATTCGAGCCCACGCCCTGAAGCCGGGATCGCGATCAGGAAGGCGACCAGCAGCAGGGTGAACAGCGGCGTGAACAGACGCGTCAGCAGCGGTGCGATCAGGCCGAGCACGTGCTGACGGGCATCGACCTGCCACGCCGCGATCACCACCGCGGCCATCGCGCCACATGGCAACAGCCAGCGTTCGAAGAACACCTGCAGCGACATGCCGATCGACTCGAACAGCGCCATCATCAAGGCCGTGAAGACCATGCCGCCGAGTGCGACCAACACGCAGAAGATGAACATGCCGCCGGCGAAGCGCACGAACGCCATGCGCGCGCCGACATCGTTCCAGCGGCCACCGGCATGGGCGACACCGACGGCCAGCCACAGTGCGATCGGCAGGTGCAGCCCGGTCAATGCATCGAAATCGCCGCCACGCGCAAACCACGGCTGATTCACGACGATGGCTGCGGCAACGAAGGCTGCCGCAAGCAGCAACCACGTGCGCGTCGAAGCGCCGCTCACCCACAGGAAGAAGCCCGCCACCATCGGGAATGCGAACAGACTGAGGTTGCGCGCGTAGAACACGTCTTCGCGCTCGATGGCGATTCCCATCAGGTCCGGCAGCTTGATCACGACCGCCGCGGTCACCGCAAAGGCCAGTGCGACGCCTGCCTCCCGGCGCTCGCGTGTCGTTTCGATGTCCGACAGCTCAAGCTGCCGCCATTGTCGATCTGCGAATCGCCGAAGCGGCGCCAAGGCGGTTCGATCGGTCTTGGCTTGCCGCCATTGCGTGACCAGCGTCGCCTCCGCCTCGTCGAGCCCGGCGTTGCGAAGCACGTCGATGCATTTTTCGGTCTCGTCGTCGGAATTGTTCATGTTCATCGCTGTCACCCGTGCCGGTGTGTCGGACAGCGTCGCGCCGTTCTGTGTGCTGACGATGAAGTCGAAAGGACCCGCAAACAAAACGCCCGGCACGAGGCCGGGCGTTCGCTCACTGCCAGTGAGAAGTCGCGGTCAGATCGAGTAGTACAGCTGGAACTCGAGCGGATGCGTGGCGGCGCGGAAGCGGGTGACTTCCTGCATCTTCAGGTCGATGTAGCCGTCGATCATGTCGTCGGTGAAGACGCCGCCGGCCTTGAGGAACTCGCGGTCCTTGTCGAGGGCTTCAAGCGCCTGGTCGAGCGAGTGGCAGACGGTCGGGATGTCCTTGGCTTCTTCCGGCGGCAGGTCGTACAGATCCTTGTCGCTCGGTGCGCCCGGATCGATCTTGTTCTTGATGCCGTCGAGGCCGGCCATCATCAGCGCGGCAAAAGCGAGGTAGCCGGAGTTCATCGGATCCGGGAAGCGGATCTCGATGCGGCGCGCCTTCGGCGACGACACCCACGGTATGCGGCACGAGGCCGAGCGGTTGCGTGCCGAGTATGCGAGCATCACCGGCGCTTCGAAGCCCGGCACCAGGCGCTTGTAGCTGTTCGTGGTCGAGTTCGTGAACGCGTTGATCGCGCGTGCATGCTTGAAGATGCCGCCGATGTACCACAGCGCCAACTGGCTCAGGCCGCCGTAGCCATCACCGGCGAACAGGTTCTGGCCGCCCTTCGCGAGCGACTGGTGCACGTGCATGCCCGAACCGTTGTCGCCGACCAACGGCTTCGGCATGAAGGTCGCGGTCTTGCCGTTGCGGTGCGCGACGTTCTTCACGACGTACTTCAGGTTCAGCAGTTCATCGGCCTTGGCGACCATGGTGTTGAACTTGACGCCGATCTCGCACTGGCCCGCATTCGCGACCTCATGGTGATGCACTTCGACGGTCTGGCCCATGGCTTCGAGCGTCTTGCACATCTCGCCGCGGATGTCGTTCAGCGAGTCGACCGGTGCGACCGGGAAGTAGCCGCCCTTCACCGCCGGACGGTGGCCGGTGTTGCCGCCCTCGTACTTCTTGTTCGTGCTCCAGGCCGCTTCTTCGGATTCGATCTCGAAGCCGGCCGCGTTCATGCCGTTCTGCCAACGCACGCTGTCGAAGATGAAGAATTCCGGCTCCGGACCGAAGAACGCGGTGTCGGCGATGCCGGACGACTTCAGGAAGGCTTCGGCGCGCTTGGCCGTGGTGCGCGGGTCGCGCGAGTAGGCCTGCATCGTGCTCGGCTCGAGCACGTCGCAGATCAGGATCAGGGTGGTGTGTTCGGTGAACGGATCGAGCACGGCGCTGCCCGGGTCCGGCATCAGCACCATGTCGGATTCGTTGATGCCCTTCCAGCCCGAGATCGACGAGCCATCGAACATCTTGCCGTCCTCGAAGGTCGAGGCGTCGATGGCATGGGCCGGGAAGGTCACGTGGTGCTGCTTGCCGAGCATGTCGGCGAAACGCAGGTCGACGAATTCGACCTCGTGGTCCTTGATCATCTTCAGCACGTTTTCGACCGACATGGTGCAGCTCCGTTGGGTTGAGGTGGATGCTGCGGCGCAATGAGCGTGCCAACGCGTTCGCTTTGTCTTTCAATGACTTGGAGACGATGTTCCGAACATCGGCCAGACGTTTGCACGCAGATCGCGCACTTTGCACCGCACTGGAGCAAACATCAGGGCGGCCGTGATTGCTTCCGGCCAAGCCGGATTGCTAGCGTCGGGATTCACCGATGGAGCCGCCCGATGAACACGATCCAGCCCAAGAGCTACACCGAAATCGCCTGGAGCGCGATCAAGGTCTTCGCCGACGACGGCACCATCGACGAGGGCGAACTGAACTTCCTGCTCGGCTTGGCGCTGCGCGACAAGATCGTCGACGAAGACGAGAAACGCGTGCTCCGCGCCATCTTCGACCGCGCCGAATCCTCGAGTTCGCTACCCGCCAAGGTCCGCGAACGCATCACCTCGGTGCGCAAGCAGCACGGGATTTGAGGGGTGCGTGGCTTTGTCCGGAGCGTGCCGTTGGCTCCCTTGTACATAATCGACTATAAAGCACCATAAT
Source organism: Pseudomonadota bacterium (assembly GCA_022705045.1). GTDB lineage: Bacteria > Pseudomonadota > Gammaproteobacteria > Xanthomonadales > Ahniellaceae > JADKHK01. The sequence continues at coordinate 59,354 of JAKJFE010000001.1, read as the reverse complement.
TCACCATAAATCGGGTGTTTCATGGCCTTGCGTGACCACGACAACGTCTTTCACCGGCCGGAACTGGCGCGATCTCTCGCCGACAAGATCCTGCACGTCGCCGTGGGCAGTGCGTCGGCATCTGGCATCTTCCTCGCGGCACCGAGGCGAACGGGCAAATCCACGTTCGTGCGCGAAGACTTGCGTCCGGCGCTGGAAGCCGCAGATGCTTTGGTCCTGTACGTCGATTTGTGGGCAAACCCGGCAGCGAACCCGGGCGCCGTCATCGTCGGTGCCGTACGCGCAATGCTGGCCGAACGCGATGGCGTCATCCAGCGACTGGCAAAACGGGCCGGCTTGAGCGGGATGAACGTCGCCGGCGTGCAGTTCGATCTCGAACGCGTCGGTTTGGACCGGGATGTTTCTCTGGCGGATGCGCTCGCAGCCCTCTCCGACGACTCCGGCAAGATCATCGTGCTGATCATCGACGAGGCACAGCACGCCATCACCACGCCCGAGGGCAGCGAGGCGCTGTTCGCGCTGAAGGCCGCACGCGATGAGCTGAACAGTTCGGCGCATCATGGCTTGCGTCTCGTCTGCACGGGCTCCAATCGCGACAAGCTCGCGATGCTGCGCAATGGCAAGGACCAGGCTTTTTTCGGCGCGCCGATGGTCAGTTTTCCGCCACTGGGCGCTGACTACATCGCATGGTTCTGCACCCGCGTTGATCTACCGTTCCAGTTGGATTCGGGGATGGTGCTGAATCTGTTCGAGCAAGCCGGGCACCGACCGGAAGTCATCTATGCTGCGGCCGACGTGTTCCGGTTCGACTTTGCCCTCGATCCGGCCGCTGGTCCCGCCCGTTTCGGCGAAGAAGTGAAAAGCCAGATCGAGGCGATGAATGGCGAGTTGATGAAGGTCGTACACAGCCTGACGCCGATTCAGTCCGCCGTACTGCGGGTGATGGCCTCCCAGGGCGAGTCGTTCGCGCCTTTCGAGGCCGCCACGCTCGAGTTGTACAGGCGCGCACTCGTGATCGCCGGAGTCGGCGAGTCCGAGGCGCGTGCCGATGTTCCCGGTGTCCAGTCCGCCCTGTTGGCGCTGCAAGAGAAAAAACTCGTGTGGCGGGCAGCGCGTGGCGTCTATTCGCTGGAAGAGCAGGCGATGGCAGAGACGCTGCAGCGATCCGGCATGCTGTCTGGATTGAACTGATCTGCCTAAAATGCCACGCAGGACAGTTCGCGTTCGACCATGACGGCTTCTTGCGCGAAGGTCTGCTTGTAGGCGTTGCGGATGGTTTCGATGGACGCGGTTGCGGCGGCATCGTCGCCGTGCAGCAGGATCAGCACGCGGCTGTCTTCGCCGATCACTTGGCCGTCGTGGCCGCGCCATTGGCCGCGGGCATCGAACCAGGTCAGGCCGTCCGGGAAGCGTGGGGTGACATCGCGGTCGAGGAAGGCCTGCCATTCGGCGGCGTCGACGGTGTCGCTGCTGTCGGGGATCGCGGCGCCGAAATAGAGCACGCTGCGGCGCATCGCAGTATCGCCGGGGGCGCAGGTCGCGGTGGGTGCCGTCGACTCGCCGCGCGAGTACGGTTGATGCGCACAGCCTGCGACGAGTCCGACTGCGGCAACAAGGGTGGTGATGCGCTGCGCTGGATTCATGGCGGCAGGACCCCGCGTTCGCGTTCGATGCGTCGGTACAACCGGGTTTCGCGACCGCGGCTCAGGTCGAGCATGGCGCCGGTGAGCACCAGCGCGTGTGCATTCGGATCGACCGCGATGCGCAGGGTCTGGCCCTGAAGCAACAGCGTGTCGCGTTCGCGGAAGGCGACATGGCCGCGTCCACCGACGAGGGTGATCACGGTCAGGTCGCCGATGTGCAGGTCGCGATCCGGACTCTGCACGATCAGGTATTCCGCTTCGTGCCATTCGACCTTGAGCTGTCGCGCCAGCAACGAGCGATGCAGCATCGGCAGACTGGAAATCGCGCCGTAGAGGAGTCCGTAAAGGATCGTCCAGAACTTCAGGATCAGCGCGAGCAGGATTTCCAGTCCGAACATGGCGAGGTCAGCCCTTCGCCGAAGCCTTCTTGGCCGGGGCTTTCTTCACCGCTTTCTTGGCAGCCACCTTCTTCTTTGCGGGTGCCTTTTTCGCAGCGGCCTTCTTGGCGGGCGCTTCCTTCTTCACTGCGGCTTTCTTCGCCGGTGCCGCCTTCTTGGCGGCACGGCCGAAGCGCCCGGCCTTCTTCTTGACCGGCTTGCCGGCTTCGAGCAGGGCCACGCATTCCTCGCGTGTCAGCGTCTTCGGATCGCGGTCCTTCGGGATCTTGCCGTTGCGTTCGCCGTTGGTGATGTACGGGCCGAACTTGCCGTTCAACACCTCGATCGCGCCGTCATCGAAACTCAGGATGATGCGATTGCGGATCTGCTCTTCCTTTTCCTCGATCAGCTGCAGCGCTCGCGGCAACTCGATCGTATACGGGCTGTCCGGCGCCTTGATCGACGCGTACGTGCTGCCGTGTTTCACGAACGGACCGAAGCGGCCGACGGCGGCGCTGACTTCCTTGCCATCGGGCGCGAGACCCAGCATGCGCGGCAGCTTGAACAGTTCCAGCGCCTCTTCCAGCGTGATCGTGTGCAGGCTCTGGCCGGCCTGCAGCGAGGCGAACTTCGGCTTGTCCTCGTCTTCCTTGGTGCCGATCTGCGCGAACGGCCCGAAGCGGCCGAGGCGCACCGAGATCGGCTTGCCGGTCGCCGGATCGTTGCCGAGCACGCGGTTCTGCTTGGCCTCGTCGAGCGAGACGGTTTCCATCTTGTCCGCGACCTGGGCCTTGAACGGCGTCCAGAACTTGTGCAGCAGCGGCACCCATTCTTCCTCGCCGCGCGACACCGCATCGAGCTCGTCTTCCATGCGCGCCGTGAACTCGTAATCCACGTATTGCGAGAAGTGGTTCGACAGGAACTTGGCGACGACACGGCCGACATCGGTGGGACGGAAGCGGCGGTTGTCGAGCATCACGTATTCGCGGCCAAGCAAGGTCTGGATGATGCTGGCATAGGTCGACGGGCGGCCGATGCCGAATTCCTCCAGCGCCTTCACCAGCGAGGCTTCCGAGTAACGCGGCGGCGGCTCGGTGAAGTGCTGGTCGGCCAGCACCTGAGACAACGGAATCGTGTCGCCTTCCTTCATCGCGGGCAGACGGCGACCTTCATCGTCGTCTTCATCCGATTTCTGGTCGCGACCTTCTTCGTAGACGGCGAGGAAGCCGGGCTCGATCACCGTGGTGCCGGTGGCCCGGAACGCATGCTTCGAGCCGGCGGCCAGATCGACCGAAACGGTTTCCATCAAGGCCGGCGCCATCTGGCAGGCCACGGTGCGCTTCCAGATCAGTTCGTACAGCTTCAACTGGTCCGGATTCAGGAATGCGGCCACCGATTCCGGCGTGTGCAGGGCCGAGGTCGGGCGGATCGCTTCATGCGCTTCCTGCGCGTTCTTCGACTTGGTCTTGTAGGTGTTCGGCGCGTCCGGCAGCGCCTGCTTGCCATAGCGTTGCGCGATCACCTCGCGCAGTTCGGCGATGGCATCGTTGGCGAGATGCACGGCGTCGGTACGCATGTAGGTGATCAGGCCGACCTGGCCCTCGGCGCCGAGGGCCACACCTTCGTAGAGACCCTGTGCGACACGCATGGTGCGCGAGGTGCCGAAGCCGAGCTTGCGCGCCGCCTCCTGCTGCAGGGTCGAGGTGATGAAGGGCGGTGCCGGCCGGCGCTGGCGCTGCTTGCGGGTGACATCGGCGACCTTGAGCTGGCCATTCGCGGCGCGGATCAGTTCGGCGCGCGCGGCTTCCGCGTGTTCGCCATCGCGGAACGTGAATTGCTCGACCTTGTGGCCGTCGTAGCGGAGCAGGCGCGCGTCGAAGGCCTGGCTCGGATGCGCGCATTGCGCGGCGATGGTCCAGTATTCCTGGGCCTTGAACGCCTCGATCTCTTCCTCGCGTTCGACGATCAGACGCAGCGCCGGCGACTGCACGCGACCGGCCGACAGCCCCGTCTGGACCTTGCGCCACAGCACTGGGCTCAGGTTGAACCCGACCAGATAGTCGAGCGCGCGCCGCGCCTGCTGGGCATTGACCAGATCGTTCTGCAACTTGCGCGGATGTGCGACCGCTTCATTGATGGCCTTCGGCGTGATCTCCGAGAACACCACGCGATGCAGCTTGCGGCCATCGAGCAGGCCGCGTTCGCGCAGGATCTCGCTGATGTGCCAGCTGATCGCTTCACCTTCGCGATCCAAGTCGGTCGCGAGATAGAGGGCATCGGCCTGCTTGGCGGCCTTGGCGATCGCCTCGACGTGTTTCTCGTTCTTGTCGATCAGCTCGTAGCGCATCGCGAAATCGCGATCCGGATCGACCGCGCCTTCGCGCGGCACCAGGTCGCGGACATGGCCGTAGGAGGCGAGGACGTGGAAGTCCTTGCCGAGGTATTTGTTGATCGTCTTGGCCTTGGCCGGCGATTCGACGATGAGCAGGTTCTTGGCCATGATTCTTCTGGGCCGCGAGTCCGTCGCGGCGTTCCGGTTCGATGTCAGGGATGGAGCCGGCATCGCCCGTTGGCGGCGCCAAGCCCTCGCGCGCGTACGCGCGCGTGCTTCTTTCAGTGATTCACGGCCGGGATGGTGCTGTCAAGCCAATCCCGGGCCGGGTCAGTTGCGGGCCATGTGCGCACCGAGCAGTTGCGACTCCATCCAGGCATAGCCGGCTTCGCGGTCCGGCGTGTTGTAGAGGACCAGCAACACCACCCATTTCAGGTCGTGCAGGTCGACCGGCGATTGCTCCAGCGCCAGCGCGCGTTCGATCACGCGCTCGCGCGCGTCGGCATCGAGCACGCCGCGTTGTTCCAAAGCCAGCAAGAAGCCGCGGCAGTCGGCATCGAGCAGGTCCAGCTCCTCGGGCGCGAACACGCGCAAGGGCTGGCTGGGCGCGAGGTTCGGGGCCGAACCGGTGTCGTCCTGCAGGTCGGCCAGCCAGTCGAAGGCCTTGCCGACATGCAAGGCATCGAATCCGGCGTCGATCAGCTCCGACTGCAACGAATCGCGGTCGTGCACGGTATCCGGCTCGCCGAGGAAGTAGTTCTGGAACAGGTAGACCAACACCGACAGCACGGACTCCTTCATGGTGCGCTCCTGTGTGGGCGAAAAGTGAACAAGCCGTCGCCGACGCGGTGCGCGCCGAATTCGGAGGGTGTCGGGGTGGGCCGCGCGTCGTGCTGCGGCGTGGGGTTCAGCCTTGGTGTCCGTAGGGATCGAACCAATGCAGTCACCGCGCGAGTCGTTGGTAACGGCCGCCACCGAGATCGGCGACGTGTCCGTCGAGTTCCAGCGACATCAGCATGGAAGAGATCGCCGCCGCGGTCAACCCGGTGGCCGTCACCAGACTGTCAAAATCCGTGGGCGCGAAGCCGATCGCGTCGAGCAGGCGCTGGTTCGCGGCATCAGGCGCAATCATCAGGGTGGCCGCTGACGATGGCGGCACCTGCGTCGCCAGTCGTGCCCGCAAGGCGTCGCCGAGTTCATGCCCGATCGGTTGCAGTGCCTCGATGATCTCGCCGGCTTCGCAGACAAGTGTGGCGCCATTGCGGATCAGGTGATGGCAACCGCGCGCACGCGGGTCATGAATCGATCCGGGGATCGCGAAGACGTCGCGCCCGCATTCGGCGGCAAGGCGCGCGGTGATCAGCGAACCCGACTTGAGCGAAGCCTCGACCACCAGGGTGCCGAGTGTCAGCCCGGCGATGATGCGATTGCGTCGCGGGAAATGCTCGGGCAACGGCGGCGTGCCGATCGGGAAATCCGACACCAGCGCGCCTTGCGTGACGATGCGCCGGGCGAGTTCGCGATGACGCTCCGGATAGACGCGGTCGAGCCCGGTGCCGCAGACGGCGATCGTCGCTCCACCGGCATCGAGACAGGCCGCGTGTGCCGCACCGTCGATGCCTTCGGCGAGGCCGCTGGTCACGACGATGCCGAGCCGCGCGAAGTGTTTCGCGAAGTCGCGCGCGACGCCGATTCCGCCGCGACTGGCATTGCGACTGCCGACCATGGCGATTTGCGCGCGCCACAGGGCGTTGAGATCACCCTCGACGAACAGCAGCGGCGGCGCGTCGTCGAGTCGGCGCAGCAAGGGCGGATAGTCGGGATCGGCCAGCGTCAGCACATGACGGTTGGGCGCGGCGTCGAGCCAGTCGAGATCGGCACGGATCAGCCCGCGTCCGCTGCGCGCGAGTTCCGCGCAAACGGCCTCGGGCAAGCCCGACGCGCGCAACGCGCCACGACTGGCATCGAGCGCGGCATGCAGGCTGCCGAAGTGTTCGTGCAACTTGGCGATACGCAGATTGCCAAGGCCAGGCGTGCGTAGCGCGATCAGCCAGGCGTCGCGTTCGGTCAGGTCGATGCGGGGGGCGTTGTTCATCGTCACAGCATGCCGACGAACACGAATGCCCGCGTCCGTTCACCTCGGAATCCGGGCTCGGAAATCTCGCAGATGCACGCTGTCAGGGCGCACTAAAACAAAGGGCGCGACTCGCGTCGCGCCCTTGGATTCAGTGCATCACCGAGATGCTCAGAGCGACTGCGGTTCGCGGGCGAGGTCGTTGATGAAGATCGGGCGCTTGCCGTCCATCACCAGGCCGTAGCTGATCTTCTCGAAGGTACGGAAGATCATGACGTGACCGGCGAACTCCTCGGGCAAGGTCACATACTTCTTCTTCGTGTTGAATGCCGAACTGATGTCGCCGCTCGGGTGCTTGACGGTATCGCGCACGCGTTCGCCCTGGTTCATCACCGCGAACACCTGGCCATTCTCTACGCCATCGCGGGCGCCGCGCGACAGCGCGACCACACGCGCCGGACCGGTGGCGGAGAATCCATCGGAAACGGCCAGCACACGCATGTTGTCCGGAATTGCATCCGGTGCATGCTGCGCGTACGACGGGTCGTAGGGCGAGACGTCCACAGGCAGGATGAGGTCGCCGGCGCGGGCTTCGAGTTCGCCGTCACGCAGTTCCAGCGTCGCCGGATCACCCTCGGCGATGACGCGCGCACGCGCCACTTGCACCACCTCATGACCGAGGACTTCGGTGTTGCGCTCGCGCCAGTAGCGGCCGATGTGGTCGCTCCAGAGGCTGCCGAGGGTGAAGCCCTGGCTCGGATTCCAGTCCTCCGATTTCACTTCGCGCGGCTTGTGCTGCCAGGGCGCGCCTTTCTGGATTTCGCGATAGACGAAGGTCGGGCGCACGATGTCGACTTCGGTGCCCGGGCGGGCATCGAGGCCACGCACGTACACCAGGCCCATTTCGGTGGTGCGCAGTCGCGTTTCTTCGTTGCCGACCACATACGGCAGGGCGTCGGCATCGGCTTCGCTGAGCACACGAGTGTGTTCGAGGAAGGCTTCGAGTTCGTCGAGCGGAATCGGACCGACCGCACGCTTGCCGCCCATGTCGCGGACCCGCGGCGAGAGCTTCTCGTTCTGCGGCCGTTGTCCAAGCACGCGACCCGAGGTCAGCATCGGCTTGCCGTCGACGTAGACGAGGCTGATCACGTCACCTGGATAAATCAGGTGCGGATTCTTGATCTGCTCGTTCGCCTGCCAGATTTCCGGCCACTGCCACGGGTTGTTGAGGAAACGTCCGGCGATCGACCACAACGTGTCGCCTTCGACGACCGTGTACGAATCCGGATGGTCGGGGCGCAGGTCATCCGCGTCGAGCGCAAAAACGGATGCGCTGAACAGGATTCCAGCCAATACTGCAAGCGATCTTTTAAGCATGGCGGCTAAGCCTCTGATTTGGCGAGGACTGGGCCGAGTGTATCCCAATTCTTTCCGCGATAAAATGCGCCCCCATCGCAGGGCTTGAACGAGGCACTCCCGCCTCCATCCCGAAGGCGCAGGAGATCCCAATGAGCAAGCTGACCATTCTCGAATTCCCGGACCCGCGCCTGCGCACCGTCGCCACGCCGATCGAAACCGTCGACGCGACCCTGCAGACGCAGATCGACGACATGTTCGAGACCATGTACACCGCGCCCGGCATCGGCCTGGCCGCGCCCCAGGTCGATTTCCACAAGCAGCTGATCGTCATCGACGTGTCCGAGACCAAGGACCAGCCGATCGTGCTGATCAATCCGAAGATCACGAAGCGCGACGGCGAACAGGTGTATCAGGAAGGCTGCCTGTCGGTGCCGGGCATCTATGCCGACGTGACGCGTGCGAACACGGTGCGCGTCGAGGCGTTGAACCGCAAGGGCGAACCGTACGCGATCGAGGCCGACGGCCTGCTCGCCGTCTGCATCCAGCATGAAATGGACCATCTCGCCGGCAAGGTCTTCGTCGACTACCTGTCGCCGCTGAAGCGCGACATGGTGCGCAAGAAGCTGGCCAAGCAGGCGCGAGACAAGCGCTCGGCGCCGGACCGCGAGCATTCGATCTGATGCGTCTCGCCTTCGCCGGCACGCCGGACTTCGCCGTGCCGTGCCTCGACGCCGCGCTCGCCAGCGGCCACGAGGTTGTCGCCGTCTACACGCAACCGGACCGTCCGGCCGGGCGCGGTCGCGCGTTGACCGCGAGCCCGGTCAAGCAGCGTGCACTCGCTGCGAACGTGCCGGTCGAGCAGCCGGAAAACTTCAAGTCGATCGAGAGTCGCCAACGTCTTGCGGCGTATCGCCCGGACCTGATGATCGTCGTCGCCTACGGCCTGATCCTGTCGCAGAAGGTGCTCGACATTCCCGCGCACGGCTGCTGGAACGTGCATGCCTCGCTGCTGCCGCGCTGGCGTGGTGCGGCACCGATCCAGCGTGCGATTGCCGCGGGTGATGCCGAGACCGGCGTCTGCCTGATGCGCATGGAGAAAGGCCTCGATACCGGACCGGTGTACCTGCGCCGCGCGGTACCGATTGCGGTCGACGAGACCGGCGGCAGCCTGCACGACAAGCTCGCGGCACTGGGTGCGGAACTCGTCGCCGAGGGACTGCGCCAGCTCGCTTCCGGCACATTGCCGGTGCCCGAAACACAGTCCGACGTTGGCGTCGAATACGCACACAAGCTCGACAAGCGTGAAGCCGTGCTCGACCTCGAACGGCCCGCGCTCGAACTGGAACGGCAGGTGCGCGCATTCACGCCCTGGCCGGTCGCGGAACTCACGCTGGGCGGCGAACGCCTGCGCGTGCACGCCGCGACAGCGATGCCGGGCACGACGCATCGCGCACCGGGCGAGATCGTGCACGCCGATCGCGAGGGCATCGATGTCGCCACTGGCAACGGCGTATTGCGCCTGCTGCGCGTGCAGCGCGAAGGCGGTCGTCCGGTCAGCGCGCAGGAATACCTGAACGCGCGCAACGACCTGTTGCGGCGGTCATGAAGCGCCCGCTCCCGATTCGCGCCATCGCCGCGCAGACGCTCGCGACGCTGCGTCGTGGCGGCGCGTCGTTGACCGAGCTGTTGATGGAGGCCGATGCGCGCATCGACGACGCCCGCGACCGTGCCCAGTTGCGCGCCATCCTGTATGCCAGCCTGCGCGGCATCTTCCGTTATGAGGCCCTGTTGCGCGCACTGCTGGCGAAGCCGTTGCCGAAACGCCACGAGGCCGTCGAGGCACTGCTGATCAATGGCCTCGCGCAACTCGAGCTCGGCATCGACGCGCCCTATGCCGTCGTCGATGCCAGCGTCACCGCGGCGCGTGCGCTCGGCGAAACCAATCTCGCCGGTCTCGTCAATGCGGTGCTGCGCCGCTTCCAGCGCGAACGCGAGGCGCTGGTCGCGGCGCTGCCGAACACGCCCGACCTCGCGTACAACCATCCGGCATGGATGATCCGCCGTTTCGAACGCGATTGGTATGAACACGCCGCGGCGCTGTTCGCCGCGAACAATGCACCGGCACCGACCTGGTTGCGCGTGAATCGTCGGCGTCGTTCGCGTGACGACGTGCTTGCCGTGCTGACCGCGCATGGCATCGATGCGCACGCACATCCGCATTTGCCGGACGCCATCCGCGTCGATCATGGCCTCGACGTGACCCAGCTGCCGGGCTTCGCCGAGGGTGACTTCTCGGTGCAGGACGGCGCGGCACAGGTCGCCGTCGAACTGCTCGATCTGCAGCCGGGGCTGAGCGTGCTCGACGCCTGCTGTGCGCCCGGCGGCAAACTCGCGCACATCGCCGAACGCGAATCGGGACTGGCCAGCCTGGTCGGGGTCGACATCGACGCGACGCGGATCGAGCGCACCCGGACCGGGCTCGCACGCCTGCAGCTCGAGGCCGAACTGTTCGCGGCCGACCTACGCCAGCACAGCGTGATCAGCCGCCGCCGTTTCGATCGCATCCTGCTCGACGCGCCGTGCTCAGGTACCGGCGTGATCCGCCGCCATCCCGACATCCGCCTGCTGCGCCGCGATGCCGACATCGCCGCATTGCTGCAGACGCAGGCGGCCCTGCTCGATGCCTTGTGGCCTTTGCTGGCCCCGGGCGGACGGCTAGTCTATGCGACCTGTTCGGTGCTTGCGGATGAAAACGACGGCCAAGTCGCAGCCTTTCTGGAACGTCGTCGCGACGCGCTCGCGCTCGATGCCGTGCCCGAATGGTTCGGACGTGCGCAGCAGCATGGACGCCAGAATCTGTCCGGAGATGGCGGCTTCGACGGGTTCTATTACGCGGTGCTGGCTCGTCGCGCTGAGTCTGCTGGTCGCGGCCTGCAGTGATCCACAGGGGTCGGCGATCCGCAGCATCGCGCGTGAGGGCGACGATCTGGTGCTCGACCTCGACCTGCGCTTCACCGAGACACAGCTGCAGGCGCTGGATCACGGCATTCCGCTGCGGTTGGCGGTGCAGTTGGGTTCCGGCGCGCCCGACGCCTTCATCGAGCTGCGTTACAGCCCGCTGCCACGGCAATACGAATTGATGCTGCCGACCGGCGGCGCACGTGTGTTTGCGAGCCGTGCACGCCTGCTGGCCGCCCTGGAACGGGTCGTGATCGCCGACGTCGCCGGTACGCATGGCAGCGCACGCGTTGAATTGGTCAGCAGCGCCTTGCCGGCGCCATTGCGGCTGCCCGCGTTGATCGATCGCGACTGGCAACTGGCCACGCCCGCGCAGGCGTGGGGCACCTGATGTCGCGGCGCCTGATCTGGCTGCTGCCGACCTTGGCCGCGCTCGCGTTGCTGGTGGCGGCCCTGTGGCTGGCCGCCGACGCCGAGAGCGCGCAGAGCCGCCTCGGTGCCGCGTATGGCTGGCTGTTCGGCATCGCGGCCGTGGCCGTGCTGGTCCTGCTCGCGAGCATCGCACGCGAACTGCATCGGCTGTGGCGCGAACGCAGCGAAGCCCGCCCAGGTGCGCGCCTCAATGCCCGATTGGCGCTGCTGCTCGGCACCATCTCGGTGCCCGCAGCCCTGCTCGTCGCGGTGTTCGCGATGCGTTTCCTCAATGCCGGCATCGATTCGTGGTTTCGGGTCGATCTTGAAGCCGCACATGATGCGGCGACCGCACTCGGCGCACAGGTGCTGGAACGCGAGCAGCGCGCAACCTTGGCCCAACTCGATGGCCTCGCATCGCGCGTTGCCGCCGATCCGCTCGGCGACGTGCAGGCGGTGCTCGACGTGACGCTGGAATCCGACAGCGCATTGATCGCACACCTCGCGAGCTACGACGCCAACGGCAGCCTCGAAGCACTCGCCTTCAGCACCACCGCGATCACGCAACCGCCGGCGCCGGACGAAGCGCTGCGGCTGCAGATCGGCGACTCCGGCCGCATCGCGCAGACCCCCACGCTCGGCGACACGCTGGTGGTCCGCGCCGTCACCACGGCCACCGACGTGCTCGGTCGCGCGCATTTGTTGCAGTGGATCCAGCCGCTGCCGCCCGAGCTGGCGCCGCAACTCGCCCTGCTCGAACGCAGCAGCATCGACTACGCGCAACTGCGCTTCCAGCGCGGCGCGCTGAAGACCACCTTCGTGCTGATCCTCGGCTTCGTGACCTTGCTGGCCTTGCTCGCGACCTTGCTGGCCGCGCTCGCCGCCACGCGGCGATTGACCCAGCCGATCGCGCGCATGGCCGCGGCCACGACCGAGATCGGCGAGGGCCGTTTCGGCGCACAGATCGCGGTCGATTCGCAGGACGAACTCGGCGCACTGACCACGGCCTTCAACCGCATGAGCCGCGACCTTGCCGAACTCGACGCGCGCGAACAGGCGAGCCGCATCGAGACCGAACAGGCGCGCGCGCATCTCGCGGCGGTGTTGTCGCGCCTGTCGGCCGGCGTCATCAGCGTCGACCGCGAACGGGTGCTGACCGCGAATGCCGCGGCGGCGGAACTGTTGGCCTGTCCACTCGATGCGCTGATCGCGGAGCCGCTGGACGCCGCGGCCGATGCGTCGCCGATCGCCGCGGCCGTGATCGCCGGCATCCGCGGCCGCAACGCCGAGTCGCGTTCCGAATGGCGCGATGAACTCGCCTTGCCCCGTGATCCGCCGCGGGCGTTGCTGCTGCGTGCGGTGCAGCTGTCCGGCGACAGCGCGCGCTATGTCGTCATCATCGACGACATGACGGTGATCGCGCAGGCACAGCGCGAAGCCGCATGGAGCGAGGTCGCACGCCGACTCGCGCACGAGATCAAGAATCCGCTGACGCCGATCCAGCTCGCCGCCGAACGCATGCAGCATCGCTTCAAGGGCAAGCTCGAACCGGCCGATGCACAGGTCCTCGATCGCGCGACACAAACCATCGTCGCCCAGGTGGAGGCCTTGAAAGGACTGGTCAACGCGTTCGGCGACTACGCGAAGCCGGCGCGCATCGACCTGCGTCCGCTCGCGCTCGACGCCTTGTTCAACGAGGTGCTCGACCTGTACGAATCGAGCGGGCAATGCCGGATCGCCCGGACCATCGCCGAGCCGCTGCCGCCGATCCGTGGCGACCGCGAACGTCTGCGGCAATTGCTCGTGAACCTGCTGACCAATGCGATCGAGGCCGGCGGCCACGGCATCAGCATCGATGCCGCGCTCGCGCAACGCGACGAACAGCTGGAACTGGTCGTGCGCGACCACGGCCCGGGCCTGCCCGCGCAGTTCGACGGCCGCTGGTTCGAGCCCTACATGAGCACCAAGCCCAAGGGCGGCGGTCTCGGCCTCGCGATGGTGCAGAAGATCGCCGAGGAACATGGTGGCAGCGTGCGCGCCGAGAACGCCGAAGGTGGCGGTGCGCGCTTCGTGCTGACGCTGCCGATCGTACGGACCAGCAAATGACGCTGCGCTCGCGCGATTTCTGGTTCGTGATGGCGCTGGCCTTGCTGGTGCTCGGTATCGGCCTCGGCCTGCGTGATCCATGGCCGGCGGACGAGCCGCGTTTCGTGCTGGTCGCGAAGCAGATGGTCGAGAGCGGCGACCTGCTGATTCCGCATCGCGGGCACGAGATCTACCCGGACAAGCCGCCGCTGTTCATGTGGCTGCTGACGGCCGCACATTCGGCCACCGGCGAATGGCGCATCGCTTTCCTGTTGCCGTCGCTGCTGGCCAGTCTCGGCACGATCGCGTTGACCTTCGACCTCTCGCTCAAACTCTGGGGACGGCGTGCGGCGAGACTTGCGGCGCTAATGCTGCTGTTTGCCTTCCAGTTCACCTATCAGGCCAAGCGCGCGCAGATCGACCCGTTTCTGGTGTTCGCGACGACGGCGGCGACCCATGCGTTCATGAGCCATGCGCTGCTGGCACCGTCGCGCGTCACCCATGCGGCCGGCTGGTTCATGGCGGCGATCGGCACCATTGCCAAGGGTGTGGGCGCGTTGGCCTTGCTGATGTTGCCGGTGATCGCGGTGGCGAGAAGGATCGCGGGACGGAGCCCGCTCCCACCAAAGAATTCTGCTCGGCGTTCGTACATGCTCGTGGGAGCGGGCTCCGCCCCGCGATCTTTTGACTGGGCCTGGGGCCCGCTCGCCTTCGTCGCCGCAGCCTCGCTATGGCTCGGCCCGCTGATCCTGACCACCTGGCTGCGGGACGACGCCGAACTGTCGGCCTATGTCCGCGAAATCCTGCTCGGTCAGACCGCGCGACGGTATGCGAATCCGGATCATCACTTCCAGCCATGGTGGTATTTCGGCGAGGTGATGCTGACGACCTGGCTGCCCTTCGTGCTGGCCTGGCCCTGGGCACTGGCGTATGCGTGGCGTCGTCTGCGAGACCGGCACGACGCCCGCGTGTTCATCCCGCTGGTGTGGGCACTCGTGGTGCTGCTGTTCTTTTCGGCATCGCCGGGCAAGCGCGACATGTACATCCTGCCGATCCTGCCGATGGTTTGCGTGGGCTTGGCACCCGGCCTCGTGTTCGCGTCGCGTCGCACCGGCTTCCGTCGGCTCGTGCTCGGCTTCGTGTGGGCGCTGTCCCTGCCCTTGCTCATCGGCGGACTGATGGCCGTGTTCGGCGAACCGAAATTCGAGGCGAAGCAGGAAGCCGCGCGCGAACTCAGCGGTCACGTCGACGCCTTGTGGTGGATGCTGGCTGGCGTCGGTGCGACCGGTGTCGCCGCCGCGGGGTGGTGGCGAACCCGCCACGCACTGCGCGCCTGCTTCACGCTGATGGCGGCGCTGTGGATCGGCTTGAGCACGGTCGCCTATCCACTGCTCGACGCACACAGTTCCGGGCGTGCGGTGATGCAACGGGCCCGCGACGCGGTGGCCGCGGACACCACGCTGGGGCTGGTCGGCTGGCGCGAGCAGCATCTGCTGCAGGCGATCGGACCGGTCGCCGAGTTCGGCTTCAAGCGTCCTGCTGCGGAACAGTTCGCCGATGCGGTCCGTTGGCTGCGTGCCGCGCCGGAACAACGCGCCCTCTTCGCCGATGCCGCCACCGTGCCGGACTGCGCGGATCGCGCGCGCGCCATCGACCTCGGCAAGGGCAACCGTCGCGACTGGCTGCTGCTGCGCGCCGATGCGGTCGCCGCCTGCGGGCACTGAATCCGGTCTCGGATCATGCGACCGCACCCATGCAGCATGACGGCTCCGCATTCCGCCGGAGCATGGACGTGAGTGAAGACAACGACACGCGGCGCGCACCGCTGACGCGCATCAAGGGTCGCGGCGCAGCGACGAATCGCGAAGGTCGCTTCGAATCGACGCGTGTCGAGCGTGAGGACGACGGCTGGTTCCCGGAAGACGATCTCGCCGCCGTTGCGCGACCGCCGACGCAGGTCACCGTCGAGCGCGCACGCAGCATCATCAGCCGCAACGATTCGCCGGACATCGCGTTCACGCAATCGATCAACATGTATCGCGGTTGCGAGCACGGGTGTTTTTACTGCTACGCGCGGCCGACACACAGCTATCTCAACCTGTCCGCCGGCCTCGATTTCGAAACGAAGCTGACCGCCAAGAGCAATGCCGTCGAGCAGTTGCGCGTCGAACTCGCGAAGCCGGGTTATGTCTGTTCGCCGATCAATCTCGGCGCGAATACCGATCCGTATCAGCCGATCGAACGCGAGCACCGGCTCACGCGCGGCATTCTCGAAGTGCTGGCCGAATGCGCGCATCCGCTGACCCTCATCACCAAGAACGCGATGGTCGAGCGTGATCTCGATCTGCTCGCGCCGATGGCGAAGCAGAACCTCGTGCAGGTGTTCTTCTCGGTCACCTCGATGGACAACCTGTTGTCATCGAAGATGGAGCCGCGGGCGAGTGCGCCGCATCGACGTATCGCGGCGATCCGCCGTCTGCACGAAGCCGGCGTGCCGGTCGGCGTGTTCGTCGCGCCGATCATCCCGATGATCAACGACCGCGATCTCGAAGCCGTGCTCGAAGCCGCGCGCGAAGCCGGCGCCAGCAGTGCGAGCTACACGATCGTGCGCCTGCCGCACGAGCTGAAAGACCTGTTCCGCGAATGGCTGGCGGTGCACTTTCCGGAGCGCGCCACCCACGTGATGAGCCTGGTGCAGCAGATGCGTGGCGGTCAGGACTATGTCGCCGACTTCAGGACCCGCATGCGCGGCGAAGGTGTGTTCGCGGACCTGATCCGGCGTCGCATCAAGATCGCGACGCAACGGCTCGGCTATCTCGGTCGCAACGAGGACGTGGCACTCGACACCACGCAGTTCCGCCCGCCACGCAAACCGTCTCCGCAGGGCGAGTTGTTCTGAGTCTCAGAAGTCGGCGCGCAGGTCGATGCCGACGATGCGGTCGTAGGCGTGATAGGGCGTGAGCAGCACGCTTTGGCCGTAGGCATCGGCCACGTAGTCGTCGTCGAGCAGGTTGGTGCCCCAGAGCGAGACGTCGTAATGCTCGCGGCGGAATCCGACACGCAGGTCGAGCAGGTCACGCGCGGGCAGGCGTTCGGTCGAGGCGTTGTCGTTGACGATCCAGGTCGGCTCGGCGTGGCCGAA
The DNA here is from genome assembly GCA_022705045.1 of Pseudomonadota bacterium. GTDB lineage: Bacteria > Pseudomonadota > Gammaproteobacteria > Xanthomonadales > Ahniellaceae > JADKHK01. Next base: position 42,973 of record JAKJFE010000001.1, on the reverse strand, counting down.
ATGCCCGCCGACGTAGCCGCCGTTGCGGAAGCGCCAACGTCCGCCGAGCCCGGCCGACCACGACGGCGCACCGCGCACGGCCGCGTCGTCGCGCGCCAGCACGCGCAGATTCGAACGCGTGTGCAGGGCACTCGCTTGCAGCCACCATTCGCCGCGCCCCTGCGGTCGACTGCCGAGCTGCCATTCGCTGCCGAGGATCTCGCTGTCGAAGCGCAGGGCGTCGGGCAGGTCACCGGTCAGGTTCGCGACGCGATCACGCCAGTCGTGGTGGAAGACCCGCCATTCCAGTTGCAGCGACGGTCCGAGCGGCCGCAGCCAGGCCAGTTCGCCGGTTCGCACGCGCTCGAGCGCCGAATCGGGACTGAGCGCCAGCGTGTTGACGTCGGAACCGAGGAATCCCTCGCGCCACTGCAAGGCCAACCACTGGCCGTCCTCGTCGCGCCAACGCAGCGTGGCGTTCGGCAGCCACAGGCCATCGCGATGGCGGATGCGGTCGTTGCGCGCCTGTACCAGCGCGACCAGCGCTTCGGCGCAGGTCGTCAGTCCGGGATGACGGCCCGGCGCGATGGCGCAGTTCTCATGGACGACATCGCGCACGTCGATGCGCGACGCCGATTCGGTGTCGACGGCACGCAGGCCGATGTGGCCGTCCCAGTGCTGGCCATCGTCGAACGCCCACTCGGCATACACCTGCGGCAGATCGGTGCGCGCCGTTTCGGTATTCGCATACACGAGGCTGCCCGCACCGGGACCGGCGGGCACCATGCCGAGCGGTCCCGCGGTGCTGTTGTTGATCGTGAAGCGACGCTCGCCATGCAGGCGGTAGTCGCGGCGCGCCTGCATCAGGCCGGCACTGAGCGTGCTGTGCGGCGACATGGCGACTTCCACGCGCGCTTCCGCATGCATCATGCCGATGAAGGCGGGTTGTGCCGGCTGCAGTTCGCCGAGATCCGCGCGCAACACCGTGGCGCGCGTGTCGGAACTGCCGGCGAGAACCAGCAGCCGCCAGGCTTCGTCGATCTGCCATTGCCAGCTGGCCGCGGCGCCGTCGATGCCGATGTCGGCGCCGAGCACGCAATGCGGCTGGCCACCGCCGCAAGGCGCTTCGCCGCCGCCGAAATCGGCGCGCCGGAAATCGATCGCGCTGGCCTGCAGCACATGCGCGCCGGCCGGGCTTTGCCAGGCGAGACGGGCCGAATATTGATGTTGGCGGAACACATCCGGCTCGGCCGCCGCCGCCATCGCTTCGCTGCCGATCTGGCGACCGGCGCCGACCGCGGTGCGCAGGCCAGGCACACCGAAGCCGCCGGTGGCGCTGGCGAAGACTTGTGGCGCCTGGCTTGACGCATACGTCGTGGCCAGACTGGCCTGGGGCTCGGACGACGGTGCGCGCGTGCTCATGGCCAGATCGCCGGCCCCGGCGCCATAGGCACTGGCGAGTCCGGTACCGGCGCGGGTGATGTCGAGGCCGCGCACCAGGCCCAGCCCCGGCCGGTTGAACAGCCAGGCTTCGGCGGGCAAGGGGATACCGTCGAGGGTGAGCAGGCTGGCGCGCTGACTCGGCGAAAGACGTGACGCGCCGATGCCGCGGATCACGTCGCTCGAGGCCATCCCGTACACGCCAGGCGCACGCGCCACCGCGGTCGTGTAGTCGTGCAGGGCGTCGTCGTCGAACTGCGCATCACCCAGCGCTGTGCGCGGGGTCGCCGGACCGCGCTCGCCGGGCAGACGTGCCTGCTCGACCGGTGTCGGCAGCGGGGCCGGCACCCGTGTCGCGGCGATGGTCAAGGTGGCACTGGCGGTGGCCGGAGCGCCATCGGCCAACGCCACGACATGCAGCGTGCCGCTGTCATCCTGGGTCCAATTGAGATCGAGCGCGATGGCGATGCGATCGAGGGCGTCGCCTGTCGCCGTGCCGGCGGACAACGCGGGCGCCTCGCGCCCGGCCAGATCCGTGCCGAGCAGGATGCGGCAGCCGCTGGCGTCCGCGAGGGCGCGTGTCGTCTGCAACAACGCACCCGCTGATGTCGGGGCGCCCAGCACGCGTTCGAGATCGCAGGCGCGCACGGGCGTCGCCATGGCCAGCGCGAGCGACGTGCACAGCGGCAGAATTCGTGGCGAACGCATCGATGATCGGCTTCCTTGCGTCGGAATGCGGCCCACCCTAGCGCGTCAGCGCGACGAACGCAGGACCAGGACGCCGCCACCATCCAACACGACGTCGAACCGGTAGTGCCGCGCCAGCGTGGCGAGCGCGGCCTGCTGATCGTCGCGGGTGCGCATCGGCAGCGCCGCATCGAGCGGCAGGCCGGACGGCGGCGATCCGATCCAGACGACCCGGGTGCCGCGGTGCGCCGCCCATTGCGCCACCGCCAACGCGGCCGGAGCCTGATCCAGCAGCAGCAGATCCGGCGTGGCCACGACCGCGTGCCAGACGCCGCGTGTCGGACTCGCGTCGTCCCAGTCGACCCGCTCGCCGGCGCCGATCGACACCGGCGCTGCACCGCCGCGCCGGACGTCGACGCGTCCTTCCTCGACGCCAACGCGCAAGACATCGGCCGCGGCCTGCACGGTGAAGCGGGTGCCGATGTCGCGCACCTCGGCATCGCGCCAGTGCAGCGTCAACGGTCGCGGATCGACGGCGACCGCGACCGTCACCGTGCCGCGCAACAGCGTGATGTCGCGGCGGTCGGCATCGACCGCGTAGGCGACCGCGCTGTCGGCGCCGAGTACGAGCCGGGTGCCGTCGTCGAGCACCAGCTCGCGTTCCGAGCCCGGCGGAGCGACCGCATCCGCGCGCCACTGCTCGGACCAGCGCGGACCGAGCAGCACGGCACAGAAGGCCAGGCTCGCGAACGCGGCGCCGACCCAGCCGGCATGGCGTCGCATCCAGCCCGCAGTCTGCGGGGCACGCGCCGGCTGCGTCGACTCGGCGGCGGCATTCAGCGCCATCAGCACATCGAGATAGGCGAGGCGATGGCGGTCGTCCGCTGCCAGCCAGGCATCGAAGGCGCGTTGCACACTGGCGTCCGCCGGCGCGTCGCGCACCTGCAACCACCATTGCATCGCCGCCTGTTGCATCACATCGCTCACCGGACACCCCTCATGCGGAAAAGACGCGGCAAGCCCGTCCATCCCCCAGCATCGACCCGCACGACGCCGCTCACGATGCACCGCCGGGCAGCAGGCGCATGAGCTGGCGCAAAGCCTGGGTCATGTGGTTCTCGACCGTTTTGGCGGTGATGCCCATGGCCTCCGCGGCCTCCTTCAGGCTCAGGCCCTCGACGCGCACCAGCCACAATACGCGGCGACGCTGCTCGGACAGCTGCGACAGGGCCTGCTGCACGGTCGCCAGCTGTTCGCGTGCCAGCAGATGCACTTCGGGACTGGCTTCGTCGCTGGCGCTGGCCTCAATCGCGGCATCGGCATCGTCGACCGCCGGGCCGCGCACGCTGCGCCGGCGCAGCATGTCGCGCGCCAGGTTGTAGCCGACCTGGAACATGAAGGCGCGCGCGTCGCGCACCGCGCCGAAATCGGCGTCAAGCAGACGCAACGCGGTGTCCTGCACGCAGTCCTCGGCCAACGCGGCGTCACCGAGCACGCGGGTCAGCACCGCGCGCAATTCCGTCGCATGCGCGGCGAATACCGGCGTCCATGCACTCATTCGCGGCTCAGCCGATATTCGACCGGCAGCCGCAGGTCGGTGATGGCGAACGCACCCGTGGGCGGTGGCGGCAAGGGCGAAGCGCGCGCGATCAGCCGCGCCGCGGCGCCATCCAGCAGATCGTCGCCGGAGCTGTGCTCGATCTCGGCCCGCAACACCTCGCCGCGACGCGAGACGCGGGCGCGCAACCAGACCGTGCCTTCGACACCGTCCCGACGCGCACGTTCGGGGTAATGCTGGAAGCGGCGCAGATGCGCGAGCACGTCCCAGAGATAGGCATCGGCGGCGGCAGGCGGCATCGATGCCGTCGCGACCGTCGATGTCGCATTCGTCGATTCGACGGCCGAGGCCGCCGCCGCGGCCGCCTCGGGTTCGACCCGCGCCTCGGCCGCTTCGCTGTGCACCGCCATCACCGCCGCCGGGTCGGGCGTGGTCTTTGCCGACGTCGCCACCGTGGCCGCAGGCCGCGAGGGCGCCGGTGGCGGCGGTGCCGGCGCCACCGATGCGGCCTCACGCCATTCGATCAGCAGGGCGGACGCGGGTGTCGTCGTCGGCGCACCTGCAGGACCCGCCTGCATCATCAGCAGGCCAAGCAGACAGCCGTGCAACACCAGCGACACGCCGAGCCCGATCACGAAACGCAGGCTGACGCCTGCCCGCGGCGCGACGGGCAAGGGTTCGGATCCGGCGATGGAAGGCGCTTCGGTCAATGGCATCGGCGATCGGCAAGGACGGACAGGATGCTCTCAGCGCGCGCGCCGACCCGTCCAGTTACCCGCGTCACGACGCGCCTAGGCCAGATAACCCCCATCCACCGGAAAACTGGCGCCGGTGATGTAACTCGCGGCGGGTGAGGCGAGGAACAGCAGCATCGGCGCGATTTCGGCCGGTTCGGCGGCGCGGCCGAGCGGGATCTGGCGCAGCAGCAGGTTCATGATCTGCGCGTTCTGGGTCAGCGCCGAGGCGAACTTGGTGTCGGTGAGTCCCGGCAACACCGCGTTGACGCGGATCTTCAATGGCGCCAATTCCTTCGCGTAGCCTTCGGTCAGCGACACGATCGCGGCCTTGGTCGCCGAGTACACGCCCTGCCCGGCCGCGGCGCGGCGCGCATTCACCGAGGCGACATTGATGATGCAGCCGCCGCCACGTTCGCGCATCAGCTTCGCGCCCTGCTGCGAGCAGTAGAAATAGCCGCGCAGGTTCACCGAGGCGGTTTTCTCGAACGCATCGAGGCCCATGTCGAGCATCGGCCCGAAATACGGATTCGCGGCGGCGTTGTTGACCAGGATGTCGAGGCCGAAGCCGCGGTCCTGGACTTTCTGGAACAGCCGGTCCATCGAGGCGACGTCGCCGATGTGCGCCTCGATGGCGCTGGCGACGCCGCCAGCCTGGCGGATCGCGGTCACGACTTCCTCGCAGGCGTCGAGCTTGCGACTCGACACGATGACGTGCGCGCCGTGTTTCGCGAGCAGATGTGCGGTCGCTTCGCCGATGCCGCGGCTGGCGCCGGTGATCAGGGCGGTCTTGCCGGTCAGGTCGAACAGGGCGTCGGTCATGTCGGGCTCGCGATCGATGGAGGCCGCGATTGTAGGCCTGCACCCGGGTTGCGCCGAAAGCGTATGGTCGACGCTGATAGGCTCGGCGCCTTTCCGCGGAGCGTTCCATGACCCGACCCCGAGCCTTGATCACCGGCGCTGGCAGCGGCCTCGGCCGCGCGCTGGCGCATCGTTATGCGCGCGCCGGCTACGACATCGGCGTCGCCGAACTGATTCCGGAACGCGCCGAAACCGTGGTCGGCGAACTCGCGGCCCATGGCGGCGAGCACTTCGCAGTGCGCGTCGACGTCGGCGACGACGCCTCGGTCGAGACGATGCGCGACGCCGTGCGCGCGCATTGGGACGGCTTCGACGTGCTGATCAACAACGCCGGCGTCGCCAGTGCCGGATCGATCGCCGATTCCTCGCTGGACGACTGGCGCTGGGTCACCAACATCGACCTGTTCGGCGTGGTCCGCGGCATGAAGGCGTTCGCGCCGATGTTCCAGAAGCAGCGCCGCGGCCATGTGCTCAGCACCGCCTCGTTCGCCGGCATCGCCGGGGCGCCGGGCATCGCGAGTTACGGGGTCGCCAAGGCCGGCGTGATCGCCTTGTCGGAAGCCCTGCGGGCGGAGATGGAACCGTTCGGCGTGAAGGTGTCGGTGATCTGTCCGAGCTTCTTCAAGACCAACCTGCTCGAAACCGCGCGCGGCCCGAACGCGCAGTTCGCCGGTGTCGCGTCGAAACTGATGGACAACGCGAAGGAATCGGCCGACGACATCGCCGACTACGTGTTCAAGGCCCAGCAACGCGGCGACTTCATGATCATCCCGACCGGTCCCGAGCGCACCCGCTGGCGCCTGAAACGCTGGCTGCCCGAGCTGTATTTCCGCGAGTTGATGAAATTCGCGCGCAAGATGGCCGCGCGCGGCAGCTGACCCGCCTCGCCCCCGCCACGTCTCGTCACAGCCGTGACTTCCGGCGTTGTCGCGGCGGCGCGTCCTGCCTAGGCTCGACGCACTTCGTGATGGGAGGCGTTATGCGCAAGTGGGGAATCCTCGGCGGGCTGCTGGTCGCCCTGCCGTGCTGGGTGTCGGCGATGAACGCCGACGAATTGATCGCAAAGAACATCGAGGCGCGCGGCGGTCTCGACGCGATCCGGGCCATTCATTCACTGGAACGCGGCGGCCGCCTGCAGGCCGGCGGCTTCGAAGCGGACGTGGCGGAATTCAAGCGACCGGGCAAGGTGCGCAGCGAATTCTCGATCCAGGGCATGACCCAGGTTCGCGCCTACGACGGCCAGGATGCCTGGACGATCTCGCCGTTCGGCGGCCGCAAGGACCCGCAGAAGCTCTCGGCCGACGACATCAAGGACCTCGGCATCGAGGCCGACCTCGAAGGGCCGCTGGTCGACTACGCGAAGAAGGGACACAAGGTCGAATACCTCGGCACCGAGGACATCGACGGCACCGCCGCGCACAAGCTGCGCGTGACCTATGCGAACGGCAACGAGGCGGTCTACTACTTCGATCCGGACTATTTCCTCGAGATCCGCATCGTCAGCAAGAGCTGGTATCGCGGCAGCGCCTTTGAAGGCGAAACCGACCTCGGCGACTACGAACGCGTGAACGGCGTCTACCTGCCGTTCTCGGTGGCATCGGGCGCCAAGGGTTCGGCGCAGAAGTCCACGGTCACCTACGACCGCACCGAGGCCAACGGCGACCTGGCCGACAGCCTGTTCGCCTTCCCGCAAGGAGCGAAGCCATGAATCGCCGGAACCTGTTCCTGCATCGGGCCGTCGGGCCGGTGGTGCTGGCCGCCGCGCTGGGCGCGGCATCACACGACACGTTCGCGGTCGACAGCGCCACCTTCTCCGGCCTCGGCGTCCGCAACATCGGCTCGGCCGCGATGAGCGGCCGCATCAGCGCCATCGCCGCCTACAACGACGACGGCAAGACCGTCCTCTACGTCGGTGCGGCGAGCGGCGGCGTCTGGAAGTCGCTGGACGGTGGCACCACCTTCGCACCCAAATTCGATGACCAGCCGGTGCAGTCGATCGGCGCCATCGCGGTCGATCCGTCCAATCCGAAAAACGTCTGGGTCGGCACCGGCGAAAGCTGGACGCGCAACTCGGTCTCGGTCGGCAACGGCGTCTACCGCAGCACCGACGGCGGCGAAACCTGGACCCACCTCGGCCTGCCCGAGAGCGAACGCATCGCCAAAATCATCGTGCATCCGAAGGACGGCAACACCGCCTGGGTCTGCGCGCCCGGCAAGCTGTGGAGCGACTCCGACGAACGCGGCCTGTTCAAGACCACGGATGCCGGCCAAACCTGGACCAAGGTGCTGGCTGGCGCGAACCGCTCGACCGGCTGCTCCGACCTCGAGCTCGATCCGCAGAATCCCGACGGCGTGCTCGCGGCGATGTGGGACTTCCGCCGCCAGGGCTGGACCTTCCGTTCCGGCGGCGCGAGCGAGACCGCCTTCAGCGGCAGCGGCCTGTTCAGAAGCCAGGACGGCGGCAAGACCTGGACCGAATACACGCCGGCCGCGAACAAGGGCTTTCCCGCCAAACCCTATGGCCGCATCGGCATCGCGATCGCACCCAGCGATCCGAAGATCGTCTATGCGGTGGTCGAAGGCACGCGCAGCGCCCTGTTCCGCAGCAATGACGGCGGCGCCACCTGGGAAGAGCGCGACCGCAGCCAGATGATGGTGTGGCGCCCGTTCTACTTCTCGAACCTGATCGTCGACCCAACCAATCCGGATCGCGTGTTCAAGACCAACCTCGGCCTGATCGCTTCCGAAGACGGCGGCAAGAGTTTCTCGGGCAGTGGCGGCGGCGCCCATGGCGACTGGCACGACCTGTGGATCGATCCCGCGAACCCGAAGCATCTGGTCGGCGGCGACGACGGCGGCCTGTGGACCAGCTTCAACGGCGGCTCGCTGTGGCACAAGAACGAGAACCTGCCGGTGTCCCAGTTCTATCACGTCGCCGTTGACGACCAGGACCCGTACGAGGTCTACGGCGGCCTGCAGGACAACACCAGCTGGATCGCGCCCTCGAGTTATCCCGGCGGCATCACCAATGCGCAATGGGAACCGTTCGCCGGCGGCGACGGCTTCTGGATGTTCCCGGACCCGATCGCGCCGCGCGACTACGTCTACTTCGAATCGCAGGGCGGCAGCATCGTCCGCGCCAACCGGCACACGCTGCAACAGCGCGACATCCAGCCCAAGGCCGGCTACAAGGAGAAACTGCGTTTCAACTGGAATGCGCCGATCCACCTGAGCTCGACCGAACGCGGCACGCTCTACATCGGCTCGCAGTTCCTGCACCGTTCGCGCGACCAGGGCCAGACCTGGGAACGCATCTCGCCCGACCTGACCACGAACGATCCGGCCAAGCAGCAGCAGGAGAAATCCGGCGGCATCACCGTCGACAATTCCGCCGCCGAGATGCACACGACGATCTATTCGATCAGCGCCTCGCCCCAGGACGGCAATGTCATCTGGGTCGGCACCGATGACGGCAACGTGCAGCTCACCCGCGATGGCGGCAAGACCTGGACCAATACCGTGCGCAACATCCGCGGCCTGCCGAAGGCCTCGTGGGTGAGCTGGGTCGAAGCCAGCCGCTTCGACGCCGCGACCGCCTACGCCACGTTCGACCGCCACACCTTCGGCGACCTCGATCCGCACGTCTACGTGACCCGCGACTACGGCCGCAGCTGGACCCGCATCGCCGACCCCGCGCAGGGTGTGCGTGGCTACGCGCATGTCATCAAGGAAGACGTGGTCGACCGCGACCTGCTCTTCCTCGGCACCGAATTCGGCCTGTGGATCTCGATCGACGGCGGCGCGCACTGGGCTGCGTTCAAGGGCGGGAAGTTCCCGGCCGTGGCGGTGCGCGACCTGGCGATCCAGCCGCGTGACCACGATCTCGTCATCGCGACGCATGGCCGCGGCATCTGGATCATCGACGACATCACGCCGCTGCGGCATCTTGACGCGACCGCACTCGACGCCGAGCTGTCGCTGTTGCCGAATCGCCCGCAGCAGCAACGTCTGCAAGGCTACGGCGGCTGGTCGCGCGGCGATGCCGTGTTCGTCGGCGCCAATGCACCGGGCAGCGCCGTCATCACCTACCACCAGAAGACGCGCCATCTGTTCGGCAAGCTCAAGCTCGAGATCGTCGACAGCGCGGGCAAGGTCATCGACACGCTGCCGGCCTCCAAGCGACGCGGCATCAATCGCGTCGAATGGGCGATGACGGTGAAACCGCCGCGCACGCCGCAAGGCGCGACGCTCGCGGGTGCAGCAACCTACGGACCACGCGTATTGCCCGGTCGCTACACGGTGCGCCTGACCAAGAACGGCCAGGTCTACGAGGCGCCGCTGGAAATCGGCCTCGACCCGCGTGCGACCTACACGCTCGACGAGCGCAAGGCGCAGTTCGATGCGGCGATGCGTGTGCACGGGCTGTTCGAGCGCATGGCCGACCTGAGCGACCGCATCGTCGGCCTGCGTGAAGCCGCCAAGACGAAAGCGGCGACGCTGCCGGACGGCGACAAGACCAAGGCCAAACTCGCGATCCTGGTCGAACGCATCGAGGGCCTGCGCCGGCAGATCGTCGCGACCAAGGAAGGCGGCGCCATCACCGGCGAAGAACGCCTGCGCGAACACATGGATGCGCTGTACGCCGCCATCGTGAACTGGGAAGGTCGTCCGGGGCCGTATCACCTGGCACGCGCCGACGCGCTGGAGAAGGAACTCGCTGAAGTCGAGGCCGACTTCGCCCGCCTGATCGAGCGCGAGGCCAAGCCGCTCGGCCTCGACCCGCAGGCGCGCGCAGTCGCCTCGGGCCGCGGCTCGCCGCGAGCGGCCATGCACGCGCTGCGCTACCACTGGCACACACCGGACCTGATCAGCACGATGCGGGAGAAGAAGCCCCACTGATCGTCGTCGCCATGCTTTTCGGCGGTCATCCCGCGACAATGCGCGGATGACCGCCCCGTTTCTCCCGATCACGCCGCTGCTGCCCGAGATCGCCGCCTCGCTGGCGGCGCATCCGCGGCTCGTGCTGGAAGCACCACCCGGCGCCGGCAAGACCACCCAGGTGCCGCTGGCCCTGCTTGAAGCGCCGTGGCTCAACGGCAAGATCCTGATGCTGGAACCGCGCCGCATCGCCGCGCGCGCGGCCGCTGGCTTCATGGCCGAGTCGCTCGGCGAAGCGGTCGGCGCCACCGTCGGCTACCGCATCCGTTTCGAATCGAAAGTGTCGGCGCAGACGCGCGTCGAAGTGGTCACCGAAGGCATCCTGACCCGCATGCTGCAGGACGACCCGATGCTCGACGGCATCGGCGCCGTCCTGTTCGACGAATTCCACGAGCGTCATCTGCACAGCGACCTCGGCCTCGCGCTCTGCCTCGATGTACAGGCCGGCCTGCGCGAAGACCTGCGCCTGGTGGTGATGTCGGCCACGCTCGACGGCGAGAAGCTCGCACGCTTCCTCGACTGCCCGCGCCTGACCAGCGCAGGTCGAAGCTTCCCGGTCACCGTCGCGCATTTCCCGGCGCGACCGCAGGAAACCGTGCCGTTCCAGCTCAAGCGCTGCGTGCAGCAGGCAATCGCACAACACACGGGCGACGTGTTGTGTTTCCTGCCCGGCAAACACGAACTCGACCAGTGCGCACGCGTGCTGACCGACCTCGATGCCGAGGTGTTGTCCCTGCACGGCGAGTTGTCGGTGGACGAACAAGCGCGCGTGTTGCGCCCGGGCGACGGCCGCCGCGTCGTGCTCGCGACCAATGTCGCCGAATCCAGCGTGACCTTGCCCGGCGTGCGCGTGGTCATCGATTCGGGGCTCGCGCGCGAGACGCGACTGGACGGCGGCAGCGGCATGAGTCGTCTGGAGACGGTGAACATCGCGCAGTCCTCGGCGACACAACGTGCGGGGCGCGCCGGTCGTGTCGCCGAAGGCTGGTGTTATCGGCTGTGGCCCGAGAGCCAACGCCTGGAACCGGGCACGCGTCCGGAGATCGCGCGCACCGAACTCGCCGCCTTCGTGCTGGAACTGAAGCAATGGGGCGCGGACGGATTGCGCCTGCTCGATGCGCCGCCGCCAGCCGCGCAAGCCGCAGCCGTGGCGCTGCTGCAGGCGCTGGATGCCCTCGACGGCGATGGCCGCATCACCCCGCATGGCAAGAAGCTGCTCGCGTTCGGCACGCATCCGCGCATCGCCAACCTGTTGGTGCGCGCGCGCAGCGATGAACGCGCATTGGCCTGCGATGTCGCGGCCCTGCTTGACGGCCGCGACCCGCTGCGCGGCGAGGCGCGGCGTTCGGAAGACCTGCGTGATCGCTTGAACGCGCTGCACGATTTCCGCAACGGACGTCGTGTCGACGCCGCCGATCGCGGCACCTTGGCCCTGATCGACCAGACCGCGAAGCAGTGGCGGCGCAAGCTGCATCTGGAGCGCGATGTCGTCGCGCGGCTCGAATCGCATCATCAGCTTGGCGACTTGCTCGCCCTCGCCTATCCGGATCGCATCGCGAAGATGGATGCCGCGCAGCCGCGTCGCTACCAGCTGTCGAACGGTCGCGGCGCGCGCCTGCACGACAACGCGTTGCTGTTCGGCGAACCTTGGCTGGTTGTCAGCGAGCTGCGCTTCGAGGACCGTGACAGCCTGATCCAGCGCGCGGCGCCGCTCGATGCGTCGACGCTCGACCGGCTATACGCCACGCATTTCCACACCCGTCGCGCGCTTGGCTTCAATCGCGACAAGCGCGCCGTCGAGGCGAGCGAGGAGCGCTGCTTCGCCGACCTCGTGCTCGAACGCAAGGTCGTGCCCGCCGCCCGCGACGCAGCCACTGCGGCGATGTTGTGTGATGGCTTGCGCCAGCTTGGCCTCGACGTGTTGCCCTGGAGCGAGGGCCTGCGCGAGTGGCAGGCGCGCGTCGAATCGCTGCGCGCGTGGTGCCCGGAACTTGGTCTGCCCGACTGCAGCGATGCGGGACTTGTCGCCACGCTCGACGATTGGCTGCTGCCCTATCTCGACGGCAAGTGGCGGCTGTCCGATCTCGACGGCGAAGCGTTCGGCGAAGCGCTGCGTTCGCGCCTCGACTACGCGCAACGCAAGCAGCTCGACGACTACGCGCCACGCGAACTCACCGTGCCGAGCGGCATGACACGCAAGCTGACGTATCAGGGCGATGCCCCCGTGCTTGCGGTCAAGCTGCAGGAACTGTTCGGCCTCGCCGACACCCCGCGCATCGCCAAAGGCAAGGTCGCCGTCGTCCTGCATCTGCTGTCGCCCGGGCAGCGCCCGATCCAAGTCACGCAGGATCTCAAAGGCTTCTGGGAACGCACCTATCCCGAGGTCAAGAGAGAGCTCAAGGGCCGCTATCCCAAACATCCCTGGCCCGACGACCCGTGGACGGCCACACCCACGCATCGTGCGAAGCCGCGGCAATCCTGATCGTCGAGGCAGTCAGTCGATCGTTCCGCCGCGCTGCCAGGACGGCATCAGCGCGAATCCGATCTGACCGGCCAGGCCGAGCAAGGCGTGCGGCTCGCGGAATCCGGCGATGAATTGCTCGGGCGACTGACCGAATCCGAGCGTGGCGAGCAAGAACTCCGCGAGCATCAACAGGACGAAAGCCGTTCCGCCCATCACGGCGCGTGCGGCCATCGTTTCCGGCACCACGAAGCGACGCAGCACCCGCGCACAGATCCACCACGACATCCCGAGCATGATCGGCAACTCGATCGCCACCGCGGGCAATGCGCCGATCGCCGGCGCCAGCCACACCACGCGCACCGTGCCCAGCACGAAGCCCAGCGCGAACACTGCTGCGAAATAGACGATGCCGGCACGCAGCGCCGCGTTCAATATCGCTGCCCCCGATTTCTCCGGGCATTCCGCGACGACACCATGCACGGCATCAGTCAGATCTCCAGTCCTACGATCAGGAGCACCATCATTAGTGCCACTTCAAGGCCCATCATGAGCAGCAGCAGGCTGACGTCGGCGACTGCGAATAGCCGACCCTTGCGACGCCATTCGTCGTGGCACTCGTCACGGCAACGCCGAGATCCGAGGTAGCGCCATCCTCTGACCAGCCAGCGATCGACAGCGCCAATGTCCTCGATGGCCTCGAGCAGCTCGCGCATGAACCCATTCTGCCGCAACCGTTGGCACAGTGAAGAACAGCACCATGGCGATGTCAACGACAGGGTGGACGGAGACAGAGTGACGGTGCAAGTCAAGACGAGGCTAGACTCTGAATTCGATGCATTGAGCCCGAGGGCGCGTGAAGCACCACATCACCATCCTGCCCAGCGGGCACCAATTCGACGTGGTCGACGGCGAGTCGGTGCTGGCGGCGGCGCGGCGTGCGGGGTACGCGCTGCCGTATTCGTGCCTGAGCGGGTCCTGCGGCAGTTGCCGGGCGCGGGTGATCGAGGGCGAGTGCATGCAGTCGAGTTCGGCGCGCGCATTGAGCGCGGACGAACGCGAACGCGGCGACGTGTTGTTGTGCCAGGCGCATCCGCAGTCGGACCTGACCATCGCGGTGCGCGAGGTGCCGAGCGTGGCCGATCTGCCGCGGCGCATGATCGCGGTGAAGATCGTCGCGAAGGACCTGCTCGCGGCGGACGTGTTGCGCGTGCGCCTGAAGCCGCCGAAGGGCGAGCCATTCTGCTGGCTGGCCGGGCAATACCTCGACGTGCTGCTGCCCGAGGGCAAGCGCCGTGCGTTCTCGATCGCGAATGCGCCGGAAGACGCGGGGCTGATCGAACTGCATGTACGCAAGGTGCCCGGCGGCGGCTTCACCCAGCAACTGTTCGACGCGTATCCGGTCGGATCACTGCTGCGCATCGAAGGGCCGCTCGGCACTTTTGTCGCGCGCGAGGATTCGGAGCGGCCGATGATCTTCATGGCCGGCGGCACCGGCTTCGCCCCGGTAAAAGCGATCATCGAGCACTTCCTGCACCTCGGCAGCGCGCGCCCGATCCACCTGTACTGGGGTGCGCGGCATGTGCCGGACCTGTATCTGCCGGATCTGCCCGCCGCATGGTCCGCGCGACATCCGGCATTCGCCTACACCGCGGTGTTGTCCGACGCCGACGCGAGCGAAGCCGAGCGTTTCCGCCGCGGCGGCGTGCATGAAGTCGTGCTCGCCGATTTCCCGGATCTGTCGCCGTTCGATGTCTACATGAGCGGCCCGCCAGCGATGATCGAGGCGGCACGACATCGCTTTCTTGCCGCCGGACTGCCCGACGATCGGTTGTATTACGACTCGTTCGAATATGCGCCGGAGGTGATCGCGGCGATTCTCGCGGCGCGGGCCGGATTGAAGATCTGACGTCGCGGTTAACGCATCGCGGCTTGGAAGCCGCTCCTACCAAGGGCTTGCACAGACCTTGATGGGGCCATCCGTAGGAGCGGCTTCCAAGCCGCGATTCCTAATCCCCGAAATGACGCACGATCAGCGCGGCAAACGCGGAATGCCCATGTCGTCGCGTTCTTCGGCGACTGGCAGCGGCGCAAGCAGGTCATCGACGCTGTGCTTGGCGATCATTGAAGCTGGCGCTTCGCCGTGCTGGACGGCGAGGGCGTTCGCCAGCGCCTTCGCGGCACGCTCGGCATCACCCTGCTCGGCATAGCAGCGGCCGAGTTCTTCCCATGCATCGCTGCCGGCGCCAAGGGCGATGGCGCGGCGCAGATAGTCCTCGGTCTTGATCCAGGCGTGCTCCTGGCGACTGAGTCGGCCCAGCGTGAGCAGCAACGCGGCATCGTTCGCATGCGCTTCCAGCCAGCCTTCCGCGGTCTTCAACCGCGGCGCAACCTTCGCGTCCGGGGGCAAGGCGCCGTAGGCCAGCACCAGGGCCGGCGCCCAGCCGTGTTTCAGCGTCGCCTCGATCTCCTGTGCGGCCTGGCCGATCAGGTTCAACTGCACCGACCGCTTCGCATAGGCGATGGCGACCTCGGCGATCCGTTTCTCGTCACGATTGAGATCGGCCCACAACGCATGCAGGTTGATCGCGTCGGTGGTCTGTTCGATCGCGGCCACGAGCACGCGACTGACGAAGCGCGCCAGTTCCTCGGGCGGCAACTGCTGGCTCTGGCGGATGCGCGGCAGATGCGCCAGTGCTTCGCGCGCACGCTTGCGCGCGGCGAGCGCCTCCACCAGCCAGCGCGCACCCATCGGCGAGAGACGCGAAGCCTGCGACAGTGGCACCAGCATCTCGATGGCGGCGCCGGCGCGGCCGTCGAGCAGTTCATTGCGGGCGCGCAGTTCGGTGGCGAGATCGTGGGTTTCCGCGGCCTCGGTGAGCAGATCTAGCAGGCGCGTTTCTTCGGCACGATCGCCACGGGCATGCGCGGCGGCATGGGCTGCAATCAGCGCCGGCAATTTCAATACCGACTGCTTGCTCGCCTTGAGCAGCTGCTGGCCGGCGCGATTCGGGCGACCGGCGACGAGCGCGATCATGCCGTCGAGGAAGCGCCGCCGCGCACTGCGACGCGCACCCGATCGCCACAGCCGGAACGGCCAGCGCAGCAGCCACAACACGACGTACAACAGGGCCAGCGCTGCGAGCAGCAGGAAGATCGCGTTGACCAGCGTCGTCTCGATGGCGAGGTCGCCGCGCTGGATCAGCACGTAGCCGGTATCGCCGCGCAAGCCATGCACCGCGAGCGCACCCAGCACCGCCGCCACCAGCAACAGCAGCAGCAGGCGGTACAGCGTCATCGTTCGACTCCGCGGGCCACGTCGTGGGTGTGGCGCAGATTCACCAGTTGCTCCAGCGCCAGGCCGAGGTCCGGCCACGGTGCCGGCTTGTAGGCGGCGATCTGGGTCAGTTTCAGGCGCACGTCACGGGTGCTGGCGGCGTCCAGATCGAAGCCGAAGGCCAGGGCTTCGCGGGCTTCGGCGACCAGGCGCTGGTAACGCGGCAGATCCTGTTGTCGCAGGGCTTCTTCGGCATGCAGCAGGTCGAGTGCGACGACGCTGCGCAAGGTGTCGGCACCGAGCGGACCGAGCAGACCGGCTTCGCGCGGACTCACGCGGCGCACCCGCACCAGGCCGCGCAGCAAGGTCTCGAAGCGGCCCGCGGTCGCGGCTGGTGCAGCGTCCGCCGTATCACCGCGCAAGGGCAGCATGGGCAGGCGCGCGCGCAAGTCGGCCAGCGCCACCAGGGTGTCGGCATAGGACTGCTGCGGCACCGCTTCCAGCGCCGCGATTTCCTGCGCCAGCGTCTGCCGCACACCGGCGTAACGCGGGTCTTCCAGCCGCGCCAGTTCGGTGTCGGCCAGGTGCAATGCGGTCAAGGCCGCCTGCGCATCATGAAACATGCGCAGACGTTCGATGCCGGCCGAAAGCAGCAGCTCGGCCTGGTTCAGGCGCAGCTCGGACACGCTGTCCATGCGGTTTTCGGAGACGCGCTTGATCGCCTGTTCGAGCAGGGTGGCGCGTTCGCTGACGCCGAGCAGTTCTTCGCGCAGGCTGCGGTCGAGCGCGTCGTCATCGTCAAACCGGCGCGTCAACGCCGACACCTGGCGGCGCAGCTGCGCATTCTCTTCCTCGACCAGCACGACGCGGCGCGTGATCGCCTCGCGTTCCTGCATCGCGCGGTCGGTGGCGTTCGCCAGGTACCACAATGCGGCTGCCGTTGCGGTCGCCACGCCCAGCGCACCCAGGGCCAGCCACCAGGCACCTCGACCGGCGCCTGCGGCAGCGGTGTTGTTCGTCTCGTTCATGCGTCGTCTTCGCCTTCCGTGGTCATGCTATCAGCGCCGCTGTTCGATCGCGGCGATCAGGTCGATGCTGCGTGCCGAGTCCGCGACCACGACCTCGGCGCAGTGCATGCCGCGCGCCAGTGCCGCCAGTCGCTCACTACTGACATACAGCGGGTGCTGCGCCATCCGCAGCCAGCGCGCTTCGCCGAGCAGCGCCGGCAGGACCAGCAGCGCCTCGCGGCTGCTGACGATCAACCGCGGCTGCACCATCGCGTCGATGCGGCGCAGCCAATCGGCGCGTGCCGTGCAGGGAATGCGGTCGTAGACCGGCAGGTCGGCGGCATCGATCCCGCGTTCGCGCAGGCGCTGGACCAGCCAGTCGCGGCCACCGGCGCCGGTGATGCGCACCACCCGCCGCGCCTGGCTCAGCCACGGGTGCTGCAGGACCTCTTCGCTGCGATAGCCGGATTCGGGCAACTCGGCGCGGACGCCGTGCGCGGCCAGCGCCTGTGCGGTCGCAGGCCCCTGGGCGATGACCCCGCCACGCGGCAGCCAGTCGGGCACGACAGCAAAGGTGTGGCGTACCGCCAGCGTGCTCGCGAACACGACCACATCGGCGTTGGCGGCGGCGCGCAGGGCCAGCGCCAACACGTCCCGGTCCTTGCGCGGCACCACGCGGAAGGGCGCCAGGCTCACGACCTCGGCGCCACGCCGACGCAATTCGGCCGCGAAAGCGCGGTTCTCGCCCGCCGGCCGCGTCAGCACGAAACCGAAACCGCGCAAGCGCCCAGTGTCCTCAAGATGCGCGTCCATGGCGCAAAGGGTAGTCCGCTTCGCCACCGACGTCATCGTCCGGCGCTTGCGCTGCACGCAACCGAGTCGGCAGACTGGGGCATGATCCACGACACGCTCTCGCTCGAGCGCACCATCCTTGAAACCATCCCGATGGCCCGTGCCATGGGCATCGGCGTGCTCGACTACGACGGCCATCGCATCGCCCTGCAGGCGCCGCTGGCCCCGAACGTCAACGACAAGGGCTGCGCCTTCGGCGGCAGCCTCGCCAGCCTGATGACCCTCGCCGCCTGGGGCCTCGTCAACCTGAAGCTGGCCGAAGCCGGCGAAACGGCCGAGGTGTTCGTGGCCGACAGCGCCATCAGCTACCTGAATCCGGTCTGGGACGCGCTGACCGCGGAAGCCGCGGCCGAGCCCGGCCAGGACTGGGACCAGTTCATCGCCGACCTGCGTGCGCGCGGCAAGGCACGCATCACCATGATGGCCGAGGTCGCGGTCGCAGAGGGTGGCGGTGTCGCCTGCCGCATGTTCGGAAAGTTCGTCGCCAAACGGAGTGCCTGACATGCATCTGCTGCCGCGTCTCGTCGTCCTCCTGACCCTGTTCCTCGGCGCCTGCAGTTCGACGCGCGACGAGGACAAGCTGCTCGACGCCACGCTCGATCAATACGCTGCCGCGGTGCGCTGGGGCAGCATCGAAGACGCGCTCGGCTTCCTTGCACCGGAAGCGCCGCGACCCAGCGCCTTCGAGATCGAGCGACTCAAGCAGTTGCAGATCGCCGGCTACCGCGAACAGCCGCCGGTCCAGCTGTCGCCGACCGAAGTGGAGCAGGTGGCGCAGATCGACTTCGTGAACCGCCACACCCAGGAAGGCAAATCGACCATCGAACGCTTCCGCTGGCGTTTCGACGCCGAGGCCCAGCGCTGGTGGCTGGTCAGCGGGATCGCGAAGCTGCAGGCACGCTAGCCGGCAACCGCAGGATCGCGGCGAACCCCGAATCCAGCGTGCGCAGGACGAGTTCACCGCCGTGCGCGGCCGCGACCGCACGCACCACCGACAATCCGATGCCGAAGCCGCGGGTACCGGCGTCAGCGTGATCGGGTCCGTGTCCGTTGTCCTGCACCACCACCTCGACGCACGCGTCGCTGCAGGCCAGATTCAGCGTCACCGGCGGCGCGCCGTGGCGCAGCGCGTTCTGCACCAGATTGCCCAGCGCGCGACGCAGGGCCAGCGGCTGGACCATCACCTCGCAGGATGGCGGCAATGCGGCGCAGCGGACCTCGGCCTGAACCCCGAAGCGCTGCGCCAGCTCGCGCAGCAAGGGCACCAGATCGAGGGATTGGCGCGCCTCGTCGCCGCCGCCACGCGCCAGCGCCAGCGCCTCGCCGATCAGGGCATCCATCTCGTCGATGTCGGCGATCATGCCGGTGCGCTGCGCCGGGTCGGCCTCATCGCCCAGCTCCAGTGCGAAACGCAGGCGCGCCAGCGGCGTGCGCAGATCGTGCGAGAGCCCGACGAGCATGCGTTCGCGCGCCGTGTTCTGCTCGTGCAGGGCGGTGGCGGCGACCGTCAATGCGTCGACGACACGTGCGACTTCGGCGCTGGCACCGTCCAGCAACCCGGCGGGCGGGCGACCCGCCAACACCGCGTCGGCGGCCGCCGCAACGCGTTCCAGCGGACGCAACAGCTGCCGCGCCAGCACGCCGGCGGCGATCCAGACCACGACACCGGCCAGCACCAGGATCCAGACCGAGGCCCGTGCCACCGGTTCGCGCAGGTGCTCGAGTGGCAAACCGATCCACAGGTCCGGCACGGTCCGCGAACGGAACCACAACCGCACCGGCGGGCCGCTGGCGAAACGCAGTTCGTCCGGCGTCGGGCGCTCGGCCTGCAGTCGCCGCAGGACTTCGAGGCCGAGCAGGGCGTTGGGGGTTTCGTGCACGGGCGGGTGGTCGCTCAACTGCACGCCAAGGCGGGCCAGCGATGCGCGCTCGGCGACGCCGGTGTTCTGCGGCAACGCGCG
The DNA here is from genome assembly GCA_022705045.1 of Pseudomonadota bacterium. GTDB lineage: Bacteria > Pseudomonadota > Gammaproteobacteria > Xanthomonadales > Ahniellaceae > JADKHK01. Next base: position 23,218 of record JAKJFE010000001.1, on the reverse strand, counting down.
ATCCAAGGCCGTCACCGCGGCCGTGACCATGCGTGCCAAGCGGGTCGCGCCTTCGCCGAGGGTCTGTTGCGACATCACCGCGGCCGCGATCAGCAGGACCGCACCAACCACGACGGCGAGCAACAGCATCAGGCGCGCGCGCAGACTGCGCCGGGTCATGACGGATCCGCAGCGTCGGGCACGAACACGTAACCGACCTGACGCACCGTCTGCAGCCAGCGCGGTCGCCGCGGATCGGCTTCGATCAGCTTGCGCAACCGCGACAGCATCACATCGATGGAGCGGTCGCTGGCCTGGTGGTCGAGGCCACGCGCCAGGTTCATCAGGCGATCGCGACTGAGTGTCTGCCGCGGATGCCGCACCAGCGCCGCGAGGACCGCGAACTCGCCGCTGCTCAGCAGTTCGGCGACGCCGTCGCGACGCAACACGCGCGTGTGCAGTTCCAGCACGAAGGGACCGAAGCGGATCGTGTCCGGCTGCGCCTGCGGCGCGGCGCCGGGTGTCGCGACCTGGCGCCGCAGCACGGCGCGGATACGCGCCAGCAGCTCGCGCGGATTGCAGGGTTTGCCGAGGTAGTCGTCGGCGCCGATCTCGAGGCCGACGATGCGATCGATGTCCTCGCCGCGCGCCGTCAGCATGATCACCGGCGTGGTCGTGCCGGCGCCACGCAGGTCGCGGCAGGCGGTCAGGCCATCGCCGTCGGGCAACATCAGGTCGAGCACGATCAGGTCGACATGGCGCTTTTCCAGCTCGCGGCGCATGCCGGCGAGATGCGCCACCGGCGCCACCCGGAAGCCCTGGCTTTCGAGGTAACGCGCGGTCAGTTCGCGCAGGCGATGGTCGTCGTCGACGAGCAGGATCAGGGGGGCGTCCATGCCCACAGCATGCGCGGTCGGGACAGGTCGCTCAAGCCGGTCGCGCATCGCGCTTGTAAGCGGATGTTGCCGGGCTGAACGGCAGGCACAGCCGCGCGACGCCGGTCTGTGACGAACCGTCACGTCGGTTATCCTTGCCACCGCGCCTGCTGCGCCCGTTCCAGGTTTCCGATGTCCGCTCCGCGTTGCCGCCACCGCTCCTCGCGCCCGCTGTTCCGTGTCTTCGGATGGCTGGTGCTGTGGCTGCTTCTGGTCCCGGCGGTGGATGCAGCGGTCGACGACTCGATCGCCCAGGCCGATGCCGAGCGGGCGCTGGCCGAAATCCGCATCGACCAGCTCAATTTCACGGCCGAGAACCTGGCGCGCTCGGACCCGAGCCGCGCCGAGCAGCTGGCCTCGGATGCCTTCGTCGGCGCACGCGACAGCGGCTACGAGAGCGGACGCATCGAGGCATTGCACAACCTCGGCCGGATCGCCCGGCTGCGCGGCCAGCTGCAGGCAGCGAGCGGCTATCTGCTGGAAGCGTTGTCCGCCGCCGAAGCCCTCGGCGACCCGCGCCTGATCGCCAAGGTCGGCAACAGCTACGGCACCGTGCTCGAGCGCCAGGGACTCGATGCGGAGGCCCTGGATCGCCACCAGCGCGTGCAGAACCTGTGGCGCGACCTCGATGACCTGCCGGGCCTGATCGCTTCGTCGATCAACATCGCGCGCGTGTTCGAGCGCCGCCAGGCCTGGAACGACGCGCAACGCCACTACGAGGCGGCGCTGAGCCAGTATGACACCTATCCGAACAAGGAACTGGTGCCGGCCCAGGACATCGCCGCGATCTGGCTCGGGCAGGGGCGCATCGCGTTGGCGCGCGGTCTGGTCGATCAGGCCGAATACGCCTTCACACGCGCGCTCGACCTGCAGACCGAGCATCGCGACGTGGTCGGCGAAAGTGCCGCGCGCGCCGGGCTGGCGCGGGTGGCGGCGGCGCGTGGCGATGAAGCGGCCACGGTGTCCGGACTGGAGCAGGCGTTGACGCTCGCCACCCGTGTCGGAGCGCGCCCCGAGATGATCGATGCCCTCGCCGAACTCGGACGCTGGCACCTGAGCCGCGCCGGCGAGGAGTTGTCCGGCACGCGCCGCCGCGACCGCCTGCAGCGTGCGCTCGATTTCACGCAGCGGGCGCTGCAACTCGGGCGGCAGGGCGAGAGCGACCGTTCGCTGCAGATCGGCCTGCACCGGCAACTGGCCGACATCCACGAACTGCAGGGCGACACTGCCCAGGCGCTGACCGACCTGAAGACCGCGCATGAACTGCGCGAGCGCCAATTCCAGGAACAGAGCGAGGCGCGTTACGCCCTGCTCGCGAATGCAGCCAACATGCGCGAGCGCGAGCGCGAACTGCTGGCCCTGCGTGCCGCCAGCGAACAGCAGGCCGAGATCCTGGCCCAGGAAACGCTGTTGAAGCGGGCGTTGACTGCCGCCGTGATCCTGCTGGCCGGCATCGCCGTGCTGCTGACGGTGCGTTTCATCGAAAGCCGTCGCGCCGCGCGTGAACGCGCCGACGCCAACACCCGGCTCGCGGTGGCGCTGCAGACGGCGGAACAGGCGCGTACCCGTGCCGAGGAAGCCGATCGCGTGAAGACGGAGATGCTCGGCATTGCCGCGCACGATCTGCGCAATCCGCTCAGTTCGATCATCGGCTTCGCCGAGCTGATCCGCACCGAACGCGAATCCATCGACGATGCCCGTCGCCATGCCGGCATCATCGTCGCGGCCGCCGAACGCACCCTCAAGCTGGTCAGCGATCTGCTCGAAGCCTCGGTGCTCGATGCCGGCCAGATCAAACTCCAGCCGGTGCCCTGCGATCTGTCGGTGCTGCTGGCGGACGCCATCGGCCGCGTCAGCACACGCACCCAGGCCAAGCAGCAGCAGATCGATTTCCGCCCGACCAGCGGCGCCATCGTGCTGGCCGATGTCGAACGCCTCGACCAGGTCTTCGAGAACCTGCTGACCAATGCCGTGAAGTTCTCGCCACTGAAGGGCCTGATCGAAGTCTGGATCGAACTCGACGCCGAGCGCGCCCGCGTCGCCATCCGCGACTACGGGCCGGGCCTGTCGGCGGACAATCGCCGACAACTGTTCAAGCGCTTCCAGCGGCTGTCGGCGCGCCCGACCGGCGGCGAAAGTTCGACCGGGCTCGGGCTCGCCATCGTCAAGGATCTGGTCGAGCTGCACGGCGGCAACGTGCGCGCGGAGTCCGAAGGCATCGGCCGCGGTGCCACCTTCTTCGTCGAATTGCCGCGCCTGCAACATCCGCCGCTGCGCATGGCCACGGCGGCGAACGAAACCGACCCGGCGCATCAGCGCGCCGGCTGATCCTCGGGTGTGGGCAGGGTCGCGATGAAGGCGATGCGTTCCTCGACGCCCATCGCCAACAACCTGGCGTGGAAAGCCTGCCGTTCTTCAGGCGCCAGCTCGCGCACGTGCGCGAGCACGCGCTGGCGTTCGGCCGGCGTGAAGCGCGCCACCATCTCCTGCATCGCGGCGCGTTGTTCCGGCGGAATCTGCTGCAGCATGCGTTCGCGCGCGCCGCGCTGCTGTTCGGTGCGCATGCCATCGAGCCAGGCACGACGCTCGCCCGGCGACATGCGTTCGAACTTGCGTCGCATCTGCGCCCGCTGTTCGGGCGACAACTGCTGGAAACGCTGATAGGCGCCACGCAGTCGTTGCTGCTGCTCCGGCGGCAGTTGCCGGAACGCGCGATAGCGCTCGCGCACCCGACGCTTCTCGGTGTCCGGCAATTTCTGCCAGTCGCCGAAACGACGCGCAGCGTCGCGCTTCTGCTGCGGGTTCATGCCGTTCCAGCGCTGCGCGCCGAGACGCAGGTTCTGCTGCGTTTCCGGCGGCAGGCTCGCCCACTGTTCCGAGAACGGCATCAACACGCCCTGCTCGGCCGGGGTCAGGTCCTCGAAGCGGATGCGATCGCCCGCAGACACGGCGCCAGCGACCAGCAGCAATGCGCAGCACAACACACGCAGGCTAGTCATCGGCTTCGGGCTCGGGCGGGGTTCGGGCGGAGGCATCGTCGGGTACAGGTTCTGTGCGGTTCGTGGGAGCGGGATTCGGGGCAGGTCGATCGGCAGTCAGTGCGACGGGATCTTCGGGCTGGCCACTGTCGTCGGCGAATTCGGCAAGGTACAGCAGCATCTCCGCGCTCGGCGCCGTGTCGGCGGCCCGGGCCGGCAACATCAACCCGATTGCGGCTGCGCATCCAGCCAGGCATAGAAGTCGAGCTCCTGATACAGATCGAGCTGTTCGTCGCCGGCCAGCATCGTGAAGTCCTCGGGCTGCGCTGCGTTCGTCGGCGCCGGCACCGGCTGCGGCACCACGCGTGGCCAGATCGCGACGGCCAGCGCCAGCGAACACGCGGTCGCCATCGCCGTCGGCCACAACCACGGCCGCGGCTTCGGTGATCGTGCCGCCTGCAGGGCCGCCTGCCGCGCCTGATTCAGCCGCGACAAGGTCGCCGCATCCAGATCGCGGGCCGAATGGTCGAGCTGCTGGCGGATGCGTTCGGTCCACGGGTCCTCGTCGTGTTCAGCCATGATGATGCTCCAGTTGCGCGCGCAATGCCGTCATCGCGCGCGACAGATGGGTCTTGACGCTGCCCTCGCTGCAGGCCATCGCGCGCGCCGTGTCGGCGACGTCGAGCCCTTCCCAGATGCGCAGCAGGAAGGCTTGTCGCTGTCGGTTCGGCAAGGCACGCAAGGCGGCGTCGAGGGCGTCGGCGGTTTCGCCGTCCGCCACCGCCTGCCAGGGTTGTGCCGCGTGGGTATCGGCGACGTTCGCGAGCGGGTCTTCGTCGATCTCGTCGCGCCCGACCAGGCGATCGATCCAGCCCAGCCAGCGCGACCGCACCTGGTGCCGGCGATGGAAGTCGAGCACGCGGCTGTCGAGCACGCGATGGAACAGCGGCGCCCAGTCGGCGGCGGGTTTGTCGCGATAGTTGCGCACGAAGGTCAGCATGCAGTCCTGGACGATGTCGAGCGCGTCTTCGCGCCCGCCCACGGACAGCTCGGCGATGCGCAATGCGCACCGCTCGATGCCGCGCAGGAAGGCGTCCAGCGCATCGTGGTTGCGGGCGGCCGGCGTACCGGCACGCGGGGTCGCGGGGCGGTCGCTGTCCATCCAGTGCATCGCCAGGGTCGGGGTCATTGTAGGCGCGGTCGGGGGAACTCGTCGGCAGGAAACGCGGCTCGGGAAAAACGGTTGACAGGGGTCGAATCAGCCGCTCCGCCGCATTTCTGCTCGGCCCCGGTTTGCGGCGTAGTTCACAGGCGCCGGAAAGCTTGTCAAGTCGCTGTCACGTGGCCAGGCCGTGACCTTCCGTTGCCGACGACGACTTCGCAACTCTTTGATTTGAAAGCATATAGCGATGTGGCTAGTTTTTGACCGGGCTGGCCGCAGGCCGCGCCGTGGCGCGCTCGGGCGGGTTTGTTGGATGCTCGATCCACACAGTTATCCACAGAAGATGTGGATAAGGGTGATTATCCAATCCAATCAATGCGTTGACACCCATTTCTCGATACTCACTCAGAATCCGCTCCGGGAGCCGCCCGGACACGATGTTTCCGCCGACGAATCGGCCTGTGGAACACACCGCTAGACTGCCGTCCCGGCTCCGAAAGACTTCCCGATGCCCGATGTCCTGCGCGTGGCCGTGCCCGCGCCGCTGCCCGAACTGTTCGACTATCTGCCGCCCGCCGGCGTTGCGGTCGCCGACATCGCCGTCGGGGCGCGCCTGCGCGTGCCGTTCGGGCCGCGCGAACTGATCGGCGTCGTCGTCGAACACGGGCAGGTCGCGGCAAGCGCGCGACTGCGCAACGCAAACGCGCTCTTCGACGCGACGCCGGTATTTCCGGAATCGCTGTGGCGCAGCCTGCTGTGGGCGGCGCGGTATTACGCCTACCCGCTGGGCGAAGCACTCGCGAGTGCCTTGCCGGCGCCGGTGCGTGATCGCGCAGAAGCCGCACCCGCGCATCGCGATCTGGTGCTGCGCCTGCGCCCGGACGACACGCTGCGCCAGTCGCTGCGCGCTGGCAGCGCGCCCGCAGCCCTGTACGACGCCTTGCGCGACGGTCCGCGCCCCTGGTCCGCGCTGCGCGCGCAACTGCCGCAGGCGGCAACGGCCAAGCGCCGCTTGCAGCAGTTGGGACTGATCGACAGCCTGTCGCTCGACGACGCACCGCGTGCCATCACCACGACGGCACCGCCGTTGAATCCCGGCCAAGACGCAGCGGTCACGCAGATCGTCGCGACCCTCGGCGGATTCGCGACCAGCTTGCTCGACGGCATCACCGGCAGCGGCAAGACCGAGGTCTATCTGGCCGCGATCGAACGCACACTGGCGCGTGGCGAGCAGGCTCTGGTGCTGGTGCCGGAAATCGGCCTGACGCCGCAGACGCTCGCGCGCTTCCGCGAGCGGCTGTCGGCCCCCGTGCTGGCCTGGCATTCCGGCCTCGCCGACGGCGCCCGTGCCCGCGCCTTCGAACGCGCCCGCGGCCCGGAACCGATCGTCGTGCTCGGCACGCGTTCGGCCGTGTTCGCGCCGCTGCCGAGACTCGGCCTCATCGTCATCGACGAGGAACACGACGCCTCGTTCAAGCAGCACGAAGGTTTCCGCTATCACGCCCGCGACGTCGCCCTGGTGCGCGCGAAACAGGCCGGCATCCCGGTCGTGCTCGGCAGCGCCACGCCGGCGTTGGAGAGCCTGGCCAATGTCGAACGCGGTCGTTACCGGCATCTGCGCCTCGATGCCCGCGCCGGCCACGCGCGACCGCCCTCGGTCGACGTGGTCGACGTGCGCCGCGAACGCCTGCACGACGGGCTCGGCAGCCGCGCGCTCGACGCGATCCGCGACACGCTCGCACGCGGCGAACAGGCGCTGGTGTTCCGCAACCGCCGCGGCTTCGCGCCGGTCCTGCATTGCATCGATTGTGGCTGGCACAGCGACTGCGAGCGCTGCGAGCGCCCGTACACGATGCATCGCGGCCGCGCCCGCCTGGTCTGCCACCACTGCCACCGCGAACGCCCGCTGCCGAAGCAGTGCCCGGCCTGCGGCGGCGACAGCCTGACCCCGGTCGGCGTCGGCACCGAACGCCTGGAAACATCGCTGTCGCAGCGCTTCCCGGAGGTGCCGGTGCTGCGCATCGACCGCGACGCCGCACGTTCCGCCGACCAGTTCGAGCGTGCGCTGGCCCGCGCCCACGACGGTAGTGCCTGCATCCTCGTCGGCACCCAGATGCTGGCCAAGGGCCACGACTTGCATGGCGTCACCTTGGCCGTGATCGCCGATGCCGATGGCGGCCTGTACAGCGCCGATCCGCGCGCCAGCGAACGCCTGGCGCAACTGATCGTGCAGGTCGCCGGTCGGGCCGGTCGCGGCGCGCGCCGTGGCCAGGTGCTGATCCAGACCCATCATCCCGATCACGCGCTGTTCCGTACCCTGCTCGGCGGCGGGTATCCGGCCTTCGCACGCGAGGAACTGCGACTGCGCGAGGCCTTGGCCCTGCCGCCGTTCGCATCGCAGGCGCTGCTGCGTGCGGAAGCGCGCGAACGTGCACAGGTCGAACGATTCCTGCGCGACGCCGCCGCGGGCGTTGCACACGAGGGCGTGACCGTGGCCGGTCCGCTGCCGGCGCCGCATGCACGCCGGGCCGGCTACGAGCGCGCGCAACTGCTGCTCGAAGCGACCGCACGCAGCGACCTGCATGCCGCGCTAGAGGCGCTGCTGCCGCAGCTGTATCGCCACCCGCTGTCCCGCAAGCTGCGCTGGTCGATCGACGTCGATCCGGTGGCGCTCGACTGATGACCGGCGGGTCGCGACACTAGGACATGGACACGACCCGTTATCCCCGCGACCTCATCGGCTACGGCCGCAACCCGCCGCAGGCGCAATGGCCGAAGGGTGCACGCATCGCCGTGCAGTTCGTGCTGAATTACGAGGAAGGCGGAGAAAACTGCGTGCTGCATGGCGACGGCGGCTCGGAGCAATTCCTGTCCGAGATCATCGGTGCGGCGAGTTATCCCGATCGGCACCTGAGCATGGAGTCGATCTACGAATACGGATCGCGCGTCGGCGGTTGGCGCATCCTGCGCGAGTTCGAACGCCGCGGCCTGCCGCTGACGGTGTTCGGTGTCGCGATGGCGATGCAGCGCCATCCCGAGTTCGTGCAGGCCTGCGTCGAACTCGGGCACGAGATCGCCTCGCACGGCTGGCGCTGGATCCACTACCAGAACATTCCCGAGGACGTGGAGCGCGAGCACCTCGAGCGCGCCATCGCGATCCAGCGTGACCTCACGGGCGCCGCGCCGCTCGGCTGGTACACCGGCCGCGATTCACCGAACACGCGTCGCCTCGTCGTCGAACACGGCGGATTCGACTACGACAGCGACTACTATGGCGACGACCTGCCGTTCTGGACCGAGGTCGAACTGGCCGACGGTTCACGCAAACCGCATCTGGTCGTGCCGTACACGCTGGACACGAATGACATGCGCTTCGCGACGCCGCAGGGCTTCAACACCGCGGCGCACTTCTTCGACTACCTGCGCGACAGCTTCGACGCGTTGTACGCGGAAGGCGCGGAGACGCCGCGCATGATGTCGATCGGCATGCATTGCCGTCTGCTCGGTCGACCGGGCCGCATCGTCGCGTTGCAGCGTTTTCTCGACCACATCGCGAAACACGAGCAGGTCTGGGTGTGCCGGCGCATCGACATCGCGCGGCACTGGAAGGCCACGCATCCGTTCGTCGCGAGGCCTTAGCCCGCCAGGGCCTCGACCGCTTCCGCCGCGGCGAGCCAGCGCGCCTCGGCCTCGTCGAGCTTGCGGCGTGCCTCGGTCTGGCGCTGGGTCGCGGCCAGCACCTTGAACTTGTCCTGGTTGAAGAAGCCGGGCGCGGCGACTTCGGCATCGGCCTGCTGCATCGCCTTCTGCAGCTGTTCCATCTCGGCTTCGGCCTGTTTCAGCGCTTCGCGCAACGCACGCTCCTGCTTCTTCGCGGCCTTGTCGTTCTGGCGCGCCGATTTCTCGGACGACGGCTTCGCGGCACCGCCGTCATTGCGCGAGGTGTTGCCGCGCGCGCTCAGCCATTTCGCATAGGCATCGAGATCGCCGTCGAACTCGGCGACGACGCCGTCGCAGACGCGCACCAGCTGGTCGCAGGTCGCACCCACGAGGTGACGGTCATGCGAGACCAGGACCACGGCCCCGTCGAAATCCGACAACGCGATCTCCAGCGCCTGGCGCATGTCGAGATCGAGATGATTGGTCGGTTCGTCGAGCAGCAGCAGGTTCGGCTTGCGATACACGACCATCGCCAGCGACAGGCGCGCCTTCTCGCCACCGGAGAACGGCCCGACCTTCTCGAACACGCGGTCGCCGACGAAATTGAAGCCGCCGAGCACGCTGCGCAGTTCCTGTTCGCCCTTCTTCGGATCGAGTTCCTTGAAGTGTTCGAGCGGCGACGCGTCCGGGTTGAGCTGCTCCAGTTGGTGCTGGGCGAAGTAACCGACGCGCAGGTCGGGATGACGCGTCATCTCGCCGGCGCGGATGTCCAGTTGGCCGGCCAGCAGTTTCACCAGTGTCGACTTGCCCTCGCCGTTCGGGCCGACCAGGCCGATGCGCTGCCCCGGTTCGATGCTGAGCTTGATGCCGGACAACACGGTGCGATCGCCGTAACCGACGGCGGCATCGTGCAGGCGGATCAGCGGCGACGGCAGCTTGTCAGGCGCCGGGAAGTCGAAGCTGAATTCGCTGTCGGCGACGACCGGCGCAACGAGCTTGATGCGTTCAATCATCTTCACGCGCGACTGCGCCAGGCGCGCCTTCGCGGCGCTGGCCTTGAAGCGGTCGACGAAGCTCTGCAGGTGCGCGATGGTGCGCTGCTGCGCCGCCGAGATCGCCGCCTGTTGCGCCATGAGTTCGGCGCGCAGCTTTTCGAACTGCGAGTAGTTGCCGGTGTACAGGGTCGCTTTCAGTTCCGCCAGGTGCAGCGTATGCGTGCAGATCGCGTCGAGAAATTCGCGGTCGTGCGAAATCGTCAGCAGCGTGCCTTCGTAGGCCAGCAGCCAGTTCTGCAACCAGACCACGGCGTCGATGTCGAGATGGTTGGTCGGTTCGTCGAGCAGCATCAGATCGGCACGCGTCATCAGCACCCGCGCCAGGTTCAGACGCATGCGCCAGCCACCCGAAAACGAATTGACCGGATGGGTGATCTGGTCGGGCTTGAAGCCGAGACCATCGAGCATGCGCGCCGCGCGCGCCGAGGCTGCATACCCGCCGATCGCATGCAGGCGTTCGTGACCATGGGCGATGGCATCGGCGTCGTGCACGATCTCGGCCTCGGTCAGCGCCGCCTCGACCGCGCGCAGTTCGGCGTCGCCATCGAGCACGTATTCGATCGCCGACTGGTCGGTGTGCGGCATTTCCTGCGCCACCGTCGCGATCGACAGGTTCTTGGGCACGGAGACATCGCCCTGGTCGGGCTGCAACTCGCCGAGGATCATCGCGAACAGGCTGGACTTGCCGGTGCCGTTGCGGCCGACGAAACCGACACGCTGGCCACGGTGGATGGTCGCGGACAAACCATCGATGAGCACCCGCGGACCACGCCGCAGGCGAAGATTGGAGAAACTGAGCATGGGCGTAGTCTAGCGGGCCGAGCCTGAATCCCGATGGCCCCTGAGCGGCTGTTGCTGGCGATACTGACGCGGCGTCAGGCCCGTCCAGCGTTTGAAGCAGCGGGCGAAGTTGCTGGCCTCGGCGTAGCCCAGGCGTTCGGCGATGCGTTCGACCGACAGGTCGGTGTCGCGCAGCCAGCAACGCGCGCGTTCGCTGCGCAGTTCGTCGTAGAGAGTGCGCAGGCCCAGGCCTTCGGCGGCGAGGTGGCGGTGCAGGCTGCGTGGCGACAGGTGCAGGTGTGCGGCCAGCTCGACGGCATCCGGCAACACATCGGCACTGGCCGCGAGCCGCATGCGCACGCGTTCGCCGATGCCGCGATCTTGCTGTTGCGCGTCGAGCAGGCGTGCGCAGGCTTCGGCGGCACGCGCGTGGCCGGTCGCGTCGGCGGTGAGACAAGGCGTCGACAACAGTGCGGCCGGAAACTGCATGCGCAGACGATCGCCGCGCCCGAACACGACGTCACCTTCGAGATGATCTCGATAGCGTTCTCGCCATTCCGGCGCCGGACCGGGCAGGCAGTACGTCGCCGCAGCGAGCGACTGTCCGGACAAGGACTGCAGGACGCGTTCGACGATCACCAGCATGGCGTCGAAGACGAATCCGCGCACCGGACCGAGATCCAGCACCGTCGTGATGACGAGTTCGCCGCCGCCCCGTGTCGTCCGCCATCCGAAGTCGAGCGCACGCGTCCGCAATGAGGCGTAACGCGCGATCGTCTTCAGGGCGGCGTCCAGCGTCTCGCTCGCGAAGGCCGCACTGCCGACCAGCCCATGCGTATGCGTTTGTGCGGCGGCGCCGAGTTCGAGACCGAGCCAGGGCGTCGCGGTCGCGGCCATCGCAGCCGTCATCAGCTCGCGCGCGGGCGTCAGCGGCACCATGGCGTCGTCGTCCGCGGCACCCGCCGGTGGGCGCGTCAGTGCCGGCGCATCGATGCCGCGTCGCGCCAGCACCGCACCCAGCACGCGCAGATACACCGGATGGAACGCGGGTGCGCTGTCGCCCGTGGTCGTGTCGCGACGCAGGCCGGCGCGCATCGTGCTCAGTCCGTCTTCTTCGCGACCGGATCGAGGAAGACGATCAGGAAGGTCGCCACCGGACCGAGCAGCAGCGAGATCAGCCACCAGCTCAGACCGCTGCGGCCCTTGCCCTGGGCCAGTCCGGCATTGACCAGGGACAGGGTGCCCCAGCCGACGAAATAGGAACCGTTGCTCATGTCCATGACGCGCACTCCGACGGGGAACTGCGGGCGATCATGCGCGGCGCACGCGTCAGCGGCAAGCGGATCTGGCAGAAAATGACGAATCATTGGCGGATGCGTCGGTGTTCCGGCGCCTTCGTCCCGCGCAGACTGCTGGCATCCCGCCCTGCGAGCCCATCATGAACGCCATCGTCGAGTCCGTTCCCTATCGCGATCGCAAACGCGCCACTTGGCTGTTGTCGATGGCGGTGCCTCTGCTCGCTGCGGCTGGTCCGCTGCTCTATCTCGCGAGCGCCGAGGTCTGGACGCTGTGGCTGCCGGTGCTGCTCGTCTACATCGGCTTGCCCATCGCCGATCTGGTCGTCGGCGAAGACCGCAGCAATCCGCCGGATGCGGTGATGCCGGAACTCGATGCCGATCCGTATTACCGGGTGATCGCGTGGATGATGGTGCCGCTGCTGTGGATCGCCTTCGTGTTCGCGGCCTGGTTCGTCGCACGCCACGCATTGCCGTGGCACGGCATGCTGGCGGTGACGATCGCGACCGGCGTGGTCGGCGGTTTCTGCATCAACATCGGCCACGAACTCGGGCACAAGCGCGGCGCCTTCGAGCGATGGCTAGCCAAGCTCGTGCTGGCACCGACCTGGTACGGGCATTTCCATGTCGAACACAACCGCGGCCACCACCGCGATGTGGCGACACCCGACGACCCGGCCTCATCGCGCCTGGGCGAGTCGATCTACGCCTTCCTGCTGCGCGAAATGCCCGGCGCGCTGCGACGCGCCTGGCGGTTGGAGCGTGAACGCATGCAATCGCTGGGCCGCTCGCGCTTCAGTCTGCACAACGACATCGTGCAGACCACACTGATCTCGCTGGCGCTGTGGGCGGTGCTGATCGCATGGCTCGGTGTCGGCGTGTTGCCGTTCCTGATCGCGGCATCGTTCTGGGCCAACTTCCAGCTCACCAGCGCCAACTACATCGAGCACTACGGCATCGCCCGCCAGCGCCTGCCGAATGGTCGCTACGAACCGTGCAGGCCCGAGCATTCCTGGAACAGCAACCACCTCGTGTCGAACTGGGCGCTGTTCCATCTGCAGCGCCATTCCGACCATCACGCCAACGCGACCCGGCGCTACCAGTGCCTGCGCCACTTCGACGAAGCGCCGCAGTTGCCGACCGGCTATTTCGGCATGTTCCTGCTGTCCTACGTGCCGGCACTGTGGTTCCGGGTGATGGACCCGCGTCTGGTTGCCATGGTGAACCGCGACCCGGCACGCATCAACGCGCAACCCTCACAGCGTCAGCGCCTGTTCGCACGGCACGGACTGGTCGCGCCGCCCTGACCGTCAGGGCGACGCGGTCCGCCAGAGACCGTCACGCTCGATGATGGCCGCCAGTGCCCGCGTGAACTTCTCCGCATCGGCGCGGTTGAGATGTGACCACTCCGGCGTAGTCAGTCCCTGCAGCTCGACGTGGTCTTCGAAGTGGACGCCCGGCGCGCCGCTGCGTTCGAGCAACACGTCCCAGGTGCGTTCGCGAGGGAAGTCGCGGCGCTCGTTGTCGAGATAGGGTCCGCTGCTCGGCGCACGCACGAAGACCACGGACACACCGCGCGCACGCAGCGCCTTCACTGCAGCGGTCGCACGCGCGATCTGTGCATCGACCGTCTGCCAGTGCGCTTCGATCTTGGCGGGGTCGGTCATCGGCGGCATGAAGTTCTGCATCCAGATCGACTGCACCAGGGCGAGGTATTCCGGGTCGTGCTCGACCTTGTCCCACATCCAGCTGGCGCGATCGGCGCCGCTCTCCTGCAACTTGCGCACCGCAACGCGCTCGCGCACGCCGTCGCGTGACGGCCACGGCTGGCGTTTGAGCACGGTGAACAGCGCGAAGTCGGCGTCGCTGTAGTAGGCCAGGTTCGGCTCCAGAAAACGCATCGACAGCCATTCGCTGGCGCGCTGCGACAGGGTTTCCGCGTACGCGTACTCGACGACACCGTGACGGAAGCCACGCCCGCTGAAGAACAGGCCAGGCGTCACACCGACCATGAGCTTGCCGCGGAATTCCTCGTCCTGAGCCAGATCCTCGAGCACATTCATCGGCGAGGTGCCTTCAAGCGCGAGCTGGATCGGGCGTGTGCCGGTGGCCTGCTGCCATGCATCGAGTTGCACATCGAACAGCAGGCGCGAGGAACCGATGACCACGGTCGCGTCGTGTTCACCTTGGTCGATACGGCGCCGCTGGATCGTCCATTGGCCGTCGCTGTTGCGATACCCGGGGCGGGCGCCGAAGTCGCGCCAATGCGCTTCCCACGTCGCAAGCGCACCCAGCGCCAAGAAGGCAGCAACGGCCCAGACGACGCCGAGCGACAGGCTCGGCAACGGTCGCTCGACATAGGCATCGACGACATCGGTGTCGTCGCCGGGCTGACCAGGCTGCATCAACGCCGCACCATCGACGAGACGGCGTTCGCGATCAGAACTGGAAGTAGATGAAGGCATTGCCGCCTCCCTGGGTGATGGCGATCAGGAACAGCATCGCGCCCCAGGCGCTGCCGACGAGGGCCGCCGGCCAGCGTGAGACGGCGTCGTGCAGCATCTGGTCACGCATGCGCCAGTGCGCGACCAGCAAGGCGCCGATCGCGACCGTGGTGCTCAACAGGAACCAGGTGCTCATGACCGGCGCGCCACCACGATCGAGCAGCAGCATGCTGCGGATCATGCGATCTGCGGTCGCGAAATCCTGGGCACGGAAGAACACCCAGGTCAGGTTCACGAGGAAGTAGGTCAAGGCCGCCAACGCGACACGGCCCAACCACGTCCGCCACACGGCCAGATGCCCGAGCCGCGGCTTCAACCAGCGTTCGGCGGCGAGATAACTGCCGTGCAGACCGCCCCAGACCACGAAGGTCCAGGCGGCGCCATGCCACAAGCCGCCGAGCAGCATGGTCAACATCAGGTTGACGTAGGTGCGTGCGGCACCGTTGCGGTTGCCACCCAGCGGCACGTACAGGTAGTCGCGCAACCAGGTCGACAGCGAGATGTGCCAGCGCCGCCAGAAGTCCGAGAAGCCGATCGCCGCGTACGGGTAGCGGAAGTTGTCAGGCAAGGCGAAGCCGAGCACCAGCGACATGCCGATGGCGCAGGTCGTGTAGCCGGCGAAGTCGCAGAAGATCTGTCCGGAAAAAGCGAGGGTGCCGATCCAGGCATCGAGCGGGTGCAGCAGCTCGGCGCTGCCGAAGGCCTTGTCCGATACCGGTGCGAACACGCCGTCCGCCAGCACGATCTTCTCGAACAGGCCCAGCACCATCAGCATCAGACCCCAACCGAACTGCTGCGCCGTGGCCACCCGCGGAGTCGCGAACTGCGGCACCAGGTCGGTCGGCCGCACGATTGGGCCGGCGACGAGTTGCGGGAAGAAGGTGACGAACAGCGCGAAGTCGAGGAAGGACCGGGTCGGCTTGGCGCGACCGAGGTAGACGTCCAGCGTGTAGGACATGGTCTGGAACGTGTAGAACGAAATGCCGACCGGCAACACGATGTCCCAGACCGGCGGCGTGTAGGCCGTACCGGTGGCCTGCATCAGGGCCGCGACATTCTCGAGCACGAAGCCGCCGTACTTGAAATAGGCGAGCAGGCCGAGATTCACCACCACCGACACCAGCATCCAGGCCTTGCGCCGCGCCGGCGAACTCGCGGTCGCGATACGCGCCGCCGCCCACCAGTCGAGGAAGGTCGAGATCCACAACAGGATCACGAAGGGCGGGTTCCAGGCCGCGTAGAAGAGATAGCTGGCGATCAGCAGATTGGTCTTTTTCAGCCACCAGGGCAGGGGTGCGTAGTGCAGCGCCACGACCACGACGAAGAACGCGACGAAGGTCAGCGAGTTGAACAGCACGCGCACATCTCCCCATGTGTCGCGCCGTTGTGCCGGAGTGCGGCCCGCTTGTCTAGATGCGCAACGGCGGCGCGGCGTTCAGCACCGCATCGAGCAGACCCGGAAAGCGCGCATCGAGGTCGTCGCGACGGACACGGTTCATGATCTGCGTACCGACCTCGCGCGTGCCGAGGATGCCGGCCTCGCGCAGCACCTTGAAATGGTGCGCCATCGTGCTCTTCGAGCGTTCCGGACAACTGCAGGCGGCGCAGCTCAGCTCGTCGTCGATGCGGTCCAGGTATTGCACGATGCCGAGCCGGGTCGGGTCGGCCAGTGCCGCCAGCACCTTCTCCAGCACCAGTTCGCGCCGCTTCGGCTCGGCCGCCACGCGCGGGCGGGCAGCGGATCGGCGGGTCGGCTTGGCGTGGAGGATCGGCGGCATGACGACAGGCAGGGGCGGAAGGCGCCGTCATTCTTCCATGCTGGTCATGGTTGCAACCAGCCCGCCTCTTGTTCGATACTTGTCGAACAATTGCCCGCCCGATCGGCGGCGGCCAGGGAGCGACGAATGAATTGGCGTGGATGGATGATGCTGGCCGTGCTCGGCCTGACGGCGTGTGGCGGCGGCAATGGCGGCGGTGCGGGCATGCAGATGCCACCGACGCCGGTGAATGTCGCGGCCGTGGTCGAACGCGAGATCGCGGAGTGGGACGAATACACCGGCCGCATCGAGGCCATCGATGCCGTCGAGATCCGTCCGCGCGTCACCGGCTATCTGGCAGGCGTACATTTCGACGAAGGCGGCACGGTAACGAAGGGTGAGTTGCTGTTCACCATCGACGACCGCGAATACCGCGCTGCAGAAGCGACCGCCCTGGCCGACGTGGCCCGCGCCGATTCGCGCGTGCAACTGGCGCAGCAGGAAGCCGATCGTGCCGATCGCCTGGTGAAGGCCAAGGCGATTGCGCAGGGTGAGGCCGAAGCCCGTCACGCCGAGCTGAAGCAGGCCAAGGCCGATCAGCTGTCGGCCCGCCTCGACCAGGCCAGCCTCAATCTGTCGTTCACGCGCGTCATCGCGCCGATTTCCGGCCGTGTCGGTGCGGCCCTGATCAAACCCGGCAATCTCGTGGCGCCCGGCGAATCGCTGCTGACCACAGTCGTGTCGATCGATCCGGTGCATGTCGTGTTCCAGGGCGACGAAAGCGCCTACCTGCGCTATCAGGCGATGGCGCGTGCCGGCACACGCCCAAGTTCGCGCGATGCGCAGAATCCGGTGCGCGTCGGCCTCGCGAACGAGGTCGGTTTCCCGCACGAAGGCCACATGGACTTCCTCGACAACGCCCTCGATCCGGCCACCGGCACCATCCGCGCGCGCGCCGTGCTCGCGAATCCGGGCGGCGTGTTCACGCCCGGCCTGTTCGCACGCGTGCAGCTGCTCGGCTCGGGCCAGCGCCCGGCATTGCTGATCCACGACCAGGCGATCCTCACCGACCAGGACCGCAAGTTCGTCTACGTGGTCGGCGCCAAGAACACGGCCGAACGCCGCGACGTGAGCCTCGGTGCCGCCGTCGACGGCCTGCGCATCGTCGAATCCGGACTCAAGGCCGGCGACCGCGTCGTCGTCAACGGCATGAAGAAAATCTTCTTCCCGGGTGCGCCGCTGCAGCCGGTGAACGTGCCGATGGACGCGCCGAACACGATCGTCGAGCCGCCGGCGCCGGCGCCCAAGGCCAAGGGCTGAACCCATGGCGCATTCCGATTTCTCCAAGATCTTCGTCGACCGGCCGATCCTGGCAGCGGTGTTGTCGCTGCTGGTGTTCCTGGCCGGCGTGGTGGCGATCCCGAACCTGCCGATCAGCGAATACCCGGATGTGGTGCCGCCCTCGGTGCAAGTGACCGCGATCTACCCGGGCGCGAACCCGAAGACGATTGCCGACACCGTCGCCGCGCCGATCGAGGAAGCGGTCAACGGTGTCGAGGGCATGATCTACATGAAGTCGTCCGCCGGCTCCGACGGCACGATGATGCTCACCGTGACCTTCCGCAGCGGCATCGACATCGACCTCGCCGCAATGCAGGTGCAGAACCGCGTCGCGCAGGCGGTGCCACGACTGCCCGAAGCCGTGCGCCAGCTCGGCGTGACCACGGTGAAGTCGTCGCCGAACATCACCATGGTCGTGCACCTCGTCTCCAAGAACGGACGTTATGACGGGCTGTACCTGAGCAACTTCGCCAACCTGCGCGTGCGCGACGAACTCGCGCGCCTGCAGGGCGTTGGCCAGGCACAGGCGTTCGGCGCCGGTGCCTATGCCATGCGCGTCTGGATCGATCCGGACAAGGTTGCGGCACGCGACCTGACCGCGACCGACGTGGTCAACGCGATCCGCGAACAGAACGTCCAGGTCTCGGCCGGCACCATCGGCGGCCCGCCGCACCCGTCGAGTCCGATGCAGTTCTCGATCAACGCGCAGGGACGCCTCGCCAGTGCGGAAGAGTTCGGCGACATCGTCCTGAAGGCCGGCCAGAACGGCGAAGTCACGCGCCTCAAGGACGTGGCGCGTGTCGAGCTCGGCGCGAACACGTACACGATCAATTCGCTGCTGAACAACAAGGAAGCGGCCGCGATCGTGATCTTCCAGGCGCCAGGCGCGAACACCATCGAGCTGTCGAATGCGGTGCGCGCGAAGATGACCGAACTCGAACGCGGCTTTCCGGAAGGCGTCGAATGGGAAGTGGCCTACGATCCGACGGTATTCGTGCGCCAGTCGATCGACTCGGTGGTGACGACCCTGCTCGAAGCGGTCGCGCTGGTCGTGCTCGTCGTCGTCGTGTTCCTGCAGACCTGGCGTGCGTCGATCATCCCGCTGCTTGCGGTGCCGGTGTCGATCGTCGGCACGTTCGCGGTGCTGTGGCTGCTTGGTTACTCGATCAATGTCCTGACCCTGTTCGCGCTCGTGCTCGCCATCGGCATCGTCGTCGACGACGCGATCGTCGTCGTCGAAAACGTCGAGCGGCACATCCAGGATGGATTGACACCACGTGAAGCCGCGCACAAGGCGATGCAGGAGGTGTCCGGACCGATCATCGCGATCTCGCTGGTGCTGGCCAGCGTGTTCATCCCGCTCGCCTTCATCGGCGGCGTGTCCGGCCAGTTCTACAGCCAGTTCGCGGTGACGATCGCAGCCTCGGTGCTGATCTCGGCGTTCAACTCGTTGACGCTGTCGCCGGCGCTGTCAGCCGTGCTGCTGCAGAAACACGACGCACCCAAGGACAAGGTCGGCCAGTTGCTGCAGCGCGTGTTCGGGCGTTTCTTCGATGGCTTCAATCGCCGCTTCGGCCGCGCCAGCGCGCGTTATTCGAATCGCATCGGCGGCACCATCGCACGCGCCCCGCGACTGATCGTGCTGTACGTGTTCCTGATCGGGCTGACCGTGCTCGCATTCTCGCGGGTGCAGGCCGGCTTCATTCCGCAGCAGGACAAGCAGTACCTGTTCGCCGTGCTGTTCCTGCCCGAAGGCGCGACCCTGCCGCGCACCGAAGCCGCGATGCAACGCATGGGCGAGATGGCGCTGGCGACACCGGGCGTCGCGGATGTCGTGCAGTTCCCGGGGCTCAACGGGGCGCACTTCGTCAATACCAGCAATACCGGCCTGATGTTCGTCGGCTTGAAGCCGCAGCACGAACGCGACATCACCGCGATCGAAATCAACAACATGTTGAACGGCAAATTCGCCGCGATCCAGGACGGCCTCGCGTTTTCGGCGACGCCACCGCCGGTGCTCGGCCTCGGCAACTCGTCCGGCGTCGAGGCGTTTGTGCAGGACCGCGCGTCGGCCGGCTACGGCCAACTCGACCAGCAGACGCAGGCGCTCGCCAACGCCTTGCGCGGTGCCGCCGGGTTCGATCCGATGACGACCTATTCGAGTTTCCAGGCGAACGTGCCGCAACTCGATGCCAGCGTCGATCGTGTCCGCGCGAAGGAACAGGGACTCGCGCTGACCGACATCTACACGGCACTGCAGGTCTATCTCGGTTCGGCCTACGTCAACGACTTCAACCTGTTCGGGCGCACCTACAGCGTCTACGCCCAGGCCGATGCACCGTTCCGCGACGATGTCGCCGACATCGCGCGGATCAAGGTGCGCAACGCTGCCGGCGGCATGGTGCCGATCGGTTCGGTCGTCGACATCAAGCCGAGTTTCGGGCCCGACCCGGTCGTTCGCTACAACGGTTATCCGGCCGCCGATCTGACCGCCGGCATCAACCCGGCCTTGATGTCGAGCCATCAGGCGATCGAGGCCATGCGCGGCCTCTCCGCATCCGTCCTGCCGCAGGGCATGCAGGTCGAATGGACCGGCCTGACCTACCAGGAGGTGACGCAAGGACGCATGGGCCTGCTGGTGTTCCCGATCTGCGTGCTGCTGGTCTATCTCGTGCTCGCGGCCTTGTACGAAAGCTGGTCACTGCCGCTGTCGGTGATCCTGATCGTGCCGATGTGCATGCTGTCGGCGGTCGGCGGCATCTGGCTGTTGAACACGCTGGCCAGCACGGCGTTCGGTGCCGGGCTCGGGCTGGTCATGATCGACAACAATATCTTCACCCAGATCGGTCTCGTGGTGCTGATGGGCCTGGCCTGCAAGAACGCCATCCTGATCGTCGAGTTCGCGCGCGATCTCGAAGAACAGGGCGTCGGCATCGTCGACGCGGCGATCGAAGCCTGCCACCTGCGCCTGCGTCCGATCCTGATGACCAGCTTCGCCTTCATCGCCGGCGTCCTGCCGCTGGTGTTCGCACACGGCGCGGGCGAGGAAGTGCGCCATGTGATGGGCGTAACGGTGTTCGCCGGCATGCTCGGCGTGACCTTCTTCGGCCTGTTCTTCACGCCGGTGTTCTACGTCGTGATCCGCAAGTTCGCGACCCGCCATGATACGACGACGCCGGAGACGACCCATGCGTAATTCCCTGCTCGGTCTCGCCGTCAGCGTCGCGCTGAGCGGCTGCATGCTCGGTCCCGACTACGTGCGCCCGGATTCGGCCCTGCCGGAACAGTTCGCGCATGCCGATGCCGCCGGCCTGCAACAGGGCGAAGTGCTCGCGCACTACTGGGAGGCCT
Organism: Pseudomonadota bacterium; assembly: GCA_022705045.1. GTDB lineage: Bacteria > Pseudomonadota > Gammaproteobacteria > Xanthomonadales > Ahniellaceae > JADKHK01. The sequence continues at coordinate 2,421 of JAKJFE010000001.1, read as the reverse complement.
TCCCGGATGCGCAGTTGAAGACCCTGATCGCCGACGCGCTGGCCGCCAATCACGACCTGCGCATCGCCCAAGCCCGCCTCGGCGAAACCCGCGCCAGCCGGCGCGCCGCCTTGAGCGATCTGTTCCCGGTGGTCACCGCCACCGGCAAGCGCGATCGTTCCAAGCGTTCGCCCGAGGAAATGCCCGGTGCACCGGCCGACCAGTTGCGCAGCGATTTCTACGACGTCGGTTTCGACGCCAGCTGGGAAGTCAGCCTGTTCGGTCGCGGCATGCGCGGCGTGCAAGCGCAGAACGCGTTCCGCGACGCCGCCATCGCCAACCTGTGGGGCACCCAGGTCGCGGTGACGTCGGAAGTGGCACGCAACTACTTCGAGCTGCGCGGACTGCAGGCGCGTCGCAACGTGGTGCTGAAAAATGCCGAAGGCCAGAAGGCCGCACTCGACATCGCGAAAGCCAGCGTCGATGCCGGCCGCAGCAGCGAACTCGACCTGCAGCGTGCGATCGCCCAGTACGAAAGCACGCTGGCGACGGTGCCGCGCATCGATACCGCGATCACGCGCGCGTCGTACCGCATCGCGGTGCTGACCGGACGCACGCCGCAGGCGCTGGAAGAACGTCTCGCCGCGGTCGAAGCCTTGCCCGCACTGCCGGATCTGGTGCCGGTGGGCACACCGTCCGATCTGCTGCGGCGTCGCCCGGACATTCTCGCGGCCGAGCGCGAACTCGCCGGGCGCAGCGCGATGATCGGGTATCGATTGGCCGAACTGTTCCCGCGCGTGTTCTTCATTGGCGGCGTCGGTTCGGCCGCGGCCAGCAGCGGCGATCTCGGCGACAGCGGCACCAGCCGCTGGAACTTCGCCCCGCAACTGCAATGGTCCGCCTTCGATCTGCCGCGTGTGTTCGCCAGCGTCGGCATCGAACGCGCCCGCCATGAAGCGGCGATCGCGGGTTACGAGCAGTCCGTTCTGGTTGCGCTCGAAGATGCTGAAGGTTCGTTGCGTGCCTACGAGCAAAGCGCCGTGGCCCGTGATCATCTCGAACGCGCCGCGACCGCATCGGCGGAAGCCGCACGGCTTGCACGCATCCGCTACGAGAATGGTCTGACCGATTTCCTCAGCGTGCTCGATGCCGACCGCGCCCGCCTCGCTGCCGAAGACAGCTTGATCCAGGCACATACCGAAGCCGCGACCAGCCTGATCGCCGTGTTCAAGGCGTTGGGCGGCGGCTGGGATGGGCCGCCGGCGGAATAAAGGAATCGCGAGCCGGGGCTCGCTCCTACAATGCCACCTTCGTTGTTGAAGGTGGCCCATGCGCGATCCCCGTTACGACCTGCTGTTCGAACCGGTGCAGATCGGCCCGGTGCGGACGAAGAACCGCTTCTACCAGGTGCCGCATTGCAACGGCATGGGCCATGCCTATCCGCAGACGCTGGCGCGCATGCGTGGCATCAAGGCCGAGGGTGGCTGGGGCGTGATCGCGACCGAGGAGGTCGAGATCTCGCCGTATTCGGAAATCGCGCCACATCACGAAGGCCGGCTCTGGGACGAGGCCGACATCCCGGCGCTGCGACGCATGACCGACGCGGTGCACGAGCACGGCGCACTCGCCGCGATCGAACTGATGTTCAACGGCCATGCCACGCCGAATCGCTACAGCCGCGAGATTCCGATTGCGCCCTCGCATATTCCGGTGCGCGCCTACGATCCGATCCAAGCGCGCACGGCCACGAAACGCGATCTCGCCAACGTGCGCCGCTGGCATCGCAATGCCGCGCTGCGCGCGCGCGACGCCGGCTTCGACCTCGTCTACGTCTACGCCGGACATGACCTCGGCATGCCGCTGCATTTCCTGTCGCGACGAACCAACCATCGCAGCGACGAATACGGCGGCTCGCTCGAGAACCGTGCGCGCTTGCTGCGTGAACTGATCGAGGACACCAGGGATGCCGTCGGCGATCGTTGCGGCATCGTCGTGCGCCTCGCCATCGACCAGCTGCTCGGTCCCGATGGACTGACCGCCGAGAACGAAGGTCGCGACGTCATCGCCCTGCTCGCCGAACTGCCCGACCTCTGGGACGTGAACATCGCCGACTGGAGCAACGACAGCCAGACCGCACGTTTCTCCGCCGAAGGCTTCCAGGAGCCGTATCTGCGCGACCTGAAATCGCTGACGACGAAGCCCGTGGTCGGCGTCGGTCGCTACACCTCGCCGGATGCGATGGTGCGGGTGATCAAATCGGGATTGATGGACCTGATCGGTGCAGCACGACCGTCGATCGCCGATCCCTTCCTGCCACGCAAGATCGAGCGCGGCGAACTCGACGCGATCCGCGAATGCATCGGCTGCAACATCTGCGTGACCGGCGACAACGACTGCGTGCCGATCCGCTGCACGCAGAATCCGACCATGGGTGAGGAATGG
>JAKJFE010000054.1 GCA_022705045.1 Pseudomonadota bacterium | reverse complement strand
CGGGTTGAACACCGAGATCGTCCAGCCCATGCGCTCGTGCCCGTAGCTGTTCCAGATCGGGCTCTTGCCGCCGGTGAAGCTGGTGTAGCGCGGTGCGCCGGTACCAGTGCTGCCGCCCCACAAGCCGGCGCTGACGGTGCCGCCGGTATAGGTCGGATGCACGTCGTCGGACTGGATGTAGTCGTAACTGCTCGACGACGACACCAGCTTGACGTTGGCATCGCGCAGCGTCGACCGCAGCGTCGACGTGATGCGCGTCACATAGCTGGCTTCGGTCTCGCCGGCGACATAACGCAATGCGGCCGAGTCAATCTGGCCGTCACCGTTGCTGTCGTAGTCCGCACCCATGTATTCGGCGAAGCTGTCGCCACACTTGAAGCCCTTCTGGCGGGCGTATTCGCACATCCAGTAGTTCATCTTGGTGAGGTACGGCAGGAAGCGGTCGCGCATGTTCACGGTGGCACCGGTGGTGGCGTCCTTGCAGGTGCTCTGCACGTTGTCGGCGCCGTAGCCCGGGTAGTACAGGTTCGAGATCACCTTCAGCTTGGTGTTCGCGTGCGCATTGGCGTTGATGTAGTCCATCGCCGCGGCGACATAGGTCTTGCAGTTGTTCAGCGCGGTGTTCATGCCGGTGTAGCTGCACGTGCCGCTCTGGTCCTTGAAGGCGGTGCGCGCCTGCAGGCCATCGTTGCCGCACATCTCGAAGGTGACCACACGCGTGGTGCTGGCCTGCATGTACGAGCGTTCGGCGACGATCTTGTTGTCGTAGACGTCCTTGGCGACGGCACCGGACTTGGCGCGGCGGATGCTCTCGATGTCGGCATTCCACAGTGCCGACAGGTATTCGGCATCGACCGTGGGCGCCGAATACTTCGCGGCGTTGCTGACCGAACCGTTGTAACCCGCGTAGATCGAATCGCCGTAGGCCACGACGCGATATTTCGCCGTGGTGCCGGAGCGGTCGACTGTCCAGGACACGTTCTGGTTCAAGGTGCTGGCGTAGGCACTTGCGCCCATCGCGAGCATGACCAAACCCGACAACAGCCGCAGGCGGCCGTCGTGATGCTGCTTCTTCATGTCTCCCTCCCGAGGAAACGAATGGTTGTCGTCTTTTTATTGGCCGCCGGCATCTCGCTTCGGACCATTACCCCAAACAACCGACAGGCCCGTCGCCGGGCCTGTCGTGAAACCGGACGGGACCGTATGGTGAGGGCCGTTCATTGTCACGACGCATTGCAACATCGTGACCGGGTTCTCGTTTCGGGCTAGGCCGGACGGTTCTGGGAGAGAGAGAAACCGATCGAGGACGTCAACGCCACGAAGCCCGGAAAGGACGTGGCGACGTTGTCGCAATCGTCGATCCACACCGGCGCCGAGGCGAGTTGTCCGGCAATGGCCGCACTCATCGCGATGCGATGGTCGCCATGCGCATGCACATGGCCGCCGGTCAGCGCGGTGCCGCCGTGGAGGGTGGCGCCATCCGGGGTTTCGTCGATACGTGCGCCAAGCGTACGCAGCGCCGTGCTCATGGTCGCGAGACGATCGCTTTCCTTGACGCGCAATTCGGCCGCACCGCGCACGACGGTCGGGCCATCGGCCAGCGCCGCGGCGACGAACAAGGCCGGGAATTCGTCGATCATGTCCGGCACGCGTTCCACCGGCACCTCGATGCCATGCAACGGCGCGTGACGCACGCGCAGATCGGCGACGACTTCCCCGCCCTGCACCGCTTCCCGCTCGACCGCGATGTCGGCACCCATGTCGCGCAGGGTCGCGAGCAGGCCGGTGCGACGCGGATTCATGCCCACCGCCTCCAAAACCAGATCGGACCCCGGCACGATGCTGGCGGCGACCAGGAAGAACGCCGCAGACGAGAAATCCGCCGGCACGTTGACATCGCTGGCTCGCAGGCGCTGGCCGCCACGCAAGGTCGCGATACCGGGCGCGTAGTCGATGGCGATGCCGAACTGGCGCAGCATCGATTCGGTGTAGTCGCGGGTGGGATGCGGTTCGCGCACCGTGGTCTCGCCCTCGGCATACAGCCCGGCCAGCAACAGCGCCGACTTCACCTGGGCCGAGGCCACCGGCAAGGTGTAGTCGATGCCATGCAGTCGCTGCCCGCCGCGGATGCACAAGGGCGGCAGGCCATCGGTCGAATCGATGATTGCGCCCATGCGTGCCAGCGGTTCGATCACGCGACGCATCGGCCGTTTCGACAACGAAGCGTCACCGATCAGGGTCGAATCGAACGGCTGTGCGGCCAGCAGGCCCGCAAGCAGACGCATCGCCGTGCCGGCATTGCCGCAGTCAAGTGCCGCATCCGTGCCGCGCAGCCCATCGATGCCGACGCCGTGCACGATGCGTTCGCCGTCGTTCGGCGCGTCGATGCGCACGCCGAGCGCGCGGAATACGGCCGCGGTGGCCCGCGTGTCCTCGCCCTCGAGGAATCCGGTGATCCGCGACACGCCGTCGGCCAAGCTCGCGAACATGATGGCGCGGTGCGACACCGACTTGTCGCCCGGCACGCGGACGCGGCCGCGCAGCGGCGCCGCGCGCCCGGTCGTGAACTGCAGTCCGCCACCACTCATCGCAAGGCTTCCTTCAGGCAATGCAGCAGATGGGCGTCGTCCGCTTCAGTGCCGTTATTGATGCGCAGACAGGTCGGCAGGCCATAACCCTTCATCGGCCGCACCACGGCGCCCTGCGCCAGCAGTTTCGCTTCGATCGGCGCGGCTTCTCGACCGAAATCGACCAGCACAAAATTGGTTTGCGAGGGGTGCACGAACTGATCCAACCCGCGAATCTCGCGACTCAGCACGGCGATCTGCGCCTGCGTGTGTGCCCGCACCGACGCGACATGCGCCTGATCCGCCAGCGCCGCTTCCGCGAGCGCCAGCGCGATGCCATTGACGTTGAACGATTCGCGCACGCGGTTCAGCACATTGCAGCAGTCCGCGGCGGCGACCAGATAACCGACGCGCAATCCAGCCAGTCCGTAGGCCTTGGAGAACGTGCGGGTGACGATGACGTTCGGGAAACGTGCACGCAGGTCGATGGCCGAAGCCACGTCCGGATCGGTCACGTATTCCTGATAGGCCTCGTCGACGACGACCGGAACATGCGACGGAATCTTCGCGAGGAAGTCCGCAAGTGCGGTACGCGAGAACCAGGTGCCGGTCGGATTGTTCGGATTGGCGATGAAGACAAGCTTCGTCTCCGTCGTCACCGCGGCCGCGATGGCGTCGAGATCATGTCCGCGTGGCGCGGTCGGATGATCGACCGGCAACGCCGGCACACGCACGGGCGTCGCGCCCATGGTCGCTGTCGAAATCGGGAACACCGCGAAACCGAACTCGCTGAACACGACCGGATCACCGGGACCGGCGAACGCCTGCGCGAGCAACATCAGCAACTCGTGCGAGCCGTTACCGAGCACGATCTCGTCGCTGGACACGCCGAGTTGCGCGGCGAGTGCACGGCGCAGGTCGAGCCCGAGTGGATCGGGGTAACGCAGCAGCGTCGACGCATCGAGTCGCGCGAAACGTTCGAGTACCTGCGGCGACGGTCCCCACGGATTCTCGTTCGACCCGAGCTCGGCCAAGGTATGCCCGACGAACTGGCGACGGATTGCCGGCAGGTCGTGCCCCGGATCGTAAGGGACGAGCTTGCGCAGCGGCGGGTTGGCCTGCGCGACGTAATCGGGACCCGCATTCATGCCGACAACACCGCCACCGGATACGAACCGAGCACGGTGAGTTGATCGGTCACGGGGCCGAGTTCACTCAAGGCCTGCTTCATGTTCTCGTCCTCGACATGGCCATTCACGTCGATGAAAAACGCGTGCTGCCATTTCTTCTGGCGCGTCGGCCGCGATTCGATGCGGGTCATGCTGATGCCGTGCTTCGCGAGCGGCGCCAGCAGGTGATACAGCGCACCCGGCTGGTCCTTGGCGATCAGCATCAGCGAAGTCTTGTCCTGTCCGCTCGGCGAGAAGATGTCGCGACCGAGCACGACGAAACGCGAGGTGTTGTCCGGGCGATCCTCGATCGGGCCGGCCACGACCTTGAGGTCGTAGACGCGTGCCGCACCTTCGCCGGCGATCGCTGCCGAATCGTCGGAACCCTTCGCCCGCCGTGCCGCTTCGGCATTGCTCGACACCGGCACACGTTCCGCGTTGGGCAAGTGCTGGCGCAGCCAGTTGCGCGTCTGCCCGAGCGACTGCGGATGCGAGAACACCCGCTCGATGCGCGACAGGTCATCCTGCTTCGCGAGCAGATACTGGTGGATCGGCAACTCGACTTCGCCGCAGATCTTCAGCGGCGAAGTCAGGAACATGTCATGGGTCGGATGCACCGAACCCTCGGTCGAGTTCTCGACCGGCACGACACCGAAATCGGCATGGCCGGCTTCGATCTCCTGAAACACCTCTTCGATCGTGCCGAGCGGCAGGCCGTGAATGGAATGCCCGAAATGCTTGTGCACAGCGAGTTGCGAGAAGGTGCCCTCGGGACCGAGGAAGGCGATCTTCAGCGGTTCCTGCTGCGCGAGGCATGCGGACATGATCTCGCGGAACAGCCGCACCATTTCCTCGTTCGACAATGGCCCCTGGTTGCGTGCGATGACCATGCGCAACACCTGGGCCTCGCGTTCCGGTCGGTAATAGTCGACCGCAGCCTTGAGCGGACCCTTGGCCTGACCGACCTGACGCGCGAAGTTCGCGCGTTCGGCGATCAGGCGCTGGATCTCGGTGTCGATGGCGTCGATGCGTCCACGCACCTCGGCGAGATTGAGCTTGGGCGCATCGTTGCTCATCAAATCACCCGGACCGACAACACGCCATCGATGGCACGCAAGTGCTCGACCACCTCGGCGCCGACTTCATTGTCCACATCGACCAGGTTGTAGGCGTGATCGCCGCGCGAGGCGTTGTGCATCTGCGCGATGTTGATGCCGGCAGCACCGAGCGTCGCCGACAGCTGGCCGATCATGTTCGGCTTGTTGGCATTGGCGACGCAGATGCGTGCCTTGCCGGCGCGATGCATGCGTGTGGTCGGGAAATTGACGCTGTTGATGACGTTGCCGTTTTCCAGGAACTCGCGCAACTGGTCGACGACCATCAGCGCGCAGTTCTCTTCGGCTTCCTCGGTCGAGGCGCCGAGGTGCGGCAGACCGATCACGCGCGGATTGCCCTGGTAGTCGGGCTTCGGGAAGTCGGTGACGTATCGGCCAATGCGGCCGTCGGCCAGACCGGCCTTGATCGCATCATGCGCGATGATGCCGTCGCGCGAGAAGTTCAGCAGCACGATGCCGGGCTTCACGACATCGAGCGATGCCTGTGAAAACGAACCGCGGGTGGCATCGTTCAGCGGCACGTGGAAGCTGATGAAGTCCGATGCTGCATAAACCTCATTCATCGAGCCGGCCTTGATCACATCCGAGGACAGCGCCCACGCGCCTTCGACGGTCATGTGCGGATCGAAGCCGATGACGCGCATGCCGAGCGCACGCGCCGCATTCGCGACACGCACGCCGATGGCGCCGAGTCCGATCACGCCGAGCGTGCGTCCGATGAGTTCGGAACCGACGAAGCGCTTCTTTTCCTTCTCCATCAGTTCCTCGCCGCCTTCACTCGGCAACGAGGCCGAGAACGCAAGCGCGTCGGCGATGTTGCGCGCCGACAGCAGCATGCCGGCGATCACCAGTTCCTTCACCGCATTGGCATTCGCGCCGGGCGCGTTGAAGACCGGCACGCCACGCTTCGACATCGCCGCGATCGGGATGTTGTTGGTGCCGGCACCGGCGCGCGCGATCGCGAGCACGGAAGCCGGAATGTCGATCGCATGCATGTCGGCGGAACGCACCAGCACGGCGTCGGCGTCGTCGAGCGCATCGACGATCTGGTAACGCTCGGGCGGCAAACGCTTCAGGCCGTTCTGCGAGATGTTGTTCAGGGTCTTGATCTTGAACATGACAGCCACCTCAACCGTTGCGACGCGCGAAGTCGCGCATGAAGTCGATCAATGCATCGACACCGGCCATCGGCATGGCGTTGTAGATGCTGGCGCGCATGCCACCGACTGAACGATGGCCCTTCAAGGCCATCAGGCCGGCGGCTTCGCTTTCCTTGAGGAAGGCGTCGTCGAGCTTCTCGTCGGCCAGGCGGAACGGCACATTCATGCGCGAACGCGCGGCCAAATCGATCGGGTTGGTGTAGAAACCCGACGCATCGATATAGCCGTACAGCTTCGCCGCCTTGGCACCGTTGCGGCGTTCCATCTCGACCAGACCGCCTTCCTTCGCCAGCCACTTGAACGTGAGGCCGGCCAGATACCAGCCGAAGGTGTTCGGCGTGTTCAGCATCGAGCCCTCCTTGGCGTGCGCGGCGTAATTGAAGATGCCGGCGATATTGTTCGGACAACGCGCCAGCAGGTCCTCGCGCACGATCAGCACGACCAGACCCGAGGCGCCGATGTTCTTCTGCGCGCCGGCATAGATCAGACCGAACTTCGACACGTCGACGGGCTTGGACAGGATGTTCGAGGACATGTCGGCAAACAGCGGCACCGCGCCCACGTCCGGGATGTCATGGAACTCGACGCCCTGAATGGTTTCGTTCGGGGTGTAGTGCACGTAGGCCGCATTCGCGTCGAGCTGCCAGGTTTCGCGCGCCGGCAACTTGAAGAAGTTGTCGGCTTCGGAGGTCGCGGCGACGCGCGCGGTCGTGTAGGGCTTGGCTTCCTTTGAAGCCTTCTGGCCCCACTGGCCGGTGACGATGTAGTCGGCGCTGCCGCCTACCGCGAAGTTCATCGGGATCTGTGCGAAATGCTGGGTGGCACCGCCCTGCAGGAACAGCACCTTGTAGTTCGACGGGATCGCCATCAGCGCGCGCAGGTCGGCTTCGGCTTCCTCGGCGAGTGCGATGAAGTGTTTGCCGCGATGGCTGATCTCCATCACCGAGGCGCGCGCACTCGACCATTCGAGCATTTCGTCGCGGGCTTGCGTCAGCACGGGTTCCGGAATCGCTCCGGGGCCGGAAGAGAAATTGTAGGCACGGCTCACAAATACTCCTTTGCGCGACCGGGGAAGGCCGCGGCTGTCGATGGGGAACCTGTGGCGCAGCTCGCTTCGGTGAAGAACACGTGCAAGCGCGCGGACAGCCCGAACCTACCAGTGAAACTTCGGGCAAGAAACCAAGCGCAGGCATTGACGACGCTTGCACGCATCGCTGTCAGGATTTCGGCATCGTTCGGGTCTGCTGTTCCGGAGGTCACACCATGCGCCAGCGATTGTTCGAACCCATTCCGTCATCCGAGATCACGCCGGAATCCGTTTATCTCGACCGCCGCACTGTGCTGCGAGGCTTGGGTGCAGGCCTAGTCACCAGTCTGGTCGGCTGCGACGGCAAGGCCGAGGCCCGGGCGGAGGTCATGCCGTCGGCCACGATGCCGGCGGCGATCCCGAATCTCAAGACCTGGCCGGGCAGCAGCCAGGAAACCAAGACCAGTTACCGCGACGTGACCGGTTACAACAATTTCTACGAGTTCGGCACCGCCAAGGGTGACCCGGCCCTGCGGTCCGGCCGATTCAAGCCGAAGCCGTGGACCGTGGAGGTGTCCGGCGAGGCCGAGGTCACCGGACGCTTCGATCTCGACGATCTGCTCAAGGGCATCACGCTCGAAGAACGCATCTATCGCCTGCGTTGCGTCGAGGCCTGGTCGATGGTGGTGCCGTGGAACGGCTTTCCGCTGGCGACCCTGTTGAATCGCTTCAAGCCGACATCGAAGGCGAAATACGTGCGGTTCGAGACGATCCAGCGGCCGGCGGAAATGCCGGGGCAACGCAGCGCCATCATGGATTGGCCGTATCAGGAGGGCCTGCGCATCGACGAGGCCATGCACCCGCTGACCCTGCTGGCCGTCGGCGTCTACGGGCGCTGGCTGCCGAACCAGAACGGTGCGCCGCTGCGGCTCGTGGTGCCCTGGAAGTATGGCTTCAAGAGCATCAAGTCGATCGTGCGCATCCGTTTCACCGAAAGCCAACCGCACACCAGCTGGAGCGACATGGCGCCGGACGAATACGGCTTCTATGCCAACGTGAACCCGGCCGTCGACCATCCGCGCTGGAGCCAGGCTTCGGAGCGCCGCATCGCCGAGGGTGTGTCGGTGTTCAAATCACGCATCGAAACACGGCCATTCAACGGTTACGCCGAGCAGGTGGCTTCGATGTACGCGGGACTCGATCCGAAGACGCTGTATTGACGATGTCGCGTATCGCCATCGCCAAGATCGCGTTGTTCCTGCTCTGTCTGTTGCCGGCAGGTCTGCTCGCCTACGCGGTTTTTTTCGGAGACCCGGGACCGGACCCGGTCGCGCGCATCGTGCACGAGACCGGCGCCTGGACGCTGCGTTTCCTGCTGGTCACGCTGGCGGTCACGCCCTTGCGTCGTTTCAGCGGTTGGAACGTGCTGATCCGCTTCCGGCGCATGCTCGGGCTGTACGCGTTCTTCTACGCGACGCTGCACCTCAGTGCCTATCTGTTCCTCGATCTGGGGGCGTTCTGGGCGCAGATCCTGACCGACATCGCGAAGCGGCCCTACATCACGGTCGGCTTCACCGCCTGGTTGCTGCTGATTCCGTTGGCGCTCACCTCGACCAACACGATGATGAAGCGGCTCGGCAAACGCTGGCAGACCCTGCATCGGCTGAGTTATCTCGTCGCCGTGCTGGGTGTCCTGCATTTCTACTGGCTGGTGAAAGCCGACGTGCGCGAGCCGCTGATCTACGCGGCCATCCTCGCGACCTTGTTGCTGCTGCGCTGGCGCCGCCTCAGCGGCCGAAGCTGAGCAGCGCGGCCACACCGATGGCGATCAAGGCGCCGACCAGTACCAGCAGCCAGGGACTGCCCTGCTTCGCGGCCTGAGCTTCCGTCGCGGCCGCGGCCACGGGTTCGCCGTGCGGCGTGTCGAGCCGGATCGCCTGCAGGGTCTGCGTCACTTCGACCTGCGGCTTGCCCCCGCCGATCTCCTGGACGTCCATGCCCTGCGGACGCGTCGGTGTACCCGGCGCTTCGATCAGGAAGCGATTGCGGTCGAAGGCCAGCTGGTCGCCGGTGAACAGCACCGCATCGCGCACCTGCACGCCGTTCACGTAGGTGCCGTTCGACGAACCGAGGTCGCGCAACCAGATGCCGGCCGGCGTCGCTTCGACCATGGCATGCCGGCGTGACATCTCGGGTTCGTCGAGCACGAGGTCGCAGTCGTTGCCGCGGCCGATCGTCAGCCGCCCCGACACCGGAATGACCTTGCCGAAATACGTGCCGGATACACCGCGCAAGACCGCTTTCGGCGGTGCCATGCGATACCGGGTTTCATTGTTCTGTTCGGACATGACCTCGTCCTGACTGGTTTTCGGCGGAATGCGACTGGTGACGTACTGGTCGCTGTCCGGTTTGATCGCCACCAACACGTGGCCGAGGCTGACCATGTCGCCGACGCGCAGAATGGCCTTCTCACGGACCGGACGGGCATTCACGTGCGTGGCCTGACCACCTTCCCGGACGATCAACGTCAATCCCCGGCGGTCGTGCAGCAGCGAAGCGTGGATCGGCTGCACGCCCTCGCCTTTCAGCACCACGGCGTTGGACGCAGCGGCCCCCAGCGAGGTTTCACCCTCGCGCAGCAGCACATCGGTCTGTTCACCGTGTGGGAAATGAAGCCGCATACACCGCCGTATCCGTGGAGTGCCCGAAATGTAGCACAGCGTTTGGCGCCGACTCACCAGCGCGCGTTGAGCTCCAGGATGAAGCGATCGACGTCCTCGGATACGCCGTCGCGATTTTCCCGGAACATCGAGAACTGGGTGTTCCAGGTCTCGTCGATGCCGTAGCCGACCCAGAGCATGTGGCCCTTGGCGAAGCTGTGGAACCACCAGTCGTCCTCGTTGAAGGCAGCCATGGCGGCATCGCGCTGGATGCGCTGCGCGGCAAAGCCGTATTCCCAACCCATTGGCTGCAGCTTGTCGCCGAGTACGGCCGTGAACCGCCCGGCTTCGTTCTGGTCGTCGGCACCGGTGTTGCGGGCGACGTCGGCACGCAGGGCCAGCGGCCACCCGGCCAGGGTCGCATGCAGTCCGGCCTGGAGATCGACGATGCGGTAGTCCGACAGCAGTGGCAGCCCGGCGCGGCGATTGGTCCGCGCCAGCCCGTTCAAGGTCAGTTGTTCGAGATCGGAGAAATCGAGCCAGGCGATCTGGATGTCGCCACCGAAATCGGTGCCTTCGCGCAGGAACCAGCCAGCCTGTACCGCGGCAATGCGCGACTCGTCGTCGTACAGATGCGTACCGGCGAAATACCCGGCCGTCAGCGCCAGCCGATCGAAGTCGCCGGTGGCGATGTTGTGGCTGATGCTGGCGCCGATCGGGCGCAGGTCGGCGTCCCACAACATCGGCGTCAGCGACAGCGGCAGGGCCGTGCGGCCGAACAGCAGGCTGGTGTTGTCACCGGCATTCCAGCGCAGATAGAACTCGTCGAGGTTGACGGCATCGCTGCGCTCGTTGTCGTTGTTGCGGCGGTTGTCGCGGTTGTCGTCGGACCCGAGGGCCGCTTCCAGCGCGATGCCGAACTCGAGGTTGTCGAACATGCGCCGCGCGCCGAAACGGAAGCGGCTGCGATTGCGCTCGACGTCGTCGCGTCCCGCAAGATCCTGGACATGATCGACCCGAAGCTTCAGGTCGCCGTACCAAGACCAGACGCTGGATGACGTGTCGTCTTCCTGAGCCAGGACCGGGAACGACAAGCCACTGCACACGGCCATCAACAACAGACTGCGAATGTTCATGCCCTCTCTCCCCTTTGGTTCTTACGCACGCAGCTGCGCGAGTGCAGCCCCCAGATCGTCGACGCTCTGGAATCGGTCTTCGGCGCGGCGTGCAATGCAGCGCAGGATCAACGCTTCCAGTCCAGACGGGATCTCCGGCCAGTATTCCGATGGTTTGATCGGCGCCTGTTGCATCTGCGCCATGTAGATCTCCATCGTATTGCTGCCGGTGAAGGGCAGCTTGCCGCAGAACATTTCGCACAGCAGCACGCCGCTGGCATAGATGTCGGCGCGATGATCGACCTCGTCGCCGGCCAGTTGCTCCGGCGCCGCGTAGTGCGGGGTGCCGACGAACATGCCTTGCTGGGTGTGGCCCGGTTCGGAGCGACGGATCGGACGGGCGATACCGAAGTCCATCAGCTTGGCATTGCCGCTCGACTCGAGGATCAGGTTCTCGGGCTTGATGTCCCGGTGCAGCACGCCGACTTCGTGCGCGGCGCCCAATCCGGCACACAGCTGCTTGGCGATACGCAGACCCGCCGAGAACGGAATGCGCCCGGCCTGCTTGATCAGGTAGCGCAGGGTCATGCCGCGCACGTATTCCATGGAAATGTAGGGTCGACCCTCGGAGTCGCCGAAATCGAAGGTGCGCAGCACGTTCGGATGCGTGATCTTGCGCGCCAGCTTGAGCTCGCTCTTGAGTCGATCAAGCTGTTCGGCATCCATCAGACCGGCGCCACGCAGCATCTTGATCGCAACGATGTCGTCGAGTTCGAGGTCGCGCGCCTTGAACACCACACCCATGCCGCCAGCCCCGAGTTCCGAGAGGATCTCGTAGCGACCCGCGAACACGCTGCCGAGCACCACGTCCTGGGCCGTGCCGCGTTTGGTCGCAGCGATCGACGTACCCGGCGTGACCACGGTGACGTAATCGCTGCCGGAACCGCTCGCGGTCGAGGTCAATGGCGCCAGCCCGTCGAGCTTGGCCAGGTCCAGCAACGGGAAGGCGCGACCACTGACCAGACCGGTCGCGGCCTGGGCGTCGTGACCGCAGAGTTGCTTGACCTGTTCCAGCATCGGTTTCGCAACGAGCAATTGCTGCTCGCCGGATTCCGACAACAGGCGATCGAGCTGATACAGCGTGCCGCCCCCGGCCACCGGTACCGCGCCATTGCCCAGCGCGAGCAGGCCTTCGACGACATCGCCTTCGTGCACCGCCATCGCCAGCGAAGCCGACAACGCGTCCGGCAGGCTGGCATCGCGACGCAGGAAGCGCGCGGTCCGCAAGGCCCGCGTCAGCGGTTCTTCGCCGGAGAAGCCGAGCACCGCGCGAAAGCCGTTGAAGGCCAGCACATGCGCATTGGCACGCTTCGCGGCGTCGTCGATGGCATGGGTGAACTGTTCGATGCCGTTGCCGAGGCGGTCGGCCTGGTCGCGCCCGACCGGCTTGGCCAGCGCGCGGCAGTCGATACCGAGCACGACACGCGTGGCCAGATCCGGCGCACGCGTGACAGGTGCCGTCGGTGTCGTACGCGATTCACCGCCGTGTGTCTTCTTCTCGTTCGACGGCTCGGGCAGGAAACGCGACAGGTTGGTCACATATCCTTCGATGTCCGACTTTTCGCGCAGATCCGACAGCAAATGGTCGAAGGCGCGCGACAGACGCGCCAGTTCGTCGTTGCCGGCGATGCTGAGTTTGGTCTGGTAGTGGCCGTCCGCCGCCGATTCGGCAGCATCGGCCAGCGTGCGCACCGGTTTCAGCAACGCCCGCGCCAGCAGGTACGACAAAGGCAGTGCTGCCAGCAACGAACCGATGCCGGTCGCCAGCACCAGATTGAGAATGCGCTGGAAGCCGGCGTAGGCGCGATCACGCGAGGTCAGCGACACCGTCGCGCCCAAGGCGCCCCCAGCGTCCGCATCGACTGGACCGATTCGGCCGATCCAGTCGCGTCCGCCCAACTGGACGTCGATGCGGTCCAGCGGTTTGGCTTCGGCAATGGCCTTGCGCAGGTCCTCACGCGTCGCGAGGAAGGCGATCAGCGCTTCCGCCGTGTCCGCGTCGAGGCTGCTGGCAGCCAGCACCGACTGGTCGCTGTCGACGAAGACATAGGCGACATCGGCCCCGCTGACCTTGGCGATGTCAGCCGCCAGGGCATCGTCGATGGCGTCACCCAACACGAGAAAACCGAGCAGGTCTTCGCCACGCAGGATCGGCATGACCGCCGCCTGCATGAGTTGTTTGTCCTGCCGCCACAATCCGGACACCGGAATGGCTTCGCTGATCGCAGAAGCGAGGAAGACATCGCCGGAGAGATTCTGTTTCACCGCCTCGGCTTCGTCGGTGCGCGCCAGCACTTCACCCTGCGGATCGAGGAAGATGCCGAGATCGAAACCATACTGTTCCTGACGCTCGGCCAGCAGATCGGCCAGCGACATGGTGCCGCCCATGCCATCACCCAGTCCGAGATCGACGTCGGTCGAACTCTCGAAATACTGCACGATGGCCGGGTCCTGGGCAATGAACTGCACCATGTTCTGGACCTGTTGCAGTTGCGATTGCTTGCTGGTCGCCTGCACGCCGGAACTGGTGTCGAGCGTGCGCTGCACGCTCTGCTCGGCAATCTTGCGGCCCTGCACGTAGGTGATGGCGACGGCCGCACCCACCGCCAGCGTGATCAGCACCGCACAGACCAGGAAGATCTGCGCGCCGAGCGGCAGGCGGAAGCCGGGCTTAGTAGTTGGCATTGGGCGTTCTCGCGTAGGGTTTGCCGAATTTGTTCGTGTGCGCGGGAACGCGGCGCTTGTTCAGGTCGAGCTTGAGGTGGATGACACTGCCTTTCGTCACCGTCACCTGCTGTTTCAAGGGCGTGCCGCGGTCGTGGAAGACGACGAGCTCGCCGTCCCCTTCAGGCAGTCCATCCAGGCGGAACCGGCCGACGGCATCGGTACGTGCAAAGAATGGCGTGTCCAGCACCAGCACGAAACCGAACATGGAGTGGTGGACATTGCAGTAGACACGCACCAGACCAGGCTTCGCAAACGTCTGGATGCGACCGTCGCCGCGACCGTACTGGCCGGTGTCGAAGGCGTTTTCCGCTGACGTCGAGAACGCGTTGTGCAGAATCGGGTCCTCATTCGGGAAACGCACGGCGCTCCCGGCCGTGATCGCCAGAACGCGCGGCACGAACTGCTTGCGCCGAGTCGACATCACCGCGGGCTCTGCCGACGCTTTCGCGACCACCGGCGTCTTGGGCCGGAAATAGATCACCGCCTCGGCCGCTTCCGATTCCCGCAGCGGCTTGCCATTCGCGAACAGGCGCAGGGTGCCGGACAGATCGGCGGCCGTGGCCTGGAAGGCGGCAAGGAGCAGACACAGGACAACACGGCGTCGCATCAGGATTTGCTCCCGGGATCATGGGCTTCTGGCATGATCTTAGCGCAGCACTTCACCGACACCAGCGACTTTCGACAGGGCCCGGCATGGCAACGATCTCGATTTCCCGCAAACACAAGAAGAGCATGACCGACGCTCGCGCCTCGATCGACCGGGTTGCGAAAGGCATCGCCAAGAAATTCCAGGTCAGTCACGAATGGGACGGCGACACCCTGCACTTTTCGCGTCCTGGCGTCGACGGCCGGATTGCGCTCGCCAAGGGCAGCGTCAAGGTGGAAGCCACCCTCGGCTTCCTGCTGATGGTGATCAAGAGTTCGGTCGAAGACGAGATCGAGCGCTATCTCGACGAGGAATTCGGCTGAATCAGGCGCGCAGTTCGAAGCCGAACGGGTCCGGGTGTGCCGCCAGCAGCTTCTGCATCGCGGCGGTTTCGCCGCTGGTGATGGTGCCGAGAAATTCGTGCGCCGGTCCCATCGCGCGGAACGCCGAAAAGCCGCGTTCGAGGAACCCCTGCAGTTCACCGAACCCGGCGCCACGCGCCGGACCGCGTGCCAGCTTCAACACGCCGAGAATGAAGGGCTTGCGCACGATCGATTCGAGTTCGCGCCCGACATCGCCGATCAGCGCGATCTGACGCTTGCGCTGGGCCGCGTCGACACTGGCGCGGTAAGCCCGCGCATAAGCGGCCACGTCGATGTGTCCTTCCGGCAGGTGGTCGACCATCGCCAGGTCGCAGCGTTGGGAAATCAGGTCCAGTTCCAGCGCATCGGCCAGTGAACCCAGCACGCCCGTCGGCAACCAGCGCAGCATCGTCGGCAAGACCCGCGCCAGATCGCGGTCCCGCCAACTCGCGTCACCGGCGCCGTAGAGGTCGCTCAGGAAGAACTCGGCGGCATCGCGATAACGCGGATGTTCGCGCAGCGAACCGAAGCTGCGGCCGAGGCGCGCGCTTTGCCAGCGCCGCAGGCGCTGCAGCTGCGGCAAACGGTTGCGCGGCTCGTGCTCCGGATGACGGGCCCGATGCAGGTCCCGCAGCAGCCCCTGCAGGCGGTCGGCGGTCTCGCTCATGGTGGAACTGTCCCCTGTGCTGTAAACGATGGTCGAATGCATCGGCGTGGGTCGCCAAGGCTCGGGTAGAATCGACCGGTTGCAGTGATGAAGATGGATCCGGAATGCTGACTGTTCAAGCCTCGACGAAACCGATCCGCAAGCGACGCCAACCGCGCATCGGACTGGCGGTGGCCGGCGGTGGGCCGATCGGTGGCATGTATGAACTCGGCGCCCTGCGCGCGATGGACGAGGCGATGGACGGTCTCGACATGACCGATCTCGACGTCTACGTCGGCGTCAGCTCCGGCGCCTTCCTTGCCTCGGGGCTCGCGAACCGGCTGGACACCGCCGAGATGTGCCGCATCTTCCTGACCGACGTGACCGACCAGGAACGCTTCCGCCCGGAAATCTTCCTGCGACCGGCGATGTCGGAATACGGCAAGCGGATCGCGGCGATTCCACGCACCCTGCTCGGCTGGCTCGGCGACCTCGCCACGCATCCGCTGGAAACGAACTTCACCGATGTGTTCGGTCGCCTCGGCGCCCTGATCCCGACCGGCCTGTTCGACAACAACGAGATCGAACATTTTCTGCGCAAGCTGTTCGAATCGCATGGTCGCACCAATGATTTCCGCGAATTGCCGCGCAAGCTGTTCGTCATCGGCGTCGAACTCGACACCGGCAAGACCGTGCGTTTCGGCGACGCAGGCTACGATCACATTCCGATCTCGCGTGCCATCCAGGCCAGCGCCGCCCTGCCCGGCCTGTATCCGCCGGTCGAGATCGACGGCAAGTATTACGTCGACGGTGCCTTGCGCCGCACGCTGCATGCGTCGGTCGCGCTCGAAACCGGCGCCGAACTCGTGCTCGGCATCAATCCGCTGGTGCCGTTCGACGCCGCACTCGCCACCACCAACCATCGCAAAGTGCCGGATAGCCTCGTCGACAACGGCCTGCCGGCGGTGTTGTCGCAGACGTTCCGCACGATGTTGAAGTCGCGCATGCAGGTGGGGCTCGACAAGTATCAGAAGACGCACGAACGCGCCGATCTGCTCGTGTTCGAGCCGAGTCCGGACGATGTCGAGATGTTCTTCACCAATCCCTTCAGCTACACGATGCGCCAGCGCGTGGCCGAACACGCGTATCGCGCCACGCTCGACGATCTCTCGGCGCGTTACGACGAACTCGCACCGATCTTTGCGCGTCATGGCATCGCGCTGCGTCGCGACATCATCGACGATCCGGAACGCAGCCTGCTGGAAGGTCTAGGCCGACGCCCGCGTCGCACCGACGTGACTGCGCGCCTGCGCCATGCGCTGGACGACCTCGATCGCGCCATCCAGTCGCAGAAGCGCCGCTGAACCGCGCGCATCGTCGCGACGCACATAGTGTGATTATTCTAAGGGGTGTGCAGAACATCCTGCGCACCGTGCTGGCCATTCGTCAGCCAACAACATCCGTGGAGGGAACATGAGCAAGCCCAAGTTCAAGTCGAAGAGCACCGCCTCGTCCGCCGCTGCCGCCCACAAGGCCGGCGCCCTGGTCGAGTCCGCGCAGCAGATCTGGGCCGCCGGCCTCGGCGCACTGAAGAACGCGCAGGGTCAGGGTGGCAAGCTGTTCGAGACGCTGGTGAAGGAAGGCATGACGATCGAACAGAAGACCCGCAAGTTCGCGACCGGCAAGGTCGACGAAGTGCGCGATGTCGTGGAGACCAAGGTGGAAAAAGTGAAGGAACGCGCGACCGATACCTGGGACAAGCTCGAGAAGGTGTTCGAAGACCGCGTCTCGCGCGCCCTCGGCAAGCTCGGCGTGCCGGGCCGCGACGAAATGGAAGCGCTGGTCTCGCGCGTTGAAGAACTCAGCAAGGCCGTCAAGAAGCTGAATCCGCAGGCTGCTGCCGCACCGGCCGCGAAGAAAGCCCCGGCCAAGAAAGCCGTACGCAAGGCTGCCGCGAAGAAGTAAGCATTCGGCGCGTCACGCGCCAACCGGTTAGCCCGCCATCCGATCACGCCGACAGATCCCTCCCCTTCGGCCGGCTGGCGGGCTTCTTATTGGAATGAAAGCATCGGCCCGCAAGCGGGCCTCCCACAGGCGACTTGATGTGGGAGGCCCGCTTGCGGGCCGAATGCCTATTTACCAGTGCACGCCACGCATGAGCGCCGCAAAGGCGATCTGTTCGCTCGACGGCTTCTCGTCGCGTCCCTTCATGCCCTTGGCCGCGGCCGAATCCGGGAACAGGTTGAAAGCGGTATTCATCACCACTTCGTAGGCCTTCGGCGCAATGGCGTTGAGCGTGGCCGCGAAGATGCCGAGACGGGTCGCGACGCGACTCGGGCGCTCGATGATGGCCTTGACGATCAAATCCGCCGCTTCTTCCGGCGACAAGGTCGGCACACTGTCATACATCTTCGTCGGCGCAATCATCGGCGTGCGCACCAGCGGCATGTTGACCGTGGTGAAAGCGATGCCGGAATCGGAGAATTCCGCCTGGGCGCAACGCGAGAAGGCATCCAGCGCAGCCTTGGATGCGACATAGGCCGAGAAACGCGGCGAATTCGCGAGCACACCAATCGACGAGATGTTGATGATGTGGCCGCGACGTTTCTCCGTCATCGACGGCAGGAAACCCATGATCAGGCGCAGGCAGCCGTAGTAGTTCAGCTCGATCGTGCGCGTGAAATCGTGGAAGCGATCGTAGCTGAGTGCAACCGATCGACGGATCGAACGGCCGGCGTTGTTGATCAGGATGTCGACGCCGCCGTGTTCCTTGACGACTGTCGCGACCAGGTCATTGCAGCTCTTTTCGTCGGTCAGATCGGCAGAATAGGCCCAGCATTGGCCGCCCTCCTTCTCGATGGCGGCTTTCGCCTGGTTCAGTTCTTCCTGCCCGCGCGCCACGATCAGGATCTTCGCCTTGGTGGCCGCGAGTTTCATCGCTGCGGCCAAACCGATACCTGAAGAGCCGCCGGTGATCATGACCACCTTGTCCTTGACCTTGCCTTCGAGCGACCGGTCGATGAACAGATCCGGGTCGAGGTGGCGCTCCCAGTAGTCCCACAAGCGCCAAGCGTAGGTGTCGAGGGCCGCCAGCTTGATCTTCGATCCGCGTAGCGCGCGTTCGGTTTCGCGGTTGTCGTAACGCGTCGGCTGGTTGATGTACTTCAACGCCTCGCGCGGAATGCCGAGGTCTTTCAGCACCGAGTTCGTGAAACGCTTGACCGGCGGCAGGTTCGCGATCGCACCACGCACCATGGGCGGCACCACCGCGAACATGCGCGCATCGAGACGCATCGTCATCTCCGGCGCGTGGGCGGCACGAGCGAACGTGTTCAGCAATTCGCCGACACGCATCGGCTCGGGATCGACCAATTGGAAGCAGTGTCCGTCCAGCCCGGCCTTGTGCGCGATGTGGTCCATCGCGTTCACGACGTAGTCGACCGGCACCACGTTCACACGCGCGCCTTCGATGCCGACGGTCGGCATCCACTGCGGCAAGTATTCGCGCATGCGTTTGATCAAACGGAAGAAGTAATACGGGCCATCGATCTTGTCGATCTCGCCGGTCTTGCTGTTGCCGATGACGATGGCCGGACGGTAGATGCGGAACGGAATCTTCGCATCCTTGCGCACCAGTCCCTCGGACTCGTGTTTGGTGCGGTAATACGGATGATCGAGGCCTTCCGCCTCGTCGAACATGTCTTCCTTGAACACGCCCGGATAACGACCGGCCGCGGCGATGGAGCTGACATGATGGAAACAGCCCGACTTGATCGCTTCCGCGAATTGCAGTGCGTGTTTCGTGCCTTCGACGTTGACCGCGTGATTGGTCTCGTCATCGGCCTCGACATCGTAGATCGCGGCGAGGTGGAAGAAATGCTTGACCTTGCCGCTGAGCAGTTTCTGCTGCGCTGGCGTGACGCCGAGTTTGGGCTTGGTCAGATCGCCGATGACCGGCACGATCTCGCCCTTCTCCGCACCAAGCTTCTCGACCAGCGCTTCGAACTTCTCCAGTGAGCTCTTCCGGACCAACGCATAGATCTTGCCGCGGCGCTTGAGCAGGTTCTCGAGCAGGTGGCGGCCGATGAAGCCGGTGGCGCCGGTCACGAAATAGGTCATGGTGCTCCCCTCAGGTTGGAGCAGCGCGAACGACGCCGCGCTGCGGGTCTGCCGATTCTCGCGCGACCGCAGTCGCGACCGTCCAAAGATAGCCCTGCGATAGCCGCTTTCCTAGCCCTCGCGGCCACGCTGCGTTGCGCGTTGACCGGCTCCGGAAACGCGTGCTACAAGCCGCACGCCCCCCTCTTTGCACCGCACCGGAGCCCCCTCATGGCCGACCTCAAGAAGCAGTTCGAAGATGCCGCGAAAAAAGCCCTGAACCTCAAGGACCGACCGGACAACGACACCATGCTCAAGCTCTATGCCCTCTACAAGCAGGGTGCCCAGGGCGACGTGAGCGGCGAGAAGCCCGGATTCTTCGACTTCGTGGGCGTCGCCAAGTACGAAGCCTGGGCCAAGCTCAAGGGCACGGCCGAAGAAACTGCTCAGAAGCAGTATGTCGACCTCGTGAAGAAGCTGGCGGGCTGAGGCCGGACCGGTCGTGGCGCCCAAGACGCGCGAGCGCATCCTCGACATCAGCCTCGCCATGTTCAACGAGCGTGGCGAGCCGAATGTCACGACCAATCACATCGCCGACGAACTCGAGATCAGCCCGGGCAATCTCTACTATCACTTCCGCAACAAGGAAGACATCGTCGAGAACCTGTTCGCGCGCTACGAAGAAAAGATCGACCGCGTCATCGTCTCGCCGGACGAACGCCTGCCGAACCTCGAAGACATCTGGCTGCAACTGCACCTGGCTTTCGAGACGATGTGGGAATTCCGCTTCATCTATCGCGACCTGGTCGACTTGACCAGCCGCAATCGCAAACTGCGCATGCATTTCGGGCGCATCCTGAAGCGTGCCGTCGAGAACGTGACCGCCATCCTCAAGGGTCTGGTCGAGGCCGAAATCATGCGCGCCAGCCGCGCCGAGATCGAGGCGACGGCGACCAATGTGATCCTGATCTGCACGTTCTGGCTCAGCTTCAACGCCACTCGCGGCGCTCATGCCGAAAAAGGGAGTGAAGACCTCGGCCAGGGCATCTTCCAGGTGATGATGCTGATCGCGCCATTCCTGCGCGACGCCGAACGTTTGCATCTGAACACGCTGGCGAACAACTACCGCAAATAGCCGTCAGGTTTCACGGGAGGAGCAACCATGCGATTCGCCAAGGCTATCGTCGCATTCGTTCTCCTGATCGCATTCGCGCATTTGCTGGCGACATTTCCTGCGTTTCCACCGGCCTCCATGTCAGACCGCCCCTTCCCCTTGCTGTGGATGGTGCTGAAGTTGGACCAGCCGTGGGCACCGACCCTTCAGCAGGTGATCCTGGCGGG
>JAKJFE010000195.1 GCA_022705045.1 Pseudomonadota bacterium | reverse complement strand
GCGCAGGATCCGTTCCTGACCGACGGCAGCGTCGCCGA
Source organism: Pseudomonadota bacterium (assembly GCA_022705045.1). Lineage (GTDB taxonomy): Bacteria > Pseudomonadota > Gammaproteobacteria > Xanthomonadales > Ahniellaceae > JADKHK01. Next base: position 4,666 of record JAKJFE010000195.1, on the reverse strand, counting down.
CAACATCGCCTACGGCGAACGCACGCCGGACCGCGCCCGCATCGAAGCCGCCGCTCGCGCCGCTGAAGCCCACGACTTCATCGCCGCGTTGCCTAACGGCTACGACAGCGCCGTCGGCGAACGCGGCGCTAATCTGTCCGGCGGCCAACGCCAACGCATCGCACTCGCCCGCGCGCTGTATCGCGATCCCGCCATCCTGATCCTCGACGAAGCCACGTCCGCCGTCGACAACGAAACCGAAGCCGCCATCCAGCGCTCGCTCGCCCACGTCTCGAAAGGCCGCACCACGATTGTCGTCGCCCACCGCCTCTCCACCGTGCGCCACGCCGACCGCATCCACGTCATCGAACACGGCCGCCTGCTCGAATCCGGCACCCACGACGACCTGCTTGCCGCGAACGGCACCTATGCCGCGTTGTGGCGGTTGCAGACGGGGGAGTGAAGACGACCAAGACGTGCGCTAGCCTTGTTCTATCGGTAGATCTGGGATTCGCGACATGAAGGCAAACGTGTGGATGGTTCGTGCCGGAGAAGGTGGCTGGCGTATCGACGATTTCAGGTCGCGATCGATGGTGTCGATCGGATGGCAGGAAATGGGAGACATGTCGGCATTGAAGTCTCGCGACGACTTTGTGCGCGAGGTCGGTCGCGTTTACCCGGACAACAGCAAGGCACAGACCTCGACTTCTGCGGGCATGGCATATCGGTTCGTTCGCGAGATGAAGATCGGCGACAGCGTGGTTACTTATGACCCGACCGAACGAAAGTATCTCGTCGGGACGATACGGGGCGACTATCGCCATGATTCGAAACAGTCGGATGGTCCGAATGTCCGCGACGTCGATTGGCGCGGTCAGGTCTACCGAGATTCGCTCTCCGTTTCGGCAAGAAATAGCTTGGGTGCCATCGCCACGTTGTTTCTGTTGTCGCCCGATGTCGCGAACGAAATTGAACGTGTTGCTACCAGTAGTGGACCCGATTTGCAGCCTTCCAGTTCGGGCGCTGAAGACACCGAAGAGGTCCAGCAGGTCGAAGACATCTACCGTGATATTCAGAACAAGGGTGCCGAGTTCATCAAGGATCGACTAATCCGTTTGTCATGGGATGAGATGCAAGAACTGGTCGCCGGGCTGTTGAGGGCGATGGGTTACAAGACCCGGGTTTCTCCTCCTGGCTCCGACCGTGGAAAGGACATCGTGGCTTCGCCGGATGGCTTCGGTTTCGAGAGTCCGCGGATAGTCGTAGAGGTCAAGCATCGCCCCAACAATTCGATGGGTGCGCAGGAGATTCGCAGTTTTTTAGGCGGTCGGCACAGGGAAGACAAGGGCTTGTATGTCAGCAGTGGCGGTTTCACCAAAGAGGCGCGTTACGAGGCGGATCGCGCGACGATCCCGCTGATGCTGATGGATCTGGATGATCTGGTGAAAACCGTGCTCGACTATTACGAACGCATGGATGCTGACAGTCGTCGATTGATCCCCTTGAAGCGACTCTATTGGCCGGCATGACAAGTGTTGCTATACAACAAAATTAAATTTGTTGTATAACGCGCCATGCCCAAGTTCTACCGCGAGCTTCCGGTCTCGGCGTCCACGGCGTATGCGCAGGTGCATGCGGCGGCGATGGCGTTGGAGTTGGCGCGGGATGTGTCGCATCTGCAGGGCAGTTTCGCGACCAAGAAGGTGCGTGGCACGACACAGTGGTATTTCGCGTTTCGCGAGCCCGACCAGCGTGTTCGCCAGATCTACGTGGGACCGGATTCGTCCGACGTGCGCGCACTGGTCGAGCGCGCGCGGGCCGCGGCGCCGGTCGACAACCTGAAGCCGTTGGCGAAGAGTGCGGCCTCGCTCGGCAATTCCACGGTACAGCGCAAGCACCTGTCGGTGGTCCTGCGGCTCAACGAATTCGGTTTCTTCCGTGCCGGCGGCGTGCTTGTCGGCACGCATGCGTTCCTGGCGTATGCGAATCAGTTGGGACTGCAATGGGTCGGCTCCGACCAGACTGCGGATGTCGATTTCGCGCATGCTGGCCGAAACGTTTCGATCGCATTGCCGGCCGATGTCGATTCGACACCCCATGCCGCGCTGACAACGATGGAAGAGGGATTTCTGCCGCTCGTGCAATATCGCGGCCAAGCGGGCGCGAGTTATCGCAAGAAGGACGAACCCGAGTTCCAGATCGACTTCCTGACGCCGAAAACCGGACGCGGCGACGACCCGATCCACATCGAGCATCTCGACGTCGCATTGCAGCCGCTGCGCTTCATGGAGTTCTCGCTTGAAGGCATCGAGCAGGCCACCCTGTTCGATCCGACCGGTCGTTGCGTTGTCGTCAGCCTGCCGGCGCCAGCGCGTTATGCCGTGCACAAGTTGCTCGTTGTCGGCGAACGCAGCGGTGCCTTTCGGGCGAAGATCGCCAAGGATGTTGCCCAGGCGGCTTCGTTGATCGAGTACTTCGCGAACGCCGATCCAGATCCATTGCATGTCGCGTGGCAGGACGCACGCGCACGCGGGCCTGGTTGGCGCAAACGTGCCGACGAGGGCCTCAAAGCCCTCCGCGCGTTCGCACCATCGCAGGCAGCCCTGCTTGCGACGGAGAGATGATCGCTCGTCCTGTCGCGTGACAATCGCGAACACCGATCTGCGTACACGTCCGCCACATCAGCAGGAGAACGGCGATGAGGCGTGCAGCAGTCATGGTGCTGGCAGGAATGATGGCGTGGTGTGCGCCAACGAAGGTCAGGGCCGATCCGGTCCTGGCAGGACGGATCTTGAATCCGGTCACGAGTGCCGAGCCGGTGTCGGGGACGCGTGATCCGGCGGTGTCGGGGGATGGGCGGTTCATCTTTTTCGTGTCGACGTCGAACAACCTCGGGCCGATGGCGAATGGCGCGTTGAATCTCTATCGCGCCGACCTGTCCGCAGCGACGCCGCCGGAGACGTCGCTGGTGTTGGCGTTGCCCGGACTCGGCAACGGCAACAGCTTCGCGCCGTCGGCGTCGAACAGCGGCAGCGTGGTCGCGTTCGAGACGCTGGCGACCAATCTGGGCGGCAACCACGGCAACTTCAGCGATGTCTACGCGAGTTTCCAGATCGCGTTGCCGCAGGAGGAAATCGGGTTCGACACCTTGCTGCTCAGTCGTGGTCTGGGCGGCGTGATCCCGAATGGCGCGTCGCGGTATGCATCGACGTCGGGAGACGGCCGATTCGTGGCGTTCTGGTCCGATGCCGAGAACCTGGTCGCGAACGACAACAACCTCGCGCCGGACATCTTCCTCGTCGAGGTCGATGGCGGCCAGATCGGTCCGACCGAGCGCATCAGCGTCGATTCGAACGAGGCGCAGATCGCCGGATGGAGTCGGCCGCTGTCGAACAATGCCGTTTCCGGCGACGGTCGCTACGTGGTGTTCTCGGCCGATGCCGCGATCGACGGCGCCAATCCGGGCAATCTCGAGGACGTGTTCATCCGCGATCACGGCGCCGGCACCACCGCCTTGCTGAGCAAGTTCAGCAACGGCACGCCGTTCACCACCTCGTCCGACCAGGCATCGATCTCGCCGAATGCGCGATATGTCGTTTTCCGCTCGTTCCAGACCGGTGCCGGCATCGGCACCAGCCGCATCTTCCTGCGCGACCGCCAGCTCGGCACGACCAGCAACATCGCGACGCCACCGACCGCCACCGTATGCGAAGAACCGCACGTCAGCGACGATGCCGACATCGTCATGCAGTGTTCGAGCAGTCTCGGCGGCGTCCAGCAACAGGCCTGGTTCCGACGCGGCAGCGACGGCGCAACCTTCCGGCTCAGCAGCACGCCGATGCTCGCCGACGGCAACGGCGGCGCGGGCAACCTCACCGATCTCAGCGACAACGGCGATGTCGTCGCCTTCGATGCCGAAGCGTCCAACCTCGATCCCGGTGACGGCAACAGCGCTTCCGACGTCTTCGTCGCCATCGACGACGTGGTGCTCAACGCGATCTTTGGAGACGGCTTCGAGTGAGTCCTGCGTCGGGCGTCAGCGCAGGGTCGAGCCACGCACCGCCACACCCTTGCCGGCCTGCTTGCCGGCGTACATCGCGGCATCGGCGGCCTTGAGCAGGGCGCCGATCGCGGTGCCGTCGTTGGGCACCAGCACGTATCCGATCGTGGCGCCCACGCGGCAATTCTGATCGCCCTGCCGGAAGGGCGTCCGGAACGCAGCCAGCAAGGTGTCGCCGAGTTCGGCGGCGGCCGATTCGTTCGGCAGGTCGGTGGCCACGACGACGAATTCGTCGCCGCCGACACGCGCCACGATGTCGTGCGCGCGCAGCGCCGCGCCCAGTCGGCGCGCAATGGCGATCAGCAATTCATCGCCGATGTCGTGGCCGTACTGGTCGTTGACCGGTTTGAAACCGTCGAGGTCGAGCATGTACAGCCCCAGCATCCGCTCCGGCGTCGCGTGGGGAATCAGCGTCGCCAGTGCCTCGTTCAGCCCGCGCCGGTTCTTCAGTCCCGTCAGCGAGTCGGTGTGGGCGAGCAGCTTGAGCATGTCGCGCTCGTGCCGCGCTTGCTGCGCCACCCGATGTTCCGCCGCGGTACGCAGGATGACGATGCGCATGAACAGCAGCATGTCGAAGGTCGCGCCGAATTGCAGTGCGTGCAGGTTCCAGAAATTCGCGCCGATGTG
>JAKJFE010000053.1 GCA_022705045.1 Pseudomonadota bacterium | reverse complement strand
GTAACATACTGTTGCCCACCGCACGCGGCAAGCCCGAATGTGACGGAGTGCACCCTGCCCGCCATGACCTTCCGGATACCGATGTTCGATCTGCAGACCTGTTTGCGCACCTATTCCAGCGTCGAATCCAGCGAGCAGGAAGCCTGTCGCCGCTTCCTCGACTTGCTCGTCACAACCCCGCGCTGCTTCTGGCGCGATGCATTTCCCGCACATTTCACGGCGTCAAGCTGGCTGGTGTCGGCCGACGGTGAACGCGCCCTGCTGATGCATCACCGCAAGCTCGATCGCTGGCTGCAACCGGGTGGTCACGCTGACGGCGATGCCGACCTGCCGCGCGTCGCCCTGCGCGAGGCGGAAGAAGAGACCGGACTGCGCGATCTGACCGTCGTCGACGCCATCTTCGACCTGGACGTCCATGTCATTCCCGCACGCGGTGCGGAACCGGAGCATTGGCACTACGACGTGCGCTTCGTGGTTCGCGCCAACGGCTCCGAGCAGTTCGAGGCCAATGCCGAGTCGCGCGCGATGGCTTGGCGTCCGATCACGGACATCGCAGCCGATGAGCGAACCGATGCGTCGATCCGGCGCATGGCGCGCCGCTGGCTGGCGCGTTAGAGACTGAGGCTCAAGCGATCTCGCGCTGCAATGCCGCGCACGTCGCGGCGTGCAGGGCCAACAGCCGTGCACGGCGATCCGGGTCAAGGTGACCGCGCCCTGCCCGCGCATCGGTTTCGATGTCCCGACACAACTCGGCCAGTTCGGTGGCGCCGAAGCTGCCCGCATTCGATTTGAGCGTGTGGCTGGCGATGCGCAGCTTCTCGGCGTCGCCGGCATCGGCGGCAGCAAGCAGCACGGCGATCTGATCCGCGGAGCCTCTCACGAACATGCCGATCATCTGCGCGAGAATGCCGGGCTTGCCGGCACGTTCGAGCATGCGAAACTGGTCCAGCATCGCCTGGTTGATGGTCACATCGCTCATGCCGTGTCGCCCTCGCCTTCGTCGTCCCCATTGTCCGCCATCGGCAGCACATTGCGCAGGTCGCGGCTGTTGCGGGCTCCGAGTTGACGAAGCTTTTCCGCCTGTCCGACCAGATGACCGCGGCCAGTCGCCAGCTTGCCGATGGCGGTATCGATACTCTCGCGCGCCTTGCCGACCTGCTCCGATGCACGTTGCAGATCCTGCACGAAGCCCACGAACTTGTCGTACAGCAGACCGGCGCGTTCGGCGATCTGTTCGGCGTTGCGGCTGCGCGCCTCGGCTTTCCAGGCGTGGTCGATGGTCCGCAGCACGCCCAGCAGCATGCCCGGACTGACCACGACGACATCGTTGCGCAGAGCCAGTTCATAGAGTTTCGGATCGACCCGGATCGCTTCGAGATAGGCGGCCTCGATCGGCACGAACATCAACACGATGCCGTTCGACGCGACGCCACTGGAGCGCGCATAGCCGCGCTTGCCGAGGTCGTCGATGTGCCGCCGCATCGAGCCCAGATGTTCGGCCAGATGTTTCTCGCGCGCCGCGGCGTCGTGGTCATTGCACCAGCGTTCGAACGCGGACAGCGAGACCTTGGCGTCGATCAGCACATCGCGCCCACCCGGCAGACGCACGACCACGTCGGGGCGACGGGTTTCGCTGCCTTCGTCGCGCAGAACGACTTGCGTGTCGTAGTCACGCCCCTCGCTCAGGCCCGAGACTTCGAGCAGGCGCTCCAGCACCAGTTCGCCCCAGGCGCCCTGGGTTTGCGTATCGCCCGTCAGTGCACGCGCCAGATTGACGGCGTCGCTGCTCAGGCGCTCATTCATCTGGCGCAGATTGAGGATCTCGGTGCGCAATACCGCACGACTCTCGCCCTCCTGCGCGCGCGACTCGACCACCAGCTGCTGGAACTGTTGCAGCTGTTCACGCAACGGCGCCATCAACGTGCCGAGCTGCTCCGCATTCGCGGCGCTGAAGCGTTCCGCCTTCTGCTCCAGCACGGTGGCGGCCAAGGCCTGGAACTGTTGCGCCAGTTGTTCGCGCGCCGATTCGATCCAGCGGAGCTTGTCGGCGTGTGCAGCCGCGGCTTCGTCCATACGTGCCGACAAGGCCGCACGTGCTTCGGCGGCGGATTGCGCGACGGCACGCGATTCCTTCAGCGCCGACTCCGCCGCCAGCGCACGGGCTTCGGCTTGCGCGAATTCACCGTCGCGACTGTCGCGGCCTTCATCGTAACGACGCTGCGATTGGCGCTGCGCCCAAACGAAGATCGGCGCTGCCACAAGGACAGCGCCGACGAGTATTCCGATCAGAAGACTGACGACATCCATGTCGTGAAAACTAGCAGAGGGCGACGCGCAACGTCGCCCTCAGTGCATCGTTCAGGCCTTGGCCGCGTAGGCCGCGCACCAGCCCTTCGCGTTCACGGTCTTGCCCGGGAAGATGCTGCACGGACGCCAGGCGTCGGCGTCGGCGCCCTGCACCAGCTTGCAGTTCGCGCAGGCCTGCGCCGGCTTGTGATTCGGGTACTTCGCCGCATCGACCTTGGTCGAGTCGTGCTTGTAACCGAGCGCGGCGGCGGTCGGATCGGCTTCATCGATCTGCGGCAACGCGCCCTGGGCGTGGGCGATGCGCGGCGCGACGGCCGCAGCAACGACGGCGGTGGCACCAATGGCCAGGAACTGGCGGCGGCTGGTCTTGATCTCGTTCATGCGATGGCTCCTTGGGTTGGGCTTGTTCGGGACGGATGATGCACCATCTTCGGGTATAGTCGCGCGTCCTTTGTTTGATTCCGGTCAAGAATGCTTCAGGCAATGCAAGCTGTTGATGCGAATGGTTTTCAATACGCCGCACAATCCCTCGCCGATGCGGCGCGCGAGCTCGCGCAACTGGGCTGGACGCCGGCCACGAGCAGCAACTTTTCCTCGCGCCTGAATGCCGATTCGGCGGTCATCACGATTTCCGGTCGCGACAAGGGCCGGCTCGGCGTCGACGACTTCATGATCGTCGATCTGGAAGGTCGTGCCGTCGGTTCCGACCATCGCCCGTCCGCCGAAACGCTGCTGCACACGCAACTCTACGCGCACGAGGCGGCCATTGGTTGCGTGTTGCACACGCACTCGCGTGTGCAGACGGTCGCTTCGCGCCTGTTTGCCGACCGCGGCGAAATCGTGCTGGCCGGCTACGAACTGCTGAAAGCCTTTCGCGGCTACGACACCCACGAAGCGACGATGCGTCTGCCGGTGCTGCCGAATACCCAGGACATGCCCGCGCTCGCAGCGATGATTGATCCGTACCTCAAGCGCGACCTGCCGCTGCACGGCTACCTGATCGACGGCCACGGCATCTATGCCTGGGGCCGCGATCTCAAGGAAGCACGTCGCCACCTCGATGCTTTCGAATTCCTGCTCGCCTGCGAGCTCGACCTCTGGAACCTGCGCCGATGAGCCGTCTCCGCATCTTCAACGAAACCGACCCGTCGACCGTCGTCACCGAAACCCGCGACCATGCCCTGATCGCCGAATTGCTTGGCCGCGATGGCGTGCGCTTCGAACGCTGGGCCGCGAATGCGCAGGTCGCACCGGGCGCCTCGCAGGACGAAGTCATCGCCGCCTACCGCGCCGACATCGATCGCATCATGGCCGAAAAGAACTACCAGGCCGTCGATGTGATCAGCTTGGCTGCCGACCATCCGCAGAAAGACGCGTTGCGCCAGAAGTTCCTGAATGAACATCGCCACAGCGAAGACGAAGTGCGTTTCTTCGTCGCCGGCTCCGGCCTGTTCACCCTGCACCTCGACACGCGCGTGATCGAAGTGCTGTGCGAACAGGGCGATCTGATCAGCGTGCCGGACAACACCCGCCACTGGTTCGACATGGGCCCGAACCCGCATTTCATCGCGATCCGCATCTTCAGCAATGTCGAGGGCTGGGTCGCGAACTTCACCGGCGACGACATCGCGCAACGCTTCCCGCGGTACGCCAACTGATGGCTCGCGTCGTCCTTACCGACATCGAAGGCACGACCAGCGCCATCGACTTCGTGCATCGCGTGCTGTTCCCGTATGCGCGTGATCGCCTGCCCAACTTCGTGCGCACCCATGCTGCCGAAGCGGACGTGCGTGCGGCGCTGGACGCGGTGCGCACGGAAACCGGCGATGCCGATGACGAGGCCGCGATTGCGACGCTGTTGTACTGGATCGACATCGACCGCAAGGCGACGCCGCTGAAAACGCTGCAAGGCCTGATCTGGCAGTCCGGCTACGCCGGACGCGATTTCAGCGCGCACGTCTATGTCGATGCCTACGACCAGTTGCGCGCCTGGCACGCGGCCGGCGTGCCGCTGTACGTGTATTCGTCGGGCTCGATCGCGGCGCAGAAGCTGTTCTTTGGCTACTCGGTCTTCGGCGACCTATTGCCCTGGTTCCGCGGCCATTTCGACACGACCAGCGGCGGCAAGCGCGAAGCCGATTCGTATCGACGGATCGCCGCGGCGATTGGTGTCGCGCCGTCGGACATTCTGTTCCTGTCCGATGTCGAAGCCGAACTCGACGCGGCGAAGGACGCTGGCATGGGGACGGTGCAACTGTGCCGCCCGGACACGAACCCGGAATCGCATGGCCGCCACGACTGCGTCTCAAGTTTCCGCGATATCGTGCCTTGACGCGCAAGACACCATTTCCGCTCGCACGAGAACATCACGTTTTCGTTCTTGGCTTGTTCTGTGTGGTCACAGGATGGCTCGGCGAACGAGTTCCGCAACATCCTCCGGGAGTTGTGTTCACGTGGTCTGCCGTCGGCGGCTATGCACTGCTACTCATCCTCGTGCGCTTGGCCGGTTCCGCTTCGGCGTTCATCCTGCAACGGCCGGCGCTGTCACCAACTTTGGCGGTGCAGGCGTTGTTCTGGTCGGCGCCAACCCTTTTTGTCGTCAACCTCGCCCAGTGGAAAGGCTGGAACCCAACCTTTGGCATCGATGTCGATAACGATTATGGATTTGGTCATTTTTCTTGGATCGCCACACCACTCGTTTTCTTGATGCTGATCCCTGCGCTGCGTGCGATCGCGCCGGAAGCGCACACGCTCCGTCGATTCCTAGCTGCCGCAACCTTGTCTGTGCTGTCGTTCGTGCCCTTGTATGCGTCCGACGTCTGGTCGGCGTTCTACTACTCGGACTACGAGGAAGCATCAGAATCCGCGTTCGATGAACGCGCCGACGTCGCACTCGACTACGATCCCGAAGACCTGCTCGCGATGCAGGACGGACTCGTGGACGCGCAGATCGCGGCGCTCGCACCGCAACGCCCGGGCGTGGTCGATTTGTATCTGGTCGCGATGGCCGGCGACGGCGCCGAGGACGTGTTCCGCAACGAGGTCGAGTTGGCGACCACGGTGTTCGACGAACGCTTCGGCACCCGCGGTCGCAGCCTGAGCCTGATCAACCATGTCGATACCCTGCCCCAGGTACCGTTGGCGACGCGGCGCAACCTGCTGCGCACGCTCGATGGCCTCGGTCGCCGCATCGACCCGGCCGAGGACATCGTGCTCGTCTTCATGACGTCGCACGGCTCGAAAGACCACGACTGGCTGGTGCAACTCGGCGACCTGAGCCTGACCCAGATCACGCCGGACGACGTGCTCGAAGCCTATGACAATGCCGGCATCCGCTGGCGCGTCGCGGTCGTCTCGGCCTGCTACTCCGGCGGTTATCTCGATGCACTCGCCTCACCCACCAGCCTCGTCATCACCTCGGCACGCGCCGACCGCACCTCGTTCGGTTGCGGTGCCGATGCCGATCTCACCTACTTCGGCCGTGCCTATTTTGCCGAAGCGCTGGCGACGCAGACCGACTTCGCGGCGGCGTTCAAGATTGCCCGGCAACACATCGAGGAGCGGGAACGCGCCGACGGATTCGATCCCTCCGAGCCGCAGATCAGCAATGGCGCGCTGGTCAGTGCGCAACTGGCGCAGTGGCGCGATGGGTTGAAGACTGCGGTCAATCGCTAGCGTCGCGCACGGCCACGGCCGTGCCCGGGAAGTCCGCGAACAGCGCATCGACACCGAGCGCGAACAGTGCGTGCAATTCATCTTGCACACGGGCGAACCCGGCCATCACCTGATCGTCTCGCAGTGTCCAGACGTGCACCTGCCAGCCGAGATCATGCGCCACACGCACCAGTTCGCCGTTGCCATGCACACCCATCAGCGCCGACTTCGGCAACGCGATGCCATCCAGCCAGGTGTGTTGTCGATGCAGCGCGCGCAACCATGACGTATCGCCGATGGCGGACGGTTCGACCAGGAAGAACACCGGCAGGGCCAGCGTTTCGTGGATGCGCCGCAGCGGTTCGATCTCGAAACACTGCAGCCAGACCGGATCGGACTTTCCTCCATGACCGCGATGTCGCAACGCATCGATGCAGATCGCGGTCACGTCGATGCCGTGCGCTGCGAAGAAAGCTGGATGTTTCAGCTCCGGATAAATGCCGATGCGTCGATCAGGGGACGAATGCGTGGCGGCGACGTCGAGTACATCCTCGAAGGTCGGCAATGACCAACGCGAATCGAAGGCGCGGCTGCGCCGGCCGAACGGCTGAATGGCCCGCAGTGCAGCGAGTTCCTCGCGATCGAAATGATGCACCGGCCAATCGCGGCCCCCCGATCGATCCATCGTCGCGCGCGCAGCGAATTCGGGACGGCGTGCAATGTCGGTGCTGCGCTTCAGACCGGCGTCATGGCGGGCGAACAGCACGCCATCACGGCTCGGCACCAGATCCGGCTCGATGACATCGGCGCCCTGGGCGATGGCGAGTTCATACCCGACGCGCGTGTGCTCCGGGCGCAGCCCGGACGCACCGCGATGCGCGATGATGCGCGTCGGTCGACCATCAAGCGTGTTCCAGCGCATCATTCTTTCCTTCTCCCTGCGTCCGCGGGGAGAAGGTGCCCGAAGGGCGGATGAGGGGCAAGCTTCAGCGATGCCGTTCGCGCAATACGCGCAGCACGTCATCGAAGCCACGACCGCGCAATCGCAACGCGACGCCGAGGTGATAGACGAGGTCAGCTGCTTCGTTGACCAGCGCCTCCTCGTCCTGGGCCACCGCCGCCAACGCCGTTTCGACGCCCTCCTCGCCGACCTTCTGGGCGACGCGACGGATGCCGGCATTCGCCAGCTTGGTCGTGTAGCTGCCCTCGGGACGGTCCTGCAGGCGTTGCGCGATGACGGCGTCGAGCCGGGCCAGTTCGCTCATCAACGGCGACTCGCCAGGATCGAAGCAGGAGGTGCAGCCGCGATGGCAGGTGGGGCCGTTCGGTTTTGCCAGGATCAACAAGGTATCGGCATCGCAGTCGAGCGCGATCGAGACGACGTCGAGCGTGTGGCCCGACGTCTCGCCCTTGGTCCACAGGCGCTGCTTCGTACGCGACCAGAACGTCACCATGCCGGTCGAGACGGTGTGACGCAGCGCTTCGCTGTCCATGTAGCCGAGCATCAGCACTTGGGCGCTGCTCGCGTCCTGCACGATGGCCGGCACCAAACCCTCGCCCTTGGCGAAGTCGACGCGACTGGGATCGAATTCGATGCGGTTCATGGTCGGATCGCGATGCCTTGATTGCGGAGGAAGGTCTTGAGTTCGGGAATCGGCAGCGTACCGGAATGAAACACGCTGGCGGCGAGCGCACCGTCGACGTCAGCCTCGCGGAACACGTCGGCGAAATGCTGCGCGTTTCCCGCACCGCCGGAAGCGATCAGCGGCACTGTGCAGACGGCGCGCACCACACGCAGTTGCGCGATGTCGTAACCGTTGCGCGCACCGTCCGAGCTCATGCAGTTCAGCACGATCTCGCCGGCGCCACGTTCGACCGCTTCGCGCACCCACGCTGGGGTGTCGCGCGGCGCGACGACGGTGCGCGAGGGATCGCCGGTGTACTGGTGCACGCGCAGCGCCCCGTCGACCAGCTGCGAGTCGATGCCGACGACGACGCACTGCACACCGAAGGCTTCAGCCAGTTCGGTGATCAGTTGCGGTCGTTCCAGTGCCGGCGAATTCACCGACACCTTGTCGGCGCCGGCGTGCAGGATGCGTTCCGCATCAGCGACCGAACGAATGCCGCCGGCCACGCAGAACGGAATGTCGAGATGCCGGGCCACGTGTCGCACCCAGTCGGGATCGGCCGAGCGGCCTTCCGGACTCGCGGTGATGTCGTAGAACACCAGTTCATCGGCGCCCTCGTCGCGATACCGCAGCGCCAGTTCCTCGATGCCGCCCATCACGACGTGGTCGCGAAAACGTACACCCTTCACGACCTGGCCATCGCGCACGTCGAGGCAGGGAATGATCCGGCGCGTCAGCATGCGTTCGCCTCGGCGACGCTGAAGCGACCTTCGAGCAAGGCGCGTCCGACGATGGCACCAGCCACGCCGACCGCCTTCAATGCCGACAACGAGGCGATGCTGTCGACGCCACCGGATGCCTGGATGCGCGCATCCGGATAACGGCTGCGCAAGGCGCGATACAGGTCGAGGCTGGGACCACCCATCATGCCGTCGCGGGCGATGTCGGTGATCAGGAACTGGTCAAGTCCGGCGTCGAGGTACAGGGCAATGCGGTCATGCAGGTCGATGCCGCTGGCTTCGGTCCAGCCGTGCAGCGGCAAGGTCCAGACGCCGTCGACGAGGCGCGTATCGAGCGCGACGACGATGCGGTCGCGACCGAAGACGCGCGCCCACTCGATGACGCGTTCCGGATCGCGCACGGCGACGCTGCCGACCACGGCCGCGGCGACATGGCCGCGGAACAACGCGTACAGGTCGGATTCGTCGCGCACACCACCGCCGGCCTGCACCGGCACGCCAAGACGCGAGGCGATGTCGCAGATCGCGAGCCGGTTGCGGCTGCCGCCATCGCGCGCGGCATCGAGGTCGACCACGTGCAGGCGCTGCGCGCCCTCGGCGACATAGCGTTCGGCCAACTCGACCGCATCGAAGTCGTAGTTGCGTTGCTGGTTGTAGTCGCCCTGGGTCAGGCGCACGACGCGGCCCTCACGCAGGTCGATGGCGGGAATGGGGATCATGAAAGCTCCAGGAAATTCGACAACAGGCGCGCGCCGACCGCGGCGGATCGCTCCGGATGGAACTGTGCGCCGTGGAAATTGCGCTCGGACACGACCGCTGCGAACGCACCGCCGTAGTCGCAGGTGGCGACCGTCGCGGACGTGACCGGCGCGGCGTAACTGTGCACGAAATAGGCGTACGCATCGCGATCCAGACCCGCCAGCAGGGGCGAATCGCGGATACCATCGATGCGGTTCCAGCCCATGTGCGGCACGCGGCCGCAACGCGCCTCGTCGAAACGCGTGAGCCGTCCCTTCAGGATGCCGAGACAGGCGGTGTCGCCCTCTTCGCTCGCCTCGAACAGCAATTGCATGCCGAGGCAGACGCCAAGTACAGGCTGCGTCAGCGTCGGGATCAATCGGTCGAGACCGGAGGCGCGCAGACGCTGCATGCCCGGGGCCGCCGCGCCAACGCCCGGCAGGACCACGTGACTGGCACGGCGGATGCGCTCCGGGTCGCGCGACAGTTCCGCACGCACGCCGAGGCGTTCAAACGCGTACTGCACCGAACCGAGGTTGGTGCCGCCGGAATCGAGCATGACAACGTCGCGACTCACAATGTCCCCTTCGTGCTCGGGATCGCATCACCCTCGCGGCGAATCGCCTGGCGCAACGCACGCGCGAACACCTTGAAGCAGGCTTCGACCATGTGGTGGGTGTTGTCGCCGCGCACGCTCAGGTGCAGGTTGGCGCCGAGCGCGTCGCACAACGAACGGAAGAAATGCGGCACCAGTTCGGTGGCCATGCCGCCGACTTCGCTGCGCGCAAAGGTGCCGTCGAACACGAGGTAGGAGCGCCCGGACAGGTCGAGCGCGGCGCTCGCCAGCGTCTCGTCCATCGGCAAGGTGAAGCCGTAGCGGCCGATGCCGCGCTTGTCGCCAAGCGCCTTGCGCAGCGCCTCGCCCAAGGCCAGCGCCGAGTCCTCGATACTGTGGTGTTCGTCGATGTGGGTGTCGCCGGCACAAGTCAGCGTCAGCGCGAAGCCGCCGTGGCGACCGATCTGTTCGAACATGTGGTCGAAGAAGCCGATGCCGGTCGCGACTTCGGCCTTGGCCTCGCGGTCGAGATCGACCGTCACCCGAATACGCGTCTCGCTGGTCACACGCTCCACCGTCGCGATGCGTGGTGCGTCGGCGAGCAGGTGCGCGATCGTCGCCCAATCGTCGTGGTCGGGACCGAGCCGGAAACCGCGCACGCCGAGATTGCGCGCAAGTTGCAGGTCGGTCTCGCGGTCGCCGATCACCGCACTCTGCGCGAAGTCCAGCGTGCCCGACCTGAGGTAATCGAGCAGCATGCCGATGCCGGGTTTGCGCGTCGGCGCGTTCTGGTGTTCGAAGTGCGGATCGATATGGATGGCGCTGAAGCGGATGCCCTGCGATTCGAGGATCTGCAGCAGCAACTGCTGCGGCGGTTCGAAGTCGGCCAAAGGAAAACTGTCGGTGCCGAGCCCATCCTGGTTGCTGACCATCACGAACTCGTAGCCGGCGGCCTTCAGCTTCAGCAGCGCCGGAATCATGCCCGGCACCAGCCTGAACTTGGCCAGCGAATCGATCTGGAAGTCGGCGGGCTCCTCGATCAAGGTGCCATCGCGGTCCAGGAACAGGATCTTGCGCAGGCTCATGCGGCCTCCCTGCGGGTGTCGAGCGCGGCGAGCACCGCGCTGTTTTCATCCGTCGTACCGATGCTGATGCGCAACGCATCGGCCAGTCCCGGATACTTCATCAGCTTGCGCACGATGATGCCGGCCGCGGCCAGTTGCGCATAACGACGCTCCGGATCATCGAATCGCACGGCCAGGAAATTCGCGTCCGACGGCAACACCTCCCGCACGCCGGCGCAACCGGGCAACGCCGCGCGCAAGCGTTCGCGCTCGCTGCGCACCTGGGCGATGCGCGCCCGCGTGAGCTGCCGCGCTTCCCATGACAAGGCCTTCATCGCCGCATCGATGCTCGGCTCCGGCAACGGATACGGCGCCATGATCCGGCGCAGCAGTCCTATGACCTCGGGCGCGGCGATGGCCGTGCCGATGCGCACGCCGGCCAGGCCATGCGCCTTCGACAAGGTCCGCAACACGACCAGGTTGTCGGGCGCTCCGGCGCGTGTCGCCAGCGAATCCCGCATCGAAAACTCGATGTAGGCCTCGTCGACAACCAGCAAGGCGCGATCGCGCAGGCGCTCGGCGAGATCGAGCAGCACGGCCGGATCGGTGCTGTTGCCGGTCGGGTTGTTCGGCGTGCAGGCGTAGACGATCCTCGTGTTCGCATCGACCGCGGCGAACACCGCGTCGACATCGAATGCAAAGCCATGCTCGGCGCGCAACGGCACGGTCCGCACCTTGGCGCCTTGCACCTGCGCGGCGACTGCATACATGCCGAAGGTCGGCGGCGCGATCAGCACCGAATCCTGCCCGGCGCGGCAGAACGCCCGCGTAAGCAGATCGATGGGTTCGTCCGAACCACGACCGACGAACAGTCGCGACGGATCGACGCCGTACACTTCGCCCAGCGCCGCAAGCAGTTGCGGCGGTTGCGGCTCGGGATATCGATTGATGCGACCAAGCGCAATCGGATTCCACGGCGACTCGTTCGCGTTCAACCAGATGTCGCCGCCGCCCGCTTCCATGCGTGCCGACGAATACGGGGCCATCGCCAGCAGTTCGGGCCGAGCCAGTCCCAAGACGCTCATGCCGCACGCTCCAGGCGCAGGCGCACCGCGTGGCCGTGTGCATCCAATCCTTCGATATCCGACAGCGCCACCGCACACGGACCGATCGCGCGCAGGCCGGCCGACGACACTTCCTGCACGGTGATGAAGTTCAGGAAACTCGCCAGCGAGACGCCGCTCCACGCGCGCGCCGCACCGTTGGTCGGCAACACGTGATTGGTGCCGGAGCAATAGTCGCCGAGCGATTCCGCGGCATACGGCCCGAGGAAGATCGAGCCGGCGGCACGAAGGTCAGGCAACAGCGCTCGCGCATCGACGGTGTTCACGATCAGGTGTTCCGGCGCATAAGCATTGGCAACGACGATCGCGTCATCCAGGGTGTCGACACGAATCGCCAGACTGTTCTGCAAGGCCCGTCGTGCGGTGTCGGCGCGCGACAGACGATCCAGTTGCGCTTCGACCTCCGCCGCGACGGCATCGATCAGCGCGCCCTCCGTCGCGACCAGCACGACCTGCGAATCCGGACCATGTTCGGCCTGCGACAGCAGATCGGAGGCGACGAACGCGGCATCGGCCGAGGCGTCGGCGATCACCATCACTTCCGAGGGCCCCGCCGGCATGTCGATGGCGAGGCCGTCGGCGGCGAGTTGCAGCTTCGCTTCGGTGACGTAGGCATTGCCGGGTCCGAACAACTTGTCGCAGCGCGGTACCGAGGCCGTGCCCGTCGCCATCGCCGCGATCGCCTGGGCGCCGCCGAGCTTAAACACTTCGCTGATGCCGCAGCGGCGGGCGGCATACAACACGTGCGGCTCGACCCGCCCTTCCGCATTCGGCGGCGAACACAACACGACACGCTCGCAGCCGGCGAGTTGCGCAGGCACGCCGAGCATCAGGGCCGACGAAGGCAGTGGCGCCGAACCGGCCGGAACATAGAGGCCGACCGTGCGAATGGGTCGACTGATGCGCTCGCAGACCACGCCGGGCGCAGTTTCGACATACAACGGTACCGGACGCTGCGCCTCGTGGAACGCGCGGATCCGTTCGTAGGCTTCATCGATCGCGGCACGCGCGGCATCGCTGATCGTTGCGGCGGCTTCGGCGAACTCCGCTTCCGATACATGCAGCGGCCCGAGTTCGACACCGTCGAACTTGCGCGTCAGCGCACGCAACGTCGCATCGCCATCGGCACGCACCTGTTCGATGATGCGTGCGACCGCCCGTCGCAATTCATCGCTGCGCAGGCTGGGTGGGCGTCGCAGGACGGCTTCGCGTGCAGCCTCATCAAGCACACGCCAGTCGACACGCTTCATGCCAGCATCCTCTCGACCGGCAGCACCAGCATCTGGCGCGCACCGGCGCGACTCATGGCCTCGAGTTCGGGCCAGCCGACCGGTCGCGGCACGATCGCCTGCACCGCCACGTCGATGCCCTCGCCGTCAATCTGGGTCAGCGTCGGCAGCGAGCCCAGGGGCAACGCATCGCGCACCGCCGGCCAGTCGGCGCGGGTCGTGCGCAGCATGAGCATGCGGGTTTCACGCACCGCGAGCACACCGTCGAGGCGGCGCATCAGCATCGCCAGAATGTCGTCGCGTTCGTCGCCGAAGGCCGTCGTCGAACCCACCAGCACGGCTTCGCTCTTCAGGATGATCTCGGCTTCCTTGAGCTGGTTCGCGACCAGCGTGGCACCGGAAGACACCAAGTCGCAGATGAGGTCGGCGGTGCCGAGGCGCGGCGCGATCTCGACCGAACCGGACAACATGACGACACCGGCAGCGACGCCGCGGTCCGCGAGAAACTTCGACAGCAACCGCGGATAGCTGGTCGCGATGCGACGACCGGCAAGCTGCGTCGCATCGGTGTAATCCTCTTCCTGGGGCACGGCAATCGACAGGCGACAGCCACCAAACCCGAGTGCGCGCACTTCGCGCAGCAGGCTCGTGCCTTTGCTGGCGAGTTGGTCGAGCCGTGCTTCTTCCAGCACGTTGCGACCCAGGAAACCAAGGTCGCAGACGCCGTCGTCGATCAGTCCGGGAATGTCGTCGTCGCGCACCAGCAACAGGTCGACCGGCTGGTTCTCGCCGAAGCAGAACAGCTTGTCGCGGCTCTGCCGGAAGCTCAGGCCGCATTGCGCCAGCAGGTTCTGCGAAGGCTCGGACAGCCGTCCGGATTTCTGCACGGCAATGCGGAGTCGATCACGGGTTTTCGTCGGACGCAGGCTCATCGGGATTTCCGTTTCGAAGGTGTCGGGGCGGGCGGCGCCAGCCAGCCCAATCGTTCGGCGGCGATGCGGTAACCACCCTCGCCCATCTGCAGGCAGCGCGCGACCCGACCGACCGTGGTGACGCTGACCGCGGTGCGATCGTGGATCTCGCGGTACGGCACGTCCTGCGCCAGCAACGGCACGACGCGCCAGCGGTCGCGCAGCGCCTCGAGCTCGGCCGGTGTGCACAGGTCATGGAAGAACGCCTGCATTTCAGCCTCGTCGCGCAAGGTCAGCAGCGCCTCGTACAACGAGATTTCCGCGGCTTCCGCAGGGGCCTCGGGCTCGATCGACTTGCGCTTCATGATGATCCGCTATCGCATGCTAATGTGATAGCGCATTGTTACATGATTACGAATTGTCGCGCAAGCAACGGAAGGTGTCGCGGCGCGCGCGCGATCGACCACGGGGTTATCCTCATGGCAACTCGGGAGGCGGCATGCGTCACGTCTTCACCCTGATCCTGTTCGCCTGCGCGATCGTCATCGCACAAGCCGCGTCGGCTGCGGACTCGACGCCACTGGCCTTGCACGCAGGCCAATCGATCTTCACACCGAGCGAAAATCTCCACTACTGGGTCGATCCGAACCCGGACTCCCGCGAGACCGATGCCGAAGCCGCACTGCGTGGCGGCGAGTTCAAGCCAGTCGTGCGCTGGCCACCGACGTTCGGTTTTGCCGAAGGCGTGCACTGGTTCGCGCTCGACCTGCGCAATGTCGACCACGCCGACGACAGCTGGCTGTACGTCGTCGAATACGCCCTGCTCGACCATCTCGACCTGCATTTGCGCTACAGCGATGGACGCGAACAGCGCTTCGTGTCCGGTGATCGGGAAGCGTATGTGGCGCGGAGCGTCGACCATCGCCACTTCAACTTCGCGCTGAAATTGCCGCGCGGCCAGAGCGTACGCACCCTGTTGCGCGTGCAGACCGAAAGTTCGGTGCAGGTGCCGATCGCGATCTATTCCGACCATGCATTTCTCGAAACCCATCAGCGCTCGCAACTCGGGCTCGGCGTCTACTACGGCGTGCTGATCGGCCTGCTGCTGTACAACCTGCTGATCTTCCTGTCGGTGCGCGATCGCAGTTATCCGTACTACATCGGTTACGTCGCACTGTTTGGCCTGGCCTTGGCCTGCCTGAATGGCATCAGCTACCAGATCCTGTGGCCAACCTGGCCACTCTGGGACGACGCCGTGTTGCTGCTCGCGATCGGCGGATCCCTGACCTGCATGGTCCTGTTCACCTACAGCTTCCTTGAATTGCCGACCCGGCAGCCGAAACTGGCGCGACTGTTCCGCGCTGCCGCGTGGTTACTGGCGGCGATCACGCTTGCCTCGCCCTTCATCACCTATCGCCATGCCATTCTGCTTGAAACGGCGTCGGTCTTCCTGCTCGCGTTCCTGATGATCGGGGCCGGATTCAGTGCCTGGCGCCACGGCTATCGCCCCGCCTATTACTTCCTGCTGGCCTGGAGTTTCATGGTGGCCGGCATCGTCGTCTATGCCTGTGTTTCATTCGGGCTGCTGCCGAAAAACTTTCTCACCGAATACGGCATCCAGTTCGGTTCCAGCATCGAGATGATTCTGCTCTCGCTTGGCCTCGCCTATCGTTTCAAGCTGCTGCGCGAACAAAACCTGCAACTGCAACTGGAAGCGACCGAACGCTTGGAGATCCGCGTCGCCGAGCGCACCAACGAACTGAATCGCGCCATGGGCGAACTGCGCACCGCCAACCGGCGCCTGCACGAATTCAGCCTGCGCGACGGACTTACCGGCGTGCACAACCGTCGCTACCTCGACGAGACCCTGGCGCATGCGGTCGCTCAGTCGCGCGAGCGCAAGGCACCGATCGCCCTGCTGATGCTGGACATCGACCACTTCAAGCGCATCAACGACACCCATGGCCACCTGGTCGGCGACGACTGCCTGCGCGCCGTGGCCGACGTGTTGCGCCGCCACGTGCGTGAAGGCGACGATTTCGTTGCACGTTATGGCGGCGAGGAATTCGTGGTGCTGCTGCCCGGCGCCACCCGTGACGACGCGGCGCGGCGCGCCGAAATCCTGCGCAGCGAAGTCGCGGCCCTGCGCATCGCCGATCACGGCGAGACGATCTCGCTGACGATCAGCCTCGGCCTATCGGCCATGGACGGCAACGACCTGCATTCCGGCCCGGACAAACTCATCCGCGCTGCGGACGCCGCGCTTTACCGCGCCAAGCGTGAAGGACGCAATCGACTCGTCGTTGCCGATTGATCGATGGCGGAGTCGCACTCCGAGTAGGCAAGAGAGCCAATGCATGGCTCGCGCCTCGGCGCCTTGACTCAGGAGTACATATGAATCGCATCAACCTGTCTTGTTTGCTGCTGCTCGCAGCGACATCCGCTTCGGCAATGACCCCGGATCGCGACGACGTCCGGCGCGGCGAGTCCACCCCCACTACGGCGGCGGCGTTCGAAGCGCAGCACTCGGATTGGGACAAGCTGGCCGATGGCGTCTATCAGCACATCGATCAGTCGACCGGCGCCATCAGCGAAGCGTCGGTGGGTTTGCTGGGACTGCGACACGACCTGGCCGCCGCTCGAAAGCAGCTGGCCATCGCCACTGGTGACCTCAACCTGATTCCCCAGAGAGACAGCGTCCGGCGCCAGGACGCGCTCGACAGGATTGCTGAACTGAATGCCGAAATCCGCAGCCTCGACTTATCGCTGGCGAAGGCCATTCACGTGTTCACCGAGTCCCAGCCCTGCGACGCCTATATCGGCCGCTTCATTGCCGATTTCAGCAAGACCGCACTGGTCAACGGCGGCCAGCAGGGAAACGTCAGCACGTCGTCAAGCATCGAATGTGAATGGGGCGGCATCTGGTGCCCGCCGGCGAACGCTGGCTATGCGCCCGGGTTCAACGGCTATGCGAGAAGTTACGCGTCTGCGCAGAATATCGCCGGCACGAATTCGCAATCGACAGCCACCGAGATCCTTCCCGTGTCGGACGGAGAAATCCATTCGCTCGCAGCGGCCCAAACCAAGTCGAGCAATGACCCGAACTGCAAGCTGACGGCGACCGGTCGCGTCAACACGACCTCGTACAACGGCTGCGTCATCTATTTCAATCGATCGGAAACGCGTTACTGCAACCAGATCGCGAACTGAACGCGGCTGCGCCACCCCACCCCGGCAATCCGCGACGGGTTGCCGGAACTCCCGGTTCGACTGCTGGTCTTCCCGCCATCTGCGACAATTGTCGCGGGATATGCTGGGGAGCGCGCTGTCGATGTCCGACAACAATGTCATCACGGGCCTGCTTGATCGCTGGAAGTCCGGCGATCGGTCGGTCGAAAGCGAACTGGTCAACTGGATCTATCCGACACTGCGCGAATTGGCGCGTGCACAGATGCGCCGACAGGGCGGCAGCCTGACGCTGCAGGCCACGGAACTGGCCAACGAAGCCTATGTCCGACTGATCAAGCAACAAGGCGTGGATTGGCAGAACCGTGATCACTTCGCCGCCATCTCGGCGACGGTGCTGCGGCGTGTGCTGATCGACTACCTGCGCGAACGTCAGGCTGAGAAACGCGGCGGTGGTATCGACGTCGTGACACTGGGTGGCGATCGCGCCGGCGACATTCCTGGCGCAGGCGACCAGCTCGACTGGCTCGCACTCGACCAGGCCTTGAACGACCTCGCCGAAGCCGATCCGATGGTCGCCAAGGTGGTCGAGCTGCGCCTGTTTTCCGGACTGGAAGTCGATCAGATCGCGACGTGTTGCGGCACCAGTACCGCCACGGTCGGCCGGCAATGGCGGTTCGCACGCAACTGGCTGGCCGAGCGCCTGCACCTGGATCCGTCCTCGTGACTTCGGCGTCATCCGCCGAACAACTGCGTCGTCTCCATCGCCTGTTCGACGAAGCAATGGAGCTTGCGCCGGAACAACGCGCCGATTGGCTGGCGCGACTCGCGGCCGATGAACCGGAACTGGCTGCCAGGTTGCAGCGACTGATCGCCGCCGAGGAGGCCGAGGCCGGTCTGGATGCCAGCCACCTGCATCGACAGATCGATCAGACCTTGCGGGACTTGATGCCCGAGTCACTGGCCAGCGGGACCACGGTCGGCGCCTACCGGGTCATCGAAGAGATTGGCGCCGGCGGCATGGGCCGGGTGTTCCGCGCGCAACGCGATGATCCGTCGCTGCATCACGAAGTCGCGATCAAGGTCGTGCGCCGCGACATGATGACGCCCCAGGCACTCACACGCTTCCAGGCGGAACGTGCGGTGCTGGCGAGCCTGCAGCATCCGGGCATCTGCCAGTTCATCGATGCCGGCACCCTCGAGGACGGCTCACCCTACGTCGTGATGGAACTGCTGCGCGACGCCATTCCGATCGCGGCCTTCGCCGACCGCGAACGACTCGACATCGACCAGCGCATCGACCTGTTCCGGCGTGTACTCGACGCGGTCCAGTACGCGCATCGCAACCTGATCGTGCACCGTGACATCAAGGCCAGCAATGTTCTCGTCCTGCCGGACGGTCAACCCAAGTTGCTCGATTTCGGCATCGCCAAGTCGATCGCCGACGATGCCGGGCACCGGGTGACCGCCACATCGGAACGCTTCTTTTCACTGGCGACGGCAGCGCCCGAGCAACTGACCGGTGCACCGGTCACGGTTGCCTGCGACATCTACAGCCTCGGGGTGCTGTTGTACGAACTGCTGGCCGGATACGCGCCATTTGCCGATGCAGGCGACAGCTTGCCGGTGCTGATCGAACAGATTGCCCACCGCATACCGCCACCGATGCGCCAGACCGCAGCGCGGCTCGACGCGTCAGGACTGTCGGGACGCCGTGCTTCCGCGAGCACGTTGGCGCGTGACTTGAGCGGCGACATCGAGGACATCGTCCAGCGCTGCCTGCGCAAGGATCCGGGCGAGCGTTATCGCTCGGTCGACGCGCTCGATGCCGACTTGCAGCGCCTGCGCGAAGGCCTGCCAATCTCCCTGCGAGGCTCGCAAGCCGGCTATCGACTGCGCAAGTTCGTTGCCCGCCATCGCATCGCCAGCGCACTGTCTGCTGCCTTGTTGCTGTCGTTGATCGCCTCGGCCTGGATCGTCGCGTTGCAGAACGTGCGCATCCGCGCCGAACGCGATCAGGCCGAAGAGGCGCTGACCATCCTGAAGGATGCGTTCGTTTCGGCCGACCCTTACCGGGAGAGCTCGGCGGAGTTCGTCACTGCAGCGCAAATCCTCAATTCGGCGCTACCCAATGTCCGGCGAAACATCGCTCGCAATCCCGGTCTCGCAATCTCCCTGGCCACGACCATGGCAGACGTGCTGACGGCAATGGGCAAGTCCGAGGATGCGATCGCGCTGCTCGATCAGGTGGTCACCAACGCGAGCAGCACGCCGGACAGCATCGCCGAGCTGAATCTGTCCAAGGCTCGCGCCTATGTCGAGCTTGACCAGCTGGATCGCGCCGACAATGCACTCGACGAACTCGACCGAATCCAACCCGGCAATCTCGCAGGCATGCTCGTTCGTTGCGAATCCGCATTGCGCGCCGAGGATTACGCATCAGCCGAGGATTGCGCCAAGACCGCCCAGTCGAAGGCAGTGGCAGCGAATTCGTCTGACATCGCGAACGAAGCCGAATGGTTGCGCATGGAATCCCGATTTCGCGATGGCCACGCGGCAGATGCACTGTCATCCATCGATGCCATCATCGCGCGCCAACGGCAGACACTTCCGGAAGAACACCCCCTGCTGATCGCGTCTTCGCTTCAACGGATCTGGATCCTCGGCGAAATGGATCGTGCGCGCGAGGCAATCGACTCCGCCCGCGCAACTCTGGCGCTCGCGCAAAAACATTACGGTGAAGCGAACTCCGGAACCGGACGCGCTTACATGGCGTTGGGTTCGACGCTCATGGGTGTGGAGGATTATCCAGGTGCCGCCGCAGCATTCGATTCAGCCTTGAACTCGTTCAAGGCGACACTCGGGACCGGACATCCGAACACGCTGCGGACTCTGTTCAACCGCGCAACCGCGCGGCAATCCGCGGAAGCGTCGCCAGCCGCGACGCGAGAGGCCTTTCGCGAAGCTCATGAAGCCATCGCCTTGCACTACGGGCCGCAGTCGAATCTCACCGTGTTGGTGGCGACCCGGCGTGCCGGCCAATTGGCCGGCACCGGAGAGCCCGAGGCGGCCCTGAAGTTGATGACCTCGGATGCGTTGCTGACCGGCGCCAGGTCGTCTCATCGGCTGAATGAAGCCGACTTCAGGACCCTGCTCCAGACGCTTTGTGATAGATTGTGCCGTTCGCAATCGAGCCCTGACGACCTTCGGGCCGAATGCCGCCGCGCAACCGATTACCTGAATCGACTTTCGTGATCGATGGCCGTGTGGTTTTCCGAGTAGTCGTCTGCACCCCCGCACACTCACTTGGAAAGCCATCATGCTGAAGCACAACACGTTCCTTGGCCTCATCGCGCTCGCACTTGCCTCTCCGGCCGCATTTGCTGTGGACAACACGGTCGTCTGTTCTGGCTGGGCCAAGTCTGACGCAGAGGTCTGCCAAACCAACCAGTACGCGATCATGAAGTCGGCGAGCGAAGAAGACCGATGTGCGAAGTCGCATGGTGCGGACCTGTCGGCCTACACGTGTCTGGGATCGGCCCTCGCACCCGAGCCGTCGGGACTGACCTG